>NZ_JAIUHP010000020.1:0-78698 GCF_020165175.1 Mesorhizobium sp. CA16
CGGCCTCGCTCACCGCCCGGTCGTCGGTGACCGAAGCGTCGACCACGATCGAGGCGGCGTCGTTGGCGCCGTTGATGTTGACGACGATGTCGTGGTGAGCGGTGCCGTCGGCCGACCACACCGTCAGCGTGTCGGTCGCCGGCTCGCCGCCGTTGAGCGCCTGGGTGGCGGCGCGGCTGTCGTCGAGCGCATAGGTCCAGGCGCCCGAGTTCGCGTCGAAGCTGAAGGTGCCGTAGGTGCCGTTGAGGCTCGCCGGCGTCTGGAAGTGCGCCTGGCCGGCGTCGACATCGCTCACCAGAAGCTTGCCCGAGGCGGAGGGATCGCCCGCCGTGCCGTTGTTCACCCCGCCGGCCTCGCTCACCGCCCGGTCGTCGGTGACCGAAGCGTCGACCACGATCGAGGCGGCGTCGTTGGTGCCGGTGATGGTAATCGTAACGTCATGCGTGGTCGTGCCGCCGTGGCCGTCGTCTGCCTTGATCGTATAGGTCAGGGTGAGATGCTCGCCCGCCGCGAGATAGTCGAAAGCTTGCGGCGTGGAATTGAACGACCAGTTGATCGCGCCCGATGTGTGACTGTTGTCGATGACGGGATTGCCGCCCAGCGACAGCATGTTCACGACGTCGGCTGCGTGGAGGGAACCGGCAGCTCCGCCCAAGGTCACTCCCGTCACCGAGGCGTTTACCGTATCATGGATATCGACATCGCTGACGGTCAGCGTACCGTTTGTCGACAAAGGGGAGTTTGTTTCGTTAAGCGTGACAGCATCGTGATCGCCGGCGGTGACGGTGATCACCGGGGCATCGTTGGTACCTGTGATCACCACCGACAGCGTACCCACGCTGAGCGTGCCGTTCGACATCTTGATCGTGTATTGGATCGTGTCCGTGAACTGCTCGCCAGCGCCGAGCGCGTTGATCAGGGGGGCTAGAGTGGTTGCGTCATAATGAATCTTGTTGTCGGTGCCGATCCAGAATTTCGCCCCGCTCGTGCTGCTGGTTTCGATGACGTTCGCACCGTCCTGGATCAGCAGGTCCTTGTTGTAATCAGCGAACGCCTTGTTGGTGACGACAATCCCGGCCCCTCCGTCATCGTTCTTGATGCCGTCGTCCACCGAATAGATCGTCGTCTTGGTTCCGCCGCCGCTCGCCGCGAGAACGTCGAATGTGAACAGGAGGCTGCCATCCTCGCTGCCGGATTGCGTCAGATTGGCTGCCGCGCCCGAATTCGAAAACGTGACGGTCGAGCCTGAAACTGTTGTGGTCGCCATTGCCAATTACCCCCTGTGATCCCTTTGCGAACAACCAAAGTGTTCGCCCCGACGGTTACTGCTGATCCTGGTGCGGACGACGCAAGCGAATGCTTCCGCCCGCGGCGGTTGGTCAGGACCAAGCCACTCTGATTGAACGTAAAGACTTCTCTCGCCGAGAGACAAAACCCCACCCCAGAGCGCTTGCACGCTCGCACCCAACGTTCCTAGCTGGCGTGCCCCCCCTTCGGTCGCCGCAATCGCGGGACAAGCAAACCTATATTCAGGTATATTAGCTTTTTACGATTTGGAAACCATAACGGAATATATATCCCCGCGTAATGTTAACGATTCATTAAACATTTAACAAATCTGCCACCCCATCGATTGATGCCTGTGTCTCCCAAAGTGGGCTGCGATTTGGAGGGAATGATATGCACAAAACAAAGACTTAAAGTGCACGGCCCGAGTCCGTTTCGGCGCAGCGTCATTTGATGGCGCAGCGTTGACTTCGCCATCGCTCGGTCGCTGGCATTTCTGTTGGAAATTTTATCGGAACATGTAGTGCTGCGTGCAACCGACAAAGCAGGCTCGCCGTCAACCAATGGCGCAAAGGCTGCCAGAGCGCGGTCGCCAGCGTCTTCCGATGTCAGCCAGCCAGGCTGTCCTGCTCCACGGCGTTCGGGTCGCCCGGCGCCGTCGCCCAGGCGAGTTCGACCAGCGTCACCGTGCGCCGGCCGGCTCCGTCGACCTGGCAGACGATGAGGCCCTGCTCCTCGATGTAGTCGAGCAGCCGGCGCGCGCGGCGCAGCGAATGCGAACCGTAAGCCCGCGCGATCGCCGCGTCGCTCGGGCAAGGCCAGCCTTCCTTGGCGGCGCGCGCGATCATCATGAACACGCCCTGCATGTCTTCGGGCAGCAGCGAGGCGCGCACGGAAACGTCGCGCCAAGCGTCGTCCTCGGCCATGTCGGAGCCGACGCCGGCGCGGGCGCGCGTCAGCATGCGGCGGAACTCCGACAGGTCGGGCACCACGGAGGCGAGCCCTTCGATGCGGCAGCGGACCACGAACTCCTGGTAGAGCACGCCGATGACGCGGAACCCGGCATCCGGCTCGGCCAAGATGGCGCGCAGGATACGGTCCATCCGCTCGCGCCGCTCTGCCAGGTCTTCGGCGCTTGGCTGCGGTTCCATCGGCTCGGGGCGGATGTCCAGCGGCGCGGCCTTGGCCGCCATCAATTGGTCGAGCAGGTCGGGCGAAGGCCGGCGCTGCGGCCTGACCGTCTCCGGCGGCGGCGCGGCAAGAATGATCGCGCGCGCATCTTCGAGCGCGGCTCCCGGCATCGGCATCAGCCGCGGCGTGCCGTTGCGCGGGCTGGTTTCGGTCTGGCCGATGCGCACGCCGAGCGGACGGCGCGACAAGGCAGGACCGAGCGCCATGAAATGCCCGCGCTCCAGGTCGCGGAAAGCTTCGGCCTGGCGCCGTTCCATGCCGAGCAGGTCGGCGGCGCGCGCCATGTCGATGTCGAGGAAGGTCCGGCCCATCAGGAAGTTGGAGGCTTCCGCCGCGACGTTCTTGGCGAGCTTCGCCAGCCGCTGCGTGGCGATGATGCCGGCAAGCCCGCGCTTGCGGCCGCGGCACATCAGATTGGTCATGGCGCCCAGCGAGAGCTTGCGTGCCTCGTCCGAAACCTCGCCGGCGGCGGCGGGCGCGAAGAGCTGCGCCTCGTCGACGACCACGAGCATCGGATACCAGTGGTCGCGCGCGACCTCAAACAGTCCGCCGAGGAAGGCCGCGGCCCGCCGCATCTGGTTCTCGGCATCGAGCCCTTCGAGGTTGAGCACCGTCGAGACGCGGTGGATGCGCGCCCGCTCGCCAGCCGCCTGCAGGCCGCGCTCGGTATGTTCCTCCGCGTCGATCACCAGATGGCCAAAGCGTTCGCCAAGCGACACGAAGTCGCCTTCCGGGTCGATGATGGTCTGCTGCACCCAGGGCGCGCTCTGCTCCAGAAGACGGCGCAGCAGATGCGACTTTCCCGAGCCCGAATTGCCCTGCACCAGCAGGCGGGTCGCCAGCAACTCCTCAAGGTCGAGGGCCGCCGACGCGCCTGCGCTCGTCTGCCCCATCTCGATTGCAACGGTCATATTTCGACTCGGATCGTCTCCCTGCGCGCGACGGGCTTATCAACCCGAGCGCGGTGCGTCGAGCTTACGCTGCCGCTAGCCAGCAGGTGTCCACATCTAGGCTTGAATCAAGGGCAGGCTGTCGCCAGCCCCACTGGTCGGACCACCATTTTGCTGGCACATTCCAACCGTTGGCGTATCATCTTTTGCGGGAGGGTTCATGGCAGGAGGAGGCCGATGAACGTCGCTGCGGAAGTGCCCGTCATAGATCGGACGGTGCAAGACCTTGTTTCATCTGCTCTTTCGAAATTTCGCGCCGGCGATACCGTCTCGACCCGGGCGATGCTCGACGCCATACGCCGATCCGACCCGGCTTGCCAGGACAGTGACGACCATCTCATCGAACTGATCGTCATGGCCGCCGTTGGTAAGACCATGGGCGTCGTGTTCGACCACCGCTCGCCCGATGAGCGGTTGCCGCTTCTGTCCTAGCGAGCTCGTCGGCTGAAGCCTCCCTAACGTCGTCATCCACGGGCGGAGCAAGGAGCGAAGCGACGCGCGCAGACCCGAGGATCCATTCCGCGACTTCGAAGTGTCGCAGCGGTGCAGAACTTCACTCGGGATTGCGCCGTTGCGATGATATTCTGGAACCATCCCGCTCTTCGACAGTCGTCACGGAATGGATTCCAGGGTCTGCGCGCGTCGCTTCGCTCCTTGCTTCGCCCTAGAATGACGACCAACTGGCGCTTCGGTTAAACTCCACAATGGGCGATTTTGCCAACGCAGGCTGTCCGACAGGCCCCGCCTAGCTGCCCAGCGGATGCGGCATATAGCCGATAAAGCCGGCAATCTTCCAGCGTCCGCCCACCTTGCGGCAGAAGTAGAGCGTCTGCCATTTGAGCCGGTCGACGCCGCCGTCGGCCTTGGCGACCGAGCCGTCGAACTTCTTGTGCAGCACCGCGCGGTCGCCGTCGACGTCGATGTCGCGCATGTTGGTGACGCGAAACAGCGCTTCGCGCAGCGGCTCGGCGAATTTCGTCGCCGCGGTTTCCTCGGCCTGCCGCAGCCATTCGTCGCGATAGACCTCCAGCCGGGGGAACTGCAGCCGCCAGGCATCTGCGTTGGCAAGGAAATGCGCATGCATGCCGAAGAAGCTTTCCGCGATGAAATCGTCCTCGACCATCGACCAGTCCTGACCGAGGAAGGCGTCGATGTCGCGCCGCACCAGCATTTCCCACAGCGCGTGGCGGTCGGCATCGCCTTCCGGAAACGGATTCTTGTCGAAGGTCATGCCGATCTCCCTCATATGCGCGGCCGATTTCAAGCGGCGTCGAGCGCAAGATGCTCAGGCTTCTGTAATAAAGCAACATGGATTTCGAAAGAATGTTGCTTTCCGACATTGGCTCTAGGAGGATCGTGCCGACAGGCGTAGACGGCTATGTAACCGGGTTCCCGTCGTCGATTGAAGGAGGCTCCCCTTGTCCAAGCAGTGCTTTGGGAAATCCCACGTTCCGCTCTCGCCCGCCGTCCGCGCTGGCGATTTCGTCTATATTTCCGGTCAAGTGCCGGTGGGCAGCGACGGGCTCGTGATCAAGGGCGGCATCGCCGAGCAGGCCGAGCAGGTGCTTCAGAACGTCAAAGCGGCCCTGGCGCTCGCCGGCTGCAACATGGACGATGTGGTGAAGACCACCGTCTGGCTGGAGGACGCGCGCGATTTCGGCACGTTCAACACCGTCTATGCAAAACATTTCCCGAAGGATCCGCCAGCGCGGACCACGGTCGAATCGCGCCTGATGATCGACATCAAGATCGAAGTCGAAGCCGTCGCCTATCGGCCGGTCTGATCGCCCGGTCGGATCGCTTGAAGCAATTCCAGGAAAAGTGCTTAGCGGTTAGTTCGGCGACTTCGCCGTAGCCTTTCGTCCGGAATTGCGTGAAACGAACAAACAAAGCGAGGGCACCGATGCAGTTCGATCTCCTGATCAAGGGCGGGCGCCTCATCGATCCCGTATCGGGCCTGGACGCGCCACGCGATGTTGCCATTGCCGATGGCCGCGTCGCCGCGATCGACGCCGCCATCAATGCCGAGGCGGCGAGTGAAGTCGTCGACGCCAGGGATTGCATCGTCACGCCCGGCCTGATCGACCTGCACAGCCACGTCTATTGGGGCGGCACCTCGCTCGGCGTCGACGCCGACCGGCTCGCCGCCAAGAGCGGCACCACCACTTTCATCGATGCCGGCAGCGCCGGCGCCGGCAATTTCCTCGGCTTCCGCCGCCACGTCATCGAGCGCTCGAAGGTCCGCATCCTCGCTTACGTCAACATTTCCTTCGCCGGCATTTTCGGCTTCGCCAAGACAGTGTCGGTCGGCGAATGCGGCGATCTCAGGCTTTGCGAGCCGCGCGAGACGGTGGCGGCGGTGCGCGAGCACGCCGATGTCGTCGTCGGCGTCAAGGTCCGTTCCGGCAAGCATGCCGGCGGCTCGAGCGGCATCGCGCCTGTCGACCTCGCGCTCGAAGCCGCCGACAAGGCCGGCCTGCCGCTGATGGCGCATATCGACGAGCCGCCGCCCGGCCGCTCGGAAGTGCTGCCCAGGCTGCGCCGCGGCGACATTCTCACCCATTGCTTCCGGCCTTTCCCCAACGCGCCGGTCTTCGCCTCCGGAGCGGTGCGGCCGGACATGCGGCTGGCGCGCGAGCGCGGCGTCATCTTCGACATCGGCCACGGCATGGGTTCCTTCGACTTCGAGGTGGCGAGGGCGATGCTTGCCGAGGGCCTTGCGCCGGACGTCATCTCCAGCGACGTGCATCTCTACTGCGTCGACGGTCCGGCCTTCGACATATTGGTCTGCATGTCGAAGCTCATGGCGCTCGGCATGTCGCTGGTCGAGGTGCTGCGCGCGGCGACGCAGCGGCCGGCGGAGGCGATCGCAAGGCCGGAACTCGGCACGCTGAAGGTCGGCGGCACCGGCGACGTCGCCGTGCTGAAGCTGCAGCCCGGCCGCTTCACCTTCGTCGATCCTGTTGGAGCGTCACTGGTCGCGGATCAGCGACTGGTCTCCAACGGCATCGTCATCGGCGGCAAATGGTGGCCGAACGAAGCGCCCGACCACAATGAGACGGAGCGCTTCGAGGCCCATGCGCATCACACGCATGTCGATGTGGCGGCGAGGCATTTTGGGCCCTCATCGTCGTCATTCTAGGGCGGAGCGACGCGAAGCGGAGCGCAGACCCTAGAATCCATGCCGTGACTGTCACCCGAAGAATGCAGCGGTGCAGAATGGGGCTTGAGACGCCCGGCGAAGAATCCCGTCCTGGTCCGCTTGCGCACGTCACGAATGTCACGGCATGGATTCTAGGGTCTGCGCCGCGTCGCTTCGCTCCTTGCTCCGCCCTAGAATGACGAAGCTAGGATCGCGAATTACTCGGCTCCCCATACACCGGCGTCGCTATCCCCTCCATGCGCGCCTTGAGCTGCAGCGCCACATATTTCGAGTAGAATCTCGACAGCGCCAGATTGCCGCCGTGGAACCATAGCGCTTCCTGCGCCGTCGGCTTCCACATATTGCGCAATTCGCCCTGCCAGGGACCGGGATCGCCCTTCACGCCGGAGCCGAGGCCCCAGCACGGACCTACCTTGTCGGCGACCTCGCGCGAGACTATCCCCGCAACTGTCTCGTTCATCGACTGGTAGCCGGTGCAGCAGACGATTGCGTCGACGGCGAGCTCGCTGCCGTCCTTAAACAGGATGCCGTCCGGCGTCAGCGACTTGATGCCGACGCCGCTTTTCACCTTGATCTCGCCGTTCAGGATCAGCTCGCAGGCGCCGACATCGATGTAGTAGCCGGAGCCTGTCCGATAGGCCTTCATCAACAGCCCTGTCTCGTCCTCGCCGAAGTCGATGGCGAAGCCGCTGTCGCTGAGGCGCTGGTAGAAATCCGCGTCGCGCGCCCGGATCACGTCATAAAGCGCCCGCTGGCCCTTCGGCACCAGGGCGAAGGGCGTGGAGGCCACGATCATGTCGGCCTTGTCGGTGGTGATGCCGCGCGCCAGCGCCTTTTCCGAGAAGATCTCGAAGCCGATATCCATCAGCGTGTCGGACTTCACCACCGTCGTCGGCGAGCGCTGCACCATGGTGACCTTGGCGCCCGCTTCCCACAGATCGACGCTGACATCGTGGCCTGAGCTTGCAGCACCTATCACCGCAACGCGCTTGCCGCGGAATTTCTCGCCGGTGGAATATTGGCTGGAATGCAAAAGCTCGCCCTTGAAGCTCTCGGCGCCCGGCAGCTCGATCTGCCGCGGCGGCCCGTAGGCGCCGGTAGCGAAGACGATATGCTTCGGCTTCAGCGTGATGCGCTGGCCGACGCGGTCGACCACCACGGTCCAGACTTTTTGGGCCTCGTCATAGGCGGCGCTGATGCATTTGGTGGCGACCCAATAATTCAGCTCCATGACGCGGGTATACATCTCCAGCCAGTCGCCCATCTTGTCCTTGGGCGTGAAGACCGGCCAGTTTTCCGGGAACGGAATGTAGGGCAGATGATCGTACCAGACGGGATCGTGCAGCACGAGCGAGCGGTAGCGGTTGCGCCAGGAATCGCCGGCGCGCGCGTTCTTCTCGATGATCAGCGTAGGGACGCCGAGCTGGCGCAGCCGGGCGCCGAGCATGATGCCGCCCTGCCCGCCGCCGATCACCAGGCAATAAGGCTGCTCATGCACGCCGAGATCGCGCGCCTCGCGTGCCCGTGCTTCCGCCCAGGTCTCGCGGTTCGGGTCGGCCTTGTGACGGATGCCGAGTGGCCGCGCCGGCCCTTTCCGTTCCTCGAACCCCTTGAGCTCGCTCATCGCCGTGAACAGCGTGCGGCAGCGGCCGTCCTTGAGCCGCAGGATCCCCTCGCCGCGCGCCACCGCCGTCTCGAATGTGAACCAGGCTTCGACGGTGCCGTCGTCGACGCTGGGCTCTCCGGACAGCCGCCAGTGCGAGGGCTGCGCCAAGTGGAGCGTGGCCGTGAGCATTTCGCGGATCGCCGCCTGCCCCTCCATGGTCTTGATATTCCAGGTGAAGGTCAAGAGATCGCGCCAGTAGCAATCCTGCGCGAAGAGGTTCGTCGCCGCCTCGATATCGCCGGCCTCGAGCGCCCGGCCGAATGAGCCGAGCCAGGTTGCCGCCTGTTGCGATAGTGCGATGTCGAGCATTTTTCTTCGTTCCCTTTTTGTTCGAATTCTTTTATCCTTTTCGGTCGACCTTGTGAAGCGCATCGTCACGGTCGAGGACAAGGAAGTGAAACTGTCGCCCAAGGAATACGACATCCTGCGCATGCTCGTGCAATATGCCGGCAAGGTGCTGACGCATCAGTTCCTGATGAAGCAGATCTGGAACAACTCGACCGACGTCCAGTATCTCAGGGTCTATGTGCGTCAGCTGCGGCAGAAGATCGAGAAGACGCCGGACCAGTCGCGCTACATCGTCACCGAGACGGGAGTGGGATACCGTTTGCGCGAGGTTGAGTAGCTGAGGCAAGCCGTGCTGGTTGGCCGAAACCTTCCAACTTCGTCATCCCTGGGCGGAGCAGCCGCGAAGCGGCGTCGCGGAGACCCTGGGATCCATTCCGTTACCTGGATTGTAGAGCGCAGCGGCGCAGAATTCTGCACCGTGAGCAGCGCTCCTATGTCACGGAATGGATCCTCGGGTCTGCGCGCGTCGCTTCGCTCCTTGCTCCGCCCGTGGATGACGAAGCGTTCAGCCGGCCGGTCTTCGACAACCTAGTCCGCCGACAGGTCCGCCGTCCGCGCCAGCGCGCTGCCGAAGCCGTTGAGCGAGATGGTGAAGGAAATCGGCTGCGCAGTGTCGGCCGCCGTGGCGTTGACCTTCAGCGTGGTGCCGTTCTGCAGCAACGGCGTGATATTGCCGTCGAACGTCACCGGTACCAGGCAACCTACCGCCTGGCAGGTGTTGAACTGCAACGTGCCGTCCAGCTTCTTGTCGTCGATTTCGAACGAGATCCCGTTGGCCAAGGCAAGCCCGAAGGGCAGCGCCAGCGTGCCGGCGGCGTCCTGACCGGTCTTGGTCGTCAATTCGATCGCCAGCAGCCGCTGGCCGCTCTGCTTGTTGAACTGCTGATGCGACAGGCTGCAGACCTTGTTGGTGCCGGTGACCTGGCAGTTGACCGTCCAGTCGCCATGCGTCTCCGACAGCGCCGAGGCGCCGCCTGGCAGCTGGGGCTTGGCCGCCGCGTCGGCGGGCTGGGCCGCTGGAGCCACCTTGTCGGCCTTGTTCTGCGCGGCAAGTCCCGCTGCCGGCACACCGGCAATGCAGGCGGCTGCCAGCATCGCCGCGAAATACGCGTATTTCGTCCTCATGAGATCCCTTCTTAGCCGCCGCCCGCGTCAGCTAAAAGCTGACCTTCAGACACGCGCTGACCGCATTCTGCTTGACCGTTTGCCCAAAGGCGTCGTCGTACCTGACAGCAACCCGACGCCGTTGACGCCATCGAGCTCCAGCCCGGCGCCGACCCGATACAGGGGCGAATCGATGGCTTCCGTCAAGTGCAATGCCGGATTGCCGGGCAGATTCTCGGCGGCGGCGAAATGCCTCTCGATCCACTGCTTGGTGGAGAACTCGACGCCGGCCTTTCCGCAGATGCGGGAACTGGCGATGGCGCTGACCGGGATGTCGGCCCCGATCTCCAGCGCCGGCGTCCCGGCATAGCCAATCGCCCGGCGTCGGTGAGCCGCATCACGTTTTGCGGTTACCCATGGCGTTATTGGCTGCCCGCATTATATGAAATGCATGGTTTTTTGTATGGGAGCCGCGCGGATGCTTCGTCACAGTCTGGCTGTTCTTGCAGGCGCAGTGCTGGCGGCCTCGGTTTATCTGATTGCGCCGTCTTATGCGCAGATCGTCATCCCGACGAACCGCAATGCATTGGTGCAGCAGAATGAGCTGCAGCAGTTGCAGAACCGCTTGCAGCGGCAGCAATACCAGCAGCAGCAGCAAATCTATCGCGAGCTCGACCGGCCGGCCCCGCCCAGGAGCCAGCCCGATGTGCCGGTATTTGACAAGACATGCCGGATGGAAGCGGTCGGCAACACGATTTCCAGGGTTTGCCGCTGACATTTTGTTTTTTTCAGTTTATTAGCCGACTTACTTGCCGGCAAAATGCCGGATTGCAAGGGCGGTGGTTCTAGAGCAATTCCAGGAAAAGTGTGACACGGTTTTCCGTCAGGAATTGCGTCAAAACTAAAGAGATGGAGCGGGTCGCCGTTTCCGTGAAACGGTGAAACGCTCTAGAGTTTGCAGGAGGACAGGTTTTTGCCCGCGCGGATAGCGTATGGCAGGGATGCTGCTCTGACGGAATTTGGAATGGCAACAACCAAGAAGAAAGCAGTCCGCAGAGCCAGGAAAGGCCAACGCATCCGCCAGGTGGCGGCCATTCCATATCGGGTGCGAGAAGACGGCAATCTCGAAGTGTTGCTGGTCACCTCACGCACCACGCGGCGCTTCATTGTGCCAAAAGGCTGGCCGATGAAGGGCAAGAGCGGGCGCAAGGCGGCAACGATCGAAGCCCGCGAGGAAGCCGGCGTGCTCGGCAGGACGCTGAAGCAGCCTGCCGGCACCTATTCCTATTGGAAACGCATGCCCAACGGCTTCATTCGCGTCGACGTTGTGGTCTATCTGCTCGAGGTCGCCGAGGAGCTTGCCGATTGGCAGGAAGCCGCGAACCGGCAGCGCGCATGGCTTCCGGCGGTCGACGCCGCCCTGCTCATCGACGAACCGGACCTTTCCACGCTGCTGAGGGATTTGACCGTTCCGTCAGCAAACGCGGCATAAGCAACCATCTTTTCAGTGCCGTCCGGCCGTACCGGCGTGCCGGCCCACGGCCGCGGCTTCAGGTGCGCGTCCTCATTCGCTGCTTGACTCATGCATATCCCAATGGTTATACGTCAATCAATAGCCAACGGGTTATCGGTTAAAAATGACGACCGCGCATGACATGCTATTCAGGACGCTCGCTGATCCGACGCGACGCGCCATCTTCGAGCGTCTGTGCCGCCAGGGCGAGCAGACGGTCGGGGCCCTGACCGCCCAGGCCGGGGTGTCGCAGCCGGCGGTGTCGAAGCATCTGGGCATCCTCAAGGAAGCGGGACTGGTGCGCGACCGCCATGAGGGTCGCCAGACCCATTACAGTGCCCAGCTCAAGGCGCTCGCGCCGTTGATGGACTGGACGCGCCACATGGCGGGGTTTTGGGAAAGCCGCTTCGACGATCTGGAAGACCTGCTCAAAAGGATGGATCAATGAATGAGGCCGCAACGCGCTCCGTCATCGTCGAGCGCGAGATACCTTTTCCGCCAGAAAAGATCTGGCGCGCTCTCACCCAACCGCATCTCATCGAGGAGTGGCTGATGAAGAACAGCTTCAAGCCGGTCGTGGACCATCGCTTCAACATGAGCGCCGAATGGGGCGGCGTCGACTGCCAGGTGCGGACGGTCGAGCCCAACCGAACCCTGTCCTACAGCTGGGACACCAAGGATCTCGAGAGCGTGGTCACCTGGACGCTCACCCCGACGGGCAAGGGCACGCATTTGCGCATGGAGCAGGTCGGCTTCCGCACCGACCAGGAGCCGTATTACCGCGGCGCCACAGTGGGCTGGAAACGCAACTTCACGGCCCTGGAGCAGCTGCTTTCGCGGATCGATTGACGTCCGCCGAAGCCTCAAAAGACAGACACGGTCCCGGCGGGGCGGCAAACCGCAGGCGTAAGCAATGGAGACACCAAAATGAAGATCAAGCTGACCAGCATCTATGTCGACGACCAGGAAAAGGCCCTTGGCTTCTATACCGAAATTCTGGGCTTCACCAAGAAGGCCGACTTCACCAATGGGCCGTTTCGCTGGCTGACTGTCGTCTCGCCTGACGATCCGGACGGCACCGAACTGCAGCTGGCCCTCAACGACAATCCGGCGGCAAAGACTTATCAGCAGGCCATCTTCAAGCAAGGCCAGCCGGCGCTGATGCTGTTCACCGACGACATCAAGAGCGACCATGAGCGCATCAAGGCCAATGGCGGCAGTTTTGCCATGGCGCCGACCGCGGTGACCGGCGCGACCATCGCGCAGCTCAACGACACCTGTGGCAACCTCATTCAGCTTTCGCAACTGGCGCACTGGTAGAGAGCTCGATCCGTATCGTCATTCGCAAGGGAGGTTATATTGAACTGGAGCAAGTGGATCAGGCAGCTTCACCGCTGGCTTTCGATCATCTTCACCGTCACCGTCATTGCCAATTTCGCTGCCATGGCCATGGGCCCGCCGCCCGCCTGGATCGTCTATTCGCCGTTGATTCCGCTTTTCCTGCTGCTGTTCAGCGGCCTCTATATGTTCGTGCTGCCCTATGCCGCCAGATGGCCCGGGGAGCCGGCGGGCGAGCGCACGGGATCGGCCTGATGGCAAAGACGAAATCGAAGGCTGCCGGATCCGCGGACGCCAAACTTGTCCTGCTTTCGGGCGGCAACCCGCAGATCGCCAAGGGCCATGGCGATGCTCCGGTGCAGGCCTATATCGCGGCGATGCCGGGCTGGAAGAGCGAGGTCGGGCGCCGGCTCGACCAGCTCATCATGCAGGCCGTCCCTGGTGTGCAAAAGGCTGTCAAATGGAACTCTCCCTTCTACGGCATGGAAGGCGAAGGCTGGTTCCTCGGCATCCATTGCTTCGCCAAATACATCAAGGTGGCGTTCTTCCGCAGCCTGTCGCTGAAGCCCGTGCCGCCTGTCGAATCCAAGAGCAAGGACACACGCTATTTCCACATCCACGAGAACGAGCCGATCGACGAGGAGCAGTTCGTCTCCTGGGTGAAGCAGGCAAGCCGGCTGCCCGGCGAACGGATGTAAGCGCACGAAAAATCAAGCGCCATCTCCCCGAAAGGGCCATGGTGGCGATCTCTTATTCAGCATCGAGGAGAACCGGACATGCAACAAGGCGACGTACAGGACGGCAAGTCTGCGTCCGAACTGATCGACGGACGGATCAAGGAGCTGGGCGACTGGCGGGGCGAGACGCTTGCCCGACTCCGCGCTCTTATCAGGGAGGCGGCGCCCGAAGCCGTCGAGACATGGAAATGGCGCGGCGTCCCTGTCTGGGAGGATGCCGGCATGATCTGCACCGGCGAGACTTACAAGGCCGTCGTCAAGCTGACCTTCGCCAAAGGCGCGGCGCTGCCCGATCCCAAGAAGCTCTTCAACTCCAGCCTGGAAGGCAACACCCGGCGCGCCATCGATTTCAAGGAAGGCGACAAGATCGACGCCGACGCCCTGAAGGCGCTCGTCCGCGAGGCCGTTGCGCTCAACAAATCCAAGACCAGGCGCTGAGACGAGACTGTCGCGCGGCGCTATCGGATTGATGTTGCCGGCTTTTCTTCCGCGCCCTCGCACCGTAAACCGATATTAGGCACGAAATATCGGCATCAAGCGTGTAAGCGACCTTCTGTTGCTGAGCAATAACTCATGAAACAAATACTGGGCAAATTTATCGACCGTTAATCCAGGCACGTTATTTGGATTGATGTCGCCAGTAACCGGACGACATGTGGGGAAGAACATCGTCTCAACCGGCGGATGAGCCAGTCGGACAGACACCGAGGGGGCCTGCGCACGCGCCATGGGAATGGGATGAAGCTCTCATCGACCGATGCCGCCCCGCGTCTCATCGGGCTGGTCTGGCCCTTCGTCGCGGTCGTCCTGATCCAGGCGCTGATTGCGACCCTCAGCCTCCACACGTTGTCAGCCGTCCGCGCCTATGTCGGCGGCGAAAGCCAATGGTCGAAGGGGCAGAAGCACGCCATCTATTTCCTCAGCCTTTATGCCGACACCGGCCGGGAAGAGTATTTCAGCGAATATCGTCAGGCCATCGCCGTGCCGCTGGCCGATCGCGCCGCGCGGCTTGCGCTCGAACAGGCTGAGCCCGACACGAATGCGGCCAGGCTTGGCTTTCTCGGCGGCAACAACCATCCCGACGATGTCGCCGGCCTGATCTGGCTGTTCCGGAATTTCCGCGGCGTCAGCTATCTCGACACGGCGATCCGCCACTGGACGGCTGCCGACGAGATGATCCTCGCCATCCAAAGACTTGGCGACGACATGCATCGCAGGCTCGAAAAAGGGCCGCCATCGTCAGCCGAGATCGCTCTCTGGAAAGTGCAAATCCACCAGATCGACCACCGGATCGGGCCGCTCGCCAAGGACTTTTCGGACAGTCTCGGCGAGGGATCGCGCTTCATCAAGACGGCGCTGACGGCGGCCAATCTCGCGACAGCCGCGCTGCTTATCCTGCTCGCCGTCTGGCGCACGCGAAAGCTGATGAAACAGCGCCAGGCATTTCAGACAGCCCTCAGCGCCGAGCGCGAGCGGGCTCAGATCACATTGGCCTCGATCGGCCAGGCTGTCATCAGCACCGATGCCAAGGGGCGGCTGGACTATATGAATGCCGGAGCGGAAAGGCTGCTTGCCTGCTCTTTACCCGCCGCCAAAGGCAGATCGGTCGCCTCGTTGTTCCGGCTCGTGGACAAGGACAGCGGCGTCGAGGAGACCGATCTGATCCCGCGCCTGCTGGCGGGCGAGCCGCGCCGCTCCAATGTTCGCCCGCAGCTTCTGGAGCGCCCCGACGGTTCGGTCGTGCCGGTGGCGCTGAACGGCGCTCCGCTGATCGTTTCCGGCTCGATCCTGGGTTGCGTCCTGGCCCTGCAAGACATGACGCGCGAGCAGGACTATATCGAGCGCCTGTCGTGGCAGGCATCGCATGATGCGCTGACCGGTCTCGTCAACCGCCGCGACTTCGAGAAGCGTCTGGCGAGTGCGATCTCCGAAGACCCGGAGAAGTCGCGCCGGCACGCGCTGATGTATCTCGACCTCGATCAGTTCAAGCTGGTCAACGATACCTGCGGCCACGCCGCCGGCGACCAGTTGCTGCGCCAGATCTCGGCGCTGCTCGCCAACGAGCTGCCGCCCGGCGACATCCTGGCGAGACTGGGCGGCGACGAGTTCGGCGTGCTGCTCTTCGATTGCGATGCCGACTGTGCCGCCGCCACCGCCGAACGATTGCGCGCCACGGTCCAGGATCTGCACTTCTCCTGGGAAAGGCGTCCCTTCAACATCAGCGTCAGCATCGGCATGGTCGAGGTCGCCAATGTCGGCATGACGCTGGAGGATGTGCTGCGCGCCGCCGACGTCGCCTGCTACATGGCCAAGGAAAAGGGCCGCAACCGCGTCCAGCTCCACAGCGACGGCGACACCGCACTTCGCGAGCGCTTCGGCGAGATGGCCTGGGTGCAGCGCCTGCATGCTGCGCTGGATGAGAACCGCTTCCGGCTGCATGCGCAGGAGATCGCGCCGTTGCGCGACGATATTGCCGAGGCAGGCGCGCATGTCGAAATCCTGCTCAGGCTGACCGACGAGGACGGCAGCTTCGTCACCCCGCAGAGCTTCATTCCGGCGGCGGAGCGCTATGGACTGATGCCGGCGATCGACCGCTGGGTGATACGCAACGCCTTCGCCATATTGGCGTCGCGACGCACCGATCCGCGCGCGACGCCGATATCCACCTGCGCGATCAATCTCTCCGGCGCCACATTCGGCGACGAGACGTTTCTCGGCTTCATGCGTGAGCAGTTCGCCGCGCACGCCATTGCGCCCGAAACGATCTGCCTGGAGATCACCGAGACCAGTGCCATCGCCAATCTGACCGAGGCCATGCGCTTCATCGCCGATCTGCGCGGCCTGGGCTGCCGCTTCGCGCTCGACGATTTCGGCTCCGGCATGTCGTCCTTCGCCTATCTGAAACATCTGCCGGTCGACTACCTCAAGATCGACGGCGGCTTCGTCAAGGACATGCTCGACGACCGCATCGACCGCGCGATGGTCGAGATGATCCATCACATCGGCAAGGTGACGGGAAAACGCACCATCGCCGAATTCGTCGAAAGCGATGGCATCGCCGAAGCCTTGAAGGCGATCGGCGTCGACTACGCGCAGGGCTATGCCATAGCGAGGCCTCAGCCATTCGACGCGACGACGGTGCTGGGCAGCCATCCAGGTGCAAAGGCGGACGCGTGGAACGGAGTGGCAGGGGCCTTGCGCCGCAAGGCGGGTTAAGCGCTTTGCTTTCCGGATCCGGCCTGCCGTTCCAGCAGGATCGTCGGCTTCTCGTGGTAGGTGGTCCGCAAAATTTCTTTATAGCCGTTCCTTTCGGCCACCTTCTGCGAAGCGCCGTTTTCCGGATCGATGATGCAGACGGTTCTTGCCTGTCCGAACGTCTCGTCACTCCAGGCGACGATCCGCCCCACGACTTCGCTCGCAAGCCCTTGGCCATGCGCCTCCGAGGCCAGCGCCCAGCCGGCCTCCGGCACGCCTTCGAGAGACGGCACGATCTCGCGCTTGAGGTCGTGGAAGCCGGCCTCGCCGATGAAGCTCCCCCTCGCCTTGTCCTCGATCGCCCAGAATCCATAGCCGATCAGCGACCATAGGCCGGCATGGCGCAGGAAGCGCATCCAGCTCTCCTCCCGCGTGCGCGGCTTGCCGCCGATGAAACGGGTGACGGCGGGCTCCGCCCACATGGCGGCATAGGCTTCAAAATCGTCCAGCCTGTGCGGCCGCAAAACGGTGCGCGCCGTTTCGAGAAGCGGCACGCCGGCTTCGATCTTGATGCTCATGGCATTGCCCTCCATTGATGCGACCGCGCTTAGCAAAACAGCACGCTCGATCAAGAGCCAGGCCAATGCGTTGGCTCTTCCAGCCATAGAAGCCATGGCACGGCTGCATCGCTATGGGCTTTTTCCCCGGCGATGCTAGTTTGCGCCCGAAGCCGACCCAGAAACGCAAGTCGACCGAAGGAAGAACCATGGACACCACGGACCTGTTGCTGGCGATCGCGCATCACCTTCTGGTGTTCTCGCTGGCCGGCATCATCGGCGCCGAGTTCGTGCTTGTGCGCGGCGATTTGGCAGCGGCGACGCTGAAGCGCCTTGTCGGTATCGACCGCCACTACGGCATCATCGCCGTGCTGATCGTCATCGTCGGCATCTGCCGGGTGTTCTTCGGTCTGAAGGGCTGGGAATTCTACGTCTACAATTGGGTGTTCTGGGCAAAGATGGCGGCCTTCGTCATCGTCGGCCTGCTGTCGATTGTGCCGACTATGCGCTTCCTCTCCTGGAACAGGCAGGCGAGCGGCAATCCGTCTTTCGCGGTGCCGGCGGCGGAATTGGCCTCGGTGAAGAACTATGTCCGCGCCGAGGGCTTTATCTTCCTGCTCATTCCAGTTTTTGCCGCGGCCATGGCGCGCGGCTACGGATATTAAAACTTTACTGAGTCAGACGGCCTCGACCGGAAACGTCTCATCCAGCGGCGCGATCGGCACCAGCGGGGCGGGCACGTCGGTGGTCTTTTCCTTCGACTTGCAGATGTCGGCGATGACGCAGACCGGGCAATCGGGCTTGCGCGCCTTGCAGACATAGCGGCCATGCAGGATCAGCCAGTGATGCGCATGGCGCATATATTCGGCGGGGATGACCTTGAGCAGCCCCTGTTCGACCTGATCCGGCGTATTGCCGGGCGCCAGCCCGATACGGTTGCCGATGCGGAAGATATGCGTGTCGACCGCCATGGTATGCTGGCCGAAGGCGACGTTGAGCACGACATTGGCGGTCTTGCGCCCGACGCCCGGCAGCTTCACCAGCTCGTCGCGATCCGGCGGCACCTGGCCTGCATAATCGTCGATCAGCGCCTTGGACAGCGCGATCACGTTCTTGGCCTTGTTGCGCCACAGACCGATGGTGCGGATATAGTCGCCGACCTTGGCCTCGCCCAATGCCAGCATCTTGGCCGGTGTGTCGGCCGCGGCGAACAGCGCCTTGGTCGCCTTGTTGACGCCGGCGTCCGTCGCTTGCGCCGACAGCACCACCGCGACCAGCAGGGTGAAGGCGTTGACATAGTCGAGCTCGCCTTTCGGCTCAGGCCGCTGCACGGAAAAGCGCCGGAATATCTCATGCACCTCGGCGGGGCTGTAGAGCGACCGCGTGGCGGCTTTTCGCGGCCGTCGACCAGGCGCCCGTCCGCCGCCCGGGATAGCGGGCTGAGGTTTTTTGACAGCTGCGGATTTTTTCGACTTGGGAGGCGCCATTTCCCTCCTATAATATTCCCTCATGAGCGACACAAACGCCTCGTTCCAGGCCGACGAGCCATTTTTCCAGGCCTTGCTGACGCCGCACCGCTCGCTCGGCCGCACCGGCTTCCTGATCCTGATGGGAGCGCTTCTGTTCGGCTGGGCGGTCACCGGCGCGTTCTTCCTGGCGCATGGCGCCTGGCCGGTGTTTGGCTTCTTCGGCCTCGACGTGGTCGCCGTCTACATCGCTTTCCGCGCCAATTACCGGGCTGCGCGCGCCCGTGAGGAAATCTCCGTCTCGCGCACCAGTCTCGACATTCGCAAGACAGCGCCTTCCGGCCGCTCGGAAAACCATCGCTTCAACCCGTTCTGGACGCGGTTCTCGATCGCCCGCCATGCTGAGATCGGCATCACCAAGATGGCCGTCGAGGCGCAAGGCAAGAGTGTCGCGATTGGCGGCTTCCTCAATCCCGACGACCGCGAAAGTTTTGCCACCGCCTTTTCGCGCGCGCTGGCGACCGCCAAGACGCGCTGATTCGTCCAGTGTCTTCGCCCTGATTGCAAATCCCAGCCCGAGATTGCCGTCGACCTTGAGCCTCGAGAAATCATACTCGATCCTGCGCACCGCCTCGTCGGCAAAGCGATCCTGGAGCAGCGAATTGGCCAGCCGGCTCTCCAGCGCCTTGCCGTAGAGCGTCATCAGCAAGGTCTCCCTTGCCCCGGTCAGATCAACCTTTTCGACGGCCATGATCACCCTCTTCGGCCCGAAGCTGACTCTATCTGGGTGCGGATGGCGGGAAGGCAAGTTTCGGGTGGTGGCAAAGCTCTGGAGGACCGATATTCGCGGTCAAGGAGATATTGCCATGAACGCTCAGATGACCATGAATACGCGGATGAAACCAACCGCGATCCTTGAGAATGACATCACGCCGGAAGGCAGCGACTACGACGTCGTGCGCCGCGCCATCGAGAAGATCAGCCTCGACTATCGCGATCAGCCCTCGCTCGAGGTGCTGGCCGAGGAAGTCGGCGAGACGCCGACCGGCCTGCAGAAACTGTTCACGCGCTGGGCCGGCCTGTCGCCCAAGGCCTTCCTGCAGGCGGTGACGCTCGACCACGCGCGCAGGCTGCTCGATTCAGGCATGCCGCTCCTGGAGACCTCGTTCGAACTCGGCATGTCCGGTCCGGGCCGGCTGCACGACCTCTTCGTCACCCATGAGGCGATGTCGCCCGGCGACTATAAGACCCGGGGCGCGGGTCTCACCATCCGCTACGGCTATCACATCTCGCCTTTCGGTATCGCGCTGATCATGGTCACCGACCGGGGCCTGGCGGGTCTCGCCTTCTGTGACGCCGGTGGCGAGCGGGCGGCCTTCGCCGACATGTCCGGCCGCTGGCCGAACGCGACCTATGTCGAGGACATGTCCGTTACCCAGGCTTACGCCGCGCGGGTCTTCGACCCGACGCGATGGCGCGCCGACCAGCCGCTGCGCGTGGTGATGATAGGCACTGATTTCCAGCTTCGCGTCTGGGAAGCATTGCTGCGCATCCCGATGGGTAGGGCCTGCACCTATTCCTCGATCGCGGCAAGTATCGGCGCGCCAAGCGCGAGCCGGGCCGTAGGCGCGGCGGTGGGCGCCAACCCGATGTCGTTCGTGGTGCCCTGCCACCGGGCGTTGGGCAAGTCCGGCGCGCTCACCGGCTATCACTGGGGCCTGACGCGCAAGCGCGCCATCCTCGGTTGGGAAGCGGGACAAGTGACGTCCTGAAAAACAATCGATTTTTTCGCGCCTCCTTGCGAAAAACCGCGTATCAAAATATAAACCGGCACAAGCCAAACAAATAAACAGCCTTTTTCATGAAATGCAACCGGCAACAACCTCTGGTTATCGCCGCTTTCTTTGAAGTTGCTTTCCGTTGTTATTTCACTTAACGCTAAATTAACCACGATAAAGAGAAGATAACCCCACGTTGAGCCGCACTATCCGGCTCGAAAGCGGGGTCTCAATGAAGTTCTTTCGCGCCGTCATGGCTGCGAGCGTGCTCGCCGCCTGCGGCGGCCAGGCAGCATCGGCCGCCACCACCGGAAATGTGCTGTTCAATGGTACGATCACCGCGACCTGCACGGTCACGATCAACTCCAACGGTACGATGACCGTCAGCAGCAATCTTCAGTCGCTGAGCTCGCATAATGCCGGCGGCTCAGCCGGCAGCGCTCAGGTCGATACCACGGGCGGCGTCTCGCTCAGCGTAGACCCGGTAACCACGACGACCGTGCCGGCTTCGGACGTTACGGCGACGACATGGACCCCCACCTTCGCCACTTCCGGCGCCCAGACGATTGCGGAAACCGGCACTGCGACGGCCCTGACGGTGCCAGGCACATCCACGGTCGCCGTCAATCTTTCCGGCACCAAGAGCGGCACGAACCGCTTCTCCGCCGGCAACTACCAAGCAACGGTGACGCTGCGCTGCGAATAGTCTTGTCGCGAAAGGAGTGATCCTTGAGAACGATTGCAATTCTGGCGGCGGGCCTGACTGCCGTGCTGTTTCCCATCGCCGCGACCGGCCAGTCGATGACGCCGATGCGGGGTGAGGTGCGATCCTTCGCGGATGCTTTCGCCGTTCGTGTCTTCCCAGGCAACCCGTATAACCAGCGCATACGTGTCGAGGTTCATGTCTATGACCAGGATTTCCAGCCGGTCGACGCCAAGATCACGCCAAGCGCCTTCCTTCTGGCCGGCCAGGCGTCGCGTCCGGTTCTGGTGGTCGTCCCGTTCGACGGCGCGAACGAGCGCAAGGTGCGTATCTGTACCGAGAGTATCCCCTTTCCAAGCGAGCAGACCCAGATAAGGGCACAGATATGCGGAAAGTTTTTCGGGCATCGCAGGTTCTGACCTTGTCCCTGCTGTCCGCCTTGGCTGTCGTAAGTCAGGGGCTTGCCGAGGACATCCTGAACCTGAATCAGAACCAAACCGGTTTCAGTCTGCCCGGCGTCAGCCTGCCTCAGGGCCAGGACGAGGTTCATGCCAGCGACGGCACGACCTGCCGCTCAGCCGTCTCCGGCAGCGGCGCCTATCTCGACCTCGGCGTCATCCGGGGCAACAACAGCAGCAATCAGGCCAATAGCGACATCGCAACATACGGCCGCGTGGTGATCCCGATCGGGCGGACGCCGAAACGCGTCGATTGCAGCCGCCTCTACGAGCTGGAAGTCGAGCGCCTGCAGCTTGAATTGAAGCTCCTGAAAATGGGCCTTGGCGCCGATGGTCAGACAACGGGGAGCACGACGGGCATCGCTGCCACGGCTTCCGAGGCTCCTACGGCTCGCTCGGCCGCATCGGCGGGATGGGCCAACGAAGGCTGGAGCATCAGAGGCACGACCGGCAATGAAAAGAAAAAGAAGAGGAAATAGCCGCGCGCTGCTTACGACGGCAGCGCTTGCCGGCTTCTGTCTCCCAGCACAGGCGGCGATCATCGGCACCTGCACCATCATGATCGGTGCCTCGGGAACGATGAAGTCGAACCCCTCTATCAACATATTCGGTTCCAAGCAGGCGGGCGGGTCGAGCGCCGGCGCCACTATCATCGCGAACTCGACGCTGTGTTCGATCCTGAACCTGCTAGACTGCTATACCGTCTCCGCGCCGGCGCCGATCGCCTTCACGTCGGCTCCGAGCGGCGGCGACACCGACGTCTCTTTCGCCTCAGTCTTCCGCCTCGACGGCTCGGGGCTGGATAACCCAGGCGGCTCGCCGCAGCGGCTGACCAACGGCACCCATACCATCCAGGTCGATCTGACCGCCACGAAATCGCCGGGCATCTTCCCGGCCGGCAGTTACCAGGCGGAGGTCACTGTCCGTTGCGAATGATGCTGTGGGCCAGACCGCGCCAGCGACGACATGATCTGGCAACCGGCGGGCTTTGCGGCTAGCTTCGCGCCCAGCCTGCAATTCCAGGGGAAAAAACACGCCATGCATTTCCCCTGGAATTGCGCAAGAAAGCAGAAGTCTTGGAGCAGGTCCGCCTTTCAGCACAGGCTGACCCGCCTCACCGGGAGGCAGTTTTTTGATTATCGTTGTCGGTTCGATCAACCTCGACCTCATCGCCAATGTCGACCGCTTGCCGGAACCCGGCGAGACGGTGCGCGGCTCCGGCTTCGCCACCGCGCCCGGCGGCAAAGGGGCCAACCAGGCGCTGGCCGCGGCGCGCGCCGGCGCGCAAGTGCGCATGGTGGGCGCGGTCGGCAAGGATAGTTTTGCCGCCGAGGCGCTCGCCCTTCTCAGGGCCGGCAATGTCGATCTGTCCGGTGTCGGCGAGACCTTCGCCTCCACCGGCACGGCGTTGATCCTGGTCGGCGGCGACGGCGAAAACGTCATCGCCGTCGTGCCGGGCGCCAATGATTCGGTTGTGCCGGGCGATGTCGCCAAGGCCTATCTCAAGAAAGGCGACGTCGTGCTCCTGCAGCACGAGATCCCGTTGCAGACGGTCGAGGCCACGCTCGACGCGGCGCGCGCGGCGGGCGCCGTCAGCGTGCTCAACACCGCCCCCTTCCGTGCCGAAGCCGCCGACCTCCTCGGCAAGGCCGACTATGCCGTCGCCAACGAAACCGAGTTCGATCTCTATGGCGAGGCGCTCGCGCTTTCGGGGCGCGACCGCCCGGCCCGCATGCGCGACTATGCCAAAAAGACAGGCCGCATCATCGTCGTCACGCTCGGAGGCGACGGGGTGCTGGCCGCCACACCGGGCGATTTCCTTGCCGTTCCGGCGCTGAAGATCACCCCGGTCGACACGGTGGGCGCCGGCGATACGTTTTGCGGCTATTTCGGCGCCGGCCTGTCGTCCGGTCTCTCACTTCAGGATGCGCTCACCCGCGCCGCCGCGGCCGGGTCGCTCGCCTGCCTGAAGCCAGGCGCGCAACCGGCGATCCCACTGGCCAAGGATGTCGACGCGACTTTGGCGGGCACCCGTTGAGCGATGCGCCCCGTCACAAAACATGCCGTGCCGCCGGCCGGCGATATCTGCCGCCTCTCCGCCGTTGAGCTCGCTGAAGGCATCAGACGGCGTCGCTTCTCGGTTCGCGAGGTGGTCGGCGCGTTCCTCGACCGCATCGAGGCCGTGAACCCACAGGTCAATGCCATCGTCTCGCTGCGCGAGCACGCCGATGTCCTTGCCGAGGCCGGCAGGGCCGATGCTCATCTCGCCCGTGGCGGCGAGGCCGGATCGCTGTACGGCCTGCCGATCGCCATCAAGGACCTTGCCCAGACCAAGGGGCTCAGAACCACCTTCGGCTCGCCGATCTTTGCCGATTTCATTCCCGACACGGATGACTTCTTCGTCGAGCGCGTCCGCGAGGCCGGGGCCATCATCATCGGCAAGACCAATGTTCCGGAATTCGGCCTCGGCTCCAACACCTACAATCCGGTTTTCGGGCCGACGCTCAACGCCTTCGACCCGGCGCTGACCGCCGGCGGCTCGAGCGGCGGCGCGGCCGTGGCGCTGGCGCTCGACATGGTGCCGGTCGCCGACGGCAGCGACTTCGGCGGTTCGCTGCGCAATCCGGCGGCCTACAACAATGTCTACGGCTTCCGTCCCTCGCAGGGCTTGGTGCCTGCTGGCCCGGACGTCGATGTCTTCCATTCGCAGATGGGCGTCGAAGGGCCGATGGGCCGCAACATTCGCGACATCGCGCTGCTGCTTGATGAGCAGGCCGGCTATCACCCGCATGCACCGCTTTCGCACGACAAGACGGGCTCGTTCCTTGAAGGTTTGCGGACCAAAGCGTCAGGCGGCCGCATCGCCTGGCTGGGCGACCTCGGCGGTCGCTTGCCGACGGAGCCCGGCGTGCTTGACCTTTGCGAGGCCGCGCTTGCCCGCTTCGCCGATGCTTCCTTCCACAGCGAGGCCTTGGTGCCGGATGTTGACTTCGAGGCGCTGTGGCAGGCTTTTGTCACATTGCGCCAGGCGAGCAGCGGCTGCGGGCTGAAGGCGCATTACGACGATCCGGCAAAACGCAGGCTTCTGAAGCCCGAGGCTGTCTGGGAAGTGGAGCAGGCGATGCGCCTGACCGCGCCGCAGATCCATGCCGCGACTGTCCGGCGCACTTCGTGGCACCGCACGCTGCTGTCGCTGTTCGGGCGCTTCGACCTGATCGCGCTGCCCACCGCTCAGGTCTTCCCGTTCGACGTGACCACCCACTGGCCGCGCGAGGTCGCGGGGCGGACCATGGACAGCTATCACCGCTGGATGCAGGTCTCTGCCTTTGCCACGCTGGGCGGCTGCCCGGCGCTCAACGTGCCGGCCGGCTTCGACGGCAAGGGCCGGCCGATGGGCATGCAATTGATCGGCCGCCCGCGCGGCGATCTCGCCGTGCTCAAGGCCGGCGCCGCCTACGAGGCAACCCTGCCATGGGCGGCGGGAGCTGCATGACGGGCCGCCCTGCCCGGCCAGCTTGCGCCAGCGTCAATCCCGTGCATTGATCGCGCTCCGCCCAAGTCGGCGCTGTCCTGTTCGAGAGAAATCATGTCGCTGGAACTCTACGCCACCTACGTCGTCGCCTGCATCGTCATCATCCTGGTGCCGGGACCCACGGTCACGCTGATCATCGCCAACAGCATCCGCCACGGCTCGCGCGCGGGCTTGGCCAACGTCGCCGGCACCCAGGCCGGCCTTGCCATCATGATCGCCATCGTCGGCATCGGCCTCAATACGCTGATCGCCGGCATGGGCCACTGGTTCGAATGGGTGCGGCTGATCGGCGCCGCTTATCTCATCTGGATGGGCGTGCAGATGTTTCGCGCCAAAGGCGCGCTGAACCCCGACGGCTCGGCCAAAAAGCCGCGCGGCGGCTTCTTCCTGCAGGGTTTTCTGGTGGCGATCTCAAATCCGAAGACTTTGGTGTTTTTCGGCGCCTTCTTCCCGCAGTTCATCGCGCCGCAGGGCAATTATACGCTGCAGATTGTCGTCATGGGCCTGACAGCGATGATCTTCGCCGCCATGTCGGATTCGACCTATGCCCTTGCCGCGGGCCGCGCCGGGCGCGTTCTGTCGGCCAGCCGCGTCAAGCTGATGTCGCGCATCAGCGGCAGCTTCCTAGTCGGCGGCGGACTGTGGCTGGCGTTCTCCAAGGCGAAATAACACCTCACCTTCTCCCCTTGTGGGAGAAGGTTTCGCCGAAGGCGACGGATGAGGGGTGTTCCAGGGAATGCCGACGCCTCACCCCGCTGGAGCACCCCTCATCCGTCTCGGCGCTTCGCGCCGATCCACCTTCCCCCACAAGGGGGAAGGAAGAAGCGGTCCTTACAGCCGCCCGAGCCGCTCCACCAGCAGCGCGAAGAAGCCGTCATGGTCGATGTCGCGCATCACCATGGCGTTCTTTTTGCGCTTGGCGACGCCCCACCAGTCGATCACCGTCATGCCCATGGTGAGTTCGGACGCGGTCTCGACGCTGACATTGCAGTGGCGGCCCTTGAACAGCTCCGGCTTGACGAGATAGGCGATCACGCACGGGTCGTGCAGCGGCCCGCCATCAGTGCCGTATTTTTCCTCGTCATAGCGCTCGAAGAACTCCAGCATCTCGGCGGTCGCGGTGCCGACCTTGGTGCCGAGCTTGCGGAAGGCCTGGATGCGCTCGGACGTGGTCAGCGCCTGGTGGGTGACGTCGAGCGGCATCATCACGATCGGAATGCCCGATTTGAACACCAGATCGGCGGCCTGCGGGTCGACATAGATATTGAATTCGGCGGCCGGCGTGACATTGCCGCCCTCGAAGAAGCCGCCGCCCATCAGGACGATTTCCTTGATCCGCGGCGCGATCCTGGGCTCGCGGATCAGCGCCAGCGCGATGTTGGTGAGTGGTCCGAGCGGGCAGAGCGTGATGGTGCCGCTTTCCTCGCGCATCAGCGTCTCGACGATGAAATCGACGGCATATTGTTCCTGGAGCGGCATGGTCGGCTCGGGCAGCTGCGGGCCGTTCAGGCCGGTCTTGCCATGCACCTCCTCGGCGGTGACGAGTTCACGCGCCAGCGGCCGGATGGCGCCGGCATAGACCTTGATGTCGGGCCGGCCGGCCAGCTCGCATATCTTGCGGGCGTTGTTCTGGGTCAGATTCAGCGGCACGTTGCCGGCTACCGCGGTGATGCCGACGATCTCCAGCTCGGAACTGCCGAGCGCCAGCAATATGGCAACGGCATCGTCCTGGCCGGGATCCGTGTCGATGATGATCTTTCTGGACTGGGGCATTTCAATTCCTTTTGGGAAGTCTTTTTGGGCGGGTTTTAGAGCATGGTTCCCGAAAGGTGGGAACCGGTTTTCGGACGAAATCATGCTCCAATGAAAGGCTGGATGAAGATGACGGTTCGACGAAACGCCATCCTGATTTGGCGGCTTGAACTTGATCGCGCGACGGACCATATCAAGACCATCGGGAAAAATGCCATCCGGGTTTTTCCAGTTTGTGTCGCTCTTCAGAGGACAGTGTAACAATGAGTCGAATGACGCCTTTCTCCAGCCCGCTTCTCCTGGGTTTTGATGCCATGGAAAAGACGCTTGAGCGTCTGGCGAAGTCCGGCGACAGCTACCCTCCGTACAATATCGAGCGCCTCAATGCCGCCGACGGCAAGGCCGAAAGGCTGCGCATCACGCTGGCCGTTGCCGGTTTTGCAGAAAGCGACCTCGATGTCACCACGGAGGAAAACCAGCTGATCGTGCGCGGTCGTCAGACCGACGACACCGAGCGCGAATTCCTGCACCGCGGCATCGCCGCGCGCCAGTTCCAGCGCTGCTTCGTGCTGGCCGACGGCATGCGGGTGATCGCGGCGGAACTGAAGAACGGTCTGCTGTCGATCGATCTCGATCGGCCGGAGTCCGAGCGGATGGTACGGAAAATAAACATATCGGTGAAAGACTGACCTTTGCCGATGGCTCTATGCGAGGCGGCCGATCCTGGCGTCCTCGCGCCAAGGAGGCTTGAAATGACCAGAACTGACGAAACGATCACCATGACCAGCGGCGAACTCGCCCATCTCGGCGAAGGTTCGGTCGCTTATCTCAGGAAAGTGTCGAGCGACGACCTGCGCGGCCGCTTCCCCGGCCTCGGCGAGATCGCGCCCGGCCTGGAGCTGTGGGCGCTGTTTGCCGCCAACGGCCAGCCGATTCTGCTTTCCGACGCCCGTGACCGGGCACTGGCGGGTGCGTTGGAGAACGACCTGACCACTGTCGCCATTCACTAAGGCGATTGCTGGCAGTCTGAAATGGAAAGGGCCGCTCCCGGCGGCCCCTCTAGGGCTTCATCCCAAAAACCAGGTTCGATCCCAAAACGTCAGGCCGCGTGCGAGGCCTGCGTATCAGACAAGAGCGCGTGGATCGCCACCGCGTCGCGCGTGCCCCTGATCTTGGCCACCGTGTCGGCATCGCGCAGCACGCGTGCGATGCGCGACAGCGCCTTGAGATGGTCGGCGCCGGCACCTTCCGGCGCAAGCAGCAAAAACACCAGGTCGACCGGCTGGTCGTCCAGCGCCTCGAAATCGACCGGCGTTTCCAGCCGGGCGAAGACGCCGGCGATCCGCTTCACGCCGGCGAGCTTGCCGTGAGGAATGGCAATGCCGTTGCCGACGCCGGTCGAGCCCAGCCGCTCGCGCTGCAGGATGGTGTCGAACACCTCCCGCTCCGGAATCCCCGAAATTGCCGCCGCCCTCTCCGACAGCAATTGCAGAAGCTGCTTTTTGGAATTCGCCTTCAACGCCGGCATGATCGCCGGAACGCTGATGAGATCGCTGAGATCCATGCTTGAAACATCCCTTGCTCGCCTGCCGCGCCAGTCGTCGCCCCCTTGCGCGGCTGGCTTTTTATCCTTGCGCGACTTTGGTCGTCGACGGATCGATCCAGCCGATGTTGCCATCCGGCCGGCGGTAGACGATGTTGAGATGGTCGGTTCCGGCGTTGCGGAACAGGAAGACCGGGCTGTCGCTGTTGTCGAGCTCGATGACCGCCGAAGCCACCGACATGGTCCGCAGCGTCAAGCTTGATTCGGCGACGATGACCGGAGCGAAGTCCTCCGGAATGTCTTCCTCGTCGTCGGCGAGGGGAGCCATCACGGTGTAGGCGATGTCGGTCGGCTCTTCGCCATTGCCGTTGCCGGTGTTGCGCGACTTCAGCCGGCGCTTGTAGCGCCGCAGCCGCGTTTCCAGGCGCTCGGCCGCCGCCTCGAAGGCAAGCGTCGGGTCCTGGGCATCGCCGGTCGCCTGCAAAGAAGCGCCGGAATCGAGCCGGACCATGCAGTCGGCGGAGAAACGCGACCCCGATTTGATGACCGTGACATGTCCTGAAAAACCCCGATCGAAATATTTCTCGATCGCCTCGCCGACCCGGTCGTTGATGCGCGTGCGGAACGCATCGCCGATGTCCATGTGTTTTCCCGAAATGCGTAGATTCATCTGAAAACTGACCTTCCTTGCTCAGGCTTCAAACTGTTCCCGAGTTTATACCCGTGGTGCGCGCGCACAAGCTTTGCAGCGGCATGCGCGCCGATTTTAGACCCGAACTTTCCGGTTGATCACAAGTCGCCTTCTTGGCCGTCCATGGCCGTGTCTGACGGACCCATTCGCTAGCGGGCATCACCGCCCTGCTCCATGCGGGCGGGCTTCTAGACACTTCATTGCGGCTTGTCAATGAAACTCGGGAATTGTGGGAAATCAGCACCGTCTCGCACCGGCCAGGGCTTGTCGAGATTCGCATCGGCCTAGCGGCCGGCGTTCGCGAGCGCCCGCTTCTCCCGCCGCCGCTGCACCGACGAGGGAATGTTCATGCCTTCGCGATATTTCGCGACGGTGCGGCGCGCGATGTCGACCCCGCTTTCCTTGAGCATGTCGACGATGGCGTCGTCGGAAAGCACGTCGATGGGCTTTTCCTCGTCGATCATCTGCTTGATGCGGTCGCGCACGGCCTCGGACGAATGCGCTTCGCCGCCTTCCGCGGAGGCAATTGACGCGGTGAAGAAATAGCGCAGCTCGAAGACGCCGCGCGGCGTCAGCATATATTTGTTGGCGGTGACGCGGCTGACCGTCGATTCATGCATGCCAATGGCGTCGGCCACCGTACGCAGGTTGAGCGGCTTGAGGTGACGCACGCCATGGACGAGGAAAGCGTCCTGTTGCCGCACGATCTCGGACGCCACCTTGAGAATGGTCTTGGCCCGTTGATCGAGACTGCGCGTCAGCCAGTTGGCGTTCTGCAGGCATTCGGCGAGAAACTCTTTTTCCGCCTGGTCCCTGGCATGGCTCGAAATGCGGGCGAAATAGACATTGTCCACCAGCACGCGAGGCAGCGTATCGGCATTGAGCTCCACCGCCCAGCTGCCGTCATTGGCCGCGCGCACCTCGACATCGGCGACGATCGCGTCGCTCGCGCCGCCCGAAAACGCCAGGCCGGGCCGCGGATCCAGCGCGCGGATCTCGGCCAGCATGTCGAGCAGGTCTTCCTCGTCGACGCCGCAGATGCGTTTCAGCGACTGGAAATCCCGCCGCGCCAGAAGCTCGAGGTTGGCGACCAGCGCCTTCATCGCCGGATCGAGCCGGTCGCGCACCGCCAGTTGCAGCGACAGGCACTCGGCAAGGTCGCGCGCGAAAAGTCCTGCCGGCTCGAAGGTCTGGCACACGCCAAGCACCCGCGCCACCGCCGCGCCGTCCGTGCCGAGCCGAACCGCGATCTCGTCGAGTTCGGTGCGCAGGTACCCGGCTTCGTCGAGCCCTTCGGCTAGCTCACCCGCGATAAGGCGTTCGCCGGGGCTCAAGGAGGCAAGCGCGATCTGCTCGCCGACATGTTCGCGCAGCGTGATGGCGGCCGCGGCCATGTCGCCGACGTCGAACCCCTCGGACGATGCTGCGCCCGCGCCGCCCCCAGCGGCCGACTTCCATTGCGCCGTGAGATCCGGCCCCAGCCTCTCGCTGGTGCCTGGGTCGTCTGGAAACAGGTTCTCCAGGGAAGAATCGAGCTTTTGCGAGATCGCTTCCGCGCTCCACTCCATCTCGCCCTCGAACCAGTCGCCTTCTCTGTCCTTTTCCGGCGATGTCTCGCCTTTCTGGGATAGATCGCCGGCGGCATCGTCCTGCGGCTCGGCCCGTTCCAGCAGCGGATTGCGCTCGATCTCCTCGTCGATGAAGCGCTCGAGCTCGACATGGGTGAGCTGCAGCAGCCGGATCGACTGCATCAGCTGCGGCGTCATCACCAGCGACTGGGATTGTCTGAGCTGCAGTTTGGCTGCCAGCGCCATGATGGACTTCAAACGCCTCGTCTACGCGTCGACTGTTTTTCGGTCGGGCATAGAAACTGGCCCGGCTTTTGCTTGTCAAGCAAAACGCTAGCAGCTGCGGCTTACCGGAGCGTTATCGAGCGCTAAAATGACCGAAAGCCGTGACGCGGCCATCGAACCGCGTCGAAACCCGCGGTCAGAGCGTGAAACCCTCGCCGAGATAGAGACGCCGCACATCGGCGTTGGCGACGATCTCGTCGGCGCGGCCATGCGTCAGCACCTGACCGGCATGGATGATGTAGGCGCGGTCGATCAGGCCGAGCGTCTCGCGCACATTGTGGTCGGTGATCAAGACGCCGATGCCGCGCGCCGTGAGGTGGCGAACGAGTTGCTGGATGTCGGCGACGGCGATCGGATCGATGCCGGCGAAGGGCTCGTCGAGCAACATATAGGCAGGCCGCGTCGCCAGCGCCCGCGCGATTTCGAGGCGACGCCGTTCGCCGCCCGACAGCGACATGGACGGCGCCTTGCGCAGATGGCTGATGTGAAACTCCTCGAGCAGCTCGTCGAGCGTGCGCTCGCGTTCCTTGCGGCTCTTTTCCACCACCTCCAGCACGGCCCGGATGTTCTGCTCGACATTCAGGCCGCGGAAGATCGACGCTTCCTGCGGCAGATAGCCGATGCCGAGGCGGGCCCGCCGGTACATCGGCATCGAGGTGACATCGAAGCCGTCGATCTCGATCGAGCCTTCGTCGACGGGAACAAGGCCGGTGACCATGTAGAAACAGGTGGTTTTGCCTGCGCCGTTGGGGCCGAGCAGGCCGACAGCCTCACCGGCGCGCACGCCGAGCGTCACCCCGCTCACCACCTTGCGGCCCTTGTAGCTCTTGGTTAGCCCCTTGGCGATCAGGGTGCCCTTGAACTTCGCCTTGTCGGCGCCGACCGTTGCCGGCGCAGCGGGTTGTGCGGCTGCCCGTCCCGGGAGACGGGCCAGCAGCGAGGTCACGCCGGCCATTACTTGCTCGACGCTCCCTGCTGCGCGTCCTGTTTCTGCGGCTTGAACATCATGATGACGCGAGGACAGCCTTCGACATTGCCGAGGCCGCTCTTCATCTGCACAGTGAGCTTGCAGCCCTTGAGCACATTGTCGCCCTGCGACAGCACCACTTCCTTGCCGGAAAGCACCAGCACCTGCGTCTTCATGTCGAATTTGCCGGTGTCGCCGGTGGCGATCTGGTCGTTCGATTTGATGTAGACTTTGTTCTCGACCTCGAGATGGTCGATATTGGCGGCGCCCGTCATCGCCGATGCGCCTGCCGCGGCACTTTTGCCGGCATTGGCATCCTTGACATAGTAGACCGTCATCTTGCCGGCCTTGAGCAGGGTCGGCCCCTGATTGACCGTCACATTGCCGCTGAACACGGCCATGCTTTCGGCCTGGCGGACCTCGAGCTTGTCGCTTTCGATCTGGATCGGCTGGTCACCCGACAGCTTGAGCCCGGGAATCTGGCTGGTCGCGCTCGACTGCGCGAACGAATGCGCCGTTGCCAAAAACAGCAATGCGGAAGCAGCGCCCGGAAGCCATGCGGATTTACTGCGACGCATTCTGTTCTCCACCGTTTACCCCCGCTGCCTTCAGCGCAGTTGGATCTATGTTGACGCGAACCCGGCTCTCGAAGACCACGAGCCTGCCATTGTCCTCGACCGACATCGAGTCCGCGGTGATGCGCGACCCGCCACGGCTGACGTCGACCGGATTGCTCGTCTTCATAGAGCCTTTGCCCATGTCTAGGAAGATCGATTTGAACTTCGCCATCAGGCCGTCCGTCGTCGTCACGCTGACGTCGCTGGTCAGATCCATCGTGTTGGCGTCGCGATTGTAGATACCGTGCGCGGCATCGACCGACACGATGTTGTCAGTGGCGACGGGCAGTTTGGCGTTGATGCCTTCGAGGTCGATGACGGCTTGCTGGCCGACATCCTGCGTCGCCCTGGTCGCCGTCAGCGAATATGGCAGCTTCTGCTTGGTGAAGCCGTTGAGCTTCGGATTGGCCATCACCAGCTTGCCATCGGAAAACGCCGTGCCGTCGGCCTGCACCGATACCGACAGCGGCGCTTTGAGGTAGGAATAGACCGGAAAGGCGACGGCGATCACGACCGCGAGCAGCGGTACCGCAAATTTCAGCACGCGGACGCGGCGCGAGTGCCGCCGGGCGCGGTTGAACGCATCGCCACGCGTGCCGCCTTGGTTCGCGGGAGCCGATGCCTCACCGGCATCGCTCGTTTCGTCAGATCGCGCCAACATGACTTTTCTAATGGACCTTTGCCCGCCCAAAACACCGCCTATAGGTGGTATGCCGGCACCTACAAGCAAGCACAAGCGGAGGAAAACTGCAAAAATGTGACAGCTGCCGCGCGCAAAATCGAAAGGAATTCGGCGAGACGGCGTGTACTTCATAGCAGATACGGACTGCTTGCGTTAATTTTTCGTGAGCCCGGCGTCACCGCCGGAGGCCGAAGCCGGGCCTTTCGGAACAGTTCCGGGAAAGCTGCGAGCGGTTTCCGACAGGAATTGCATCAGGACAAGAAAGTAGAGGGGTCACCCTTCTGTGAAGCGGATGACCCGCGCCAGGAAACGGTAGCCGTGTGTAGAAGCTTGCTTTAAAAGCGTGCTTTCCCACCATCCATGAGGCTGACAATGGCAATGAGAGCCGACGACTTGATCGACCGCCGCCGCTTGCGCCGCAAGCTGACGTTCTGGCGCGTGGTCGCGTTTCTGGTTCTGGCGGCAGCGATCATCGCCTTCTCGACCTGGGTCTATGACGACAATTTTACCGGCCGGGCGGTCCCCCACATAGCCAAGGTCAAGATTGAAGGCACCATCACCGAGGACGAGGAGCTGCTCAAAAGGCTGGAATCGATCCGCAAGTCGCCGGAGGTGAAGGGCGTCATCCTGTCGATCGATTCGCCGGGAGGCACCACGGTCGGAGGCGAGTCCACATTCGACGCCGTGCGCAAGCTTGCCGGCGACAAGCCGGTGGTGGCCGAAGTCGGCACGCTGGCGGCATCGGCCGGCTATATGATCGCAAGTGCAGCCGACCACATTGTCGCCCGCAAGACATCGATCGTCGGCTCGATAGGCGTGCTGATCCAGTATCCCGACGTCAGCGGTCTCATGGACAAGCTCGGCATCAAGCTGGAGGAGGTGAAATCGTCGCCGCTCAAGGCTTCGCCCTCGCCCTTCAAGCCGACCAATGACGACGAGCGCGCCATGGTGCGCAAGCTGATCCTCGACAGCTACGACTGGTTCGTCGGCATCGTCGCCGATCGCCGCAAGATGTCGCATGAGCAGGCGCTGGCGCTTGCCGACGGTTCGATCTTCACCGGCCGCCAGGCTTTGGCCAACCACCTGGTCGACGCCGTCGGCGGCGAGCAGGAGGCGATCGACTGGCTGGCGACGAAGGGGGTGGACAGCAAGCTCAAGGTCGTCGAGTGGAAGGACAAGGACAGGCGTGGCGGTTTCCTGTTTTCCCAGTCGATGGCAAAAGTGGCGGCCAAGGCGCTCGGCCTGCCGGATGCCGGCGGCGATGTCATTCACGAACTTGGCGCCGACCGCTTGTTTCTTGACGGTCTCGTTTCGGTCTGGCACCCTTAAGGTGCCGTTGGGACGAGCCGAAAAAGCAATAAAATCATCCTGATAATCGGTTGCAGTGGTTTTACGGGGAATGTTCTATGATCAAATCCGAACTTGTGCAGATCATTGCTGCACGCAACCCGCACCTTTTCCTGCGCGATGTCGAAAACATCGTCGGCGCGATCTTTGACGAGATCACCGACGCGCTTGCTGAGGGCAACCGGGTCGAGTTGCGCGGTTTCGGCGCCTTTTCGGTGAAGAACCGTCCGGCCCGCACCGGCCGCAACCCGCGCACCGGCGAATCCGTCGAGGTCGAGGAAAAATGGGTGCCGTTCTTCAAGACCGGCAAGGAGTTGCGCGAAAGGCTGAACGGCAGCAAATAGGCGCCGGGCCGGCGGGTTGAAACGGCATCTCGGCGCCTAAACGCATGTCTCCCGAAAGTGGAGACCGGTTTCGGGACAAGGACATGCGCGCTTCAAGAAGCCTCTCCATGGAGATTTGATGTTCAATCGCTTCGTCCTCGTCGTGGTCTTCGTGCCGCTGGCCGTCATCCTGATCGCGCTCGCCGTCGCCAATCGCGGCCCCGTCGCCTTCACGGTCGATCCATTTCATCCCGGCAATCCCGCGCTGACGCTGAGCCTGCCGCTTTTCATCTTCCTGTTCCTGGCTTTGGCCATCGGCATGGTCGTCGGAAGCCTGGCCACCTGGGTGAAGCAGGGACGCTATCGCAAGCTCGCGCGCCAGCGCGGCCTCGAGGCGGAAAACCTGCGCCAGGCGGTGAGCCGCACGCCCGTGGCGCCCAAGGGACCGGCGCTGCCCAACCCGACGAACTAATGCATGTCGCCCAGAAGTGCGCAGCGGTTCTGGGACAACGACATGCATCGAACAAAGATTTAAAGCGCGCCGCCTGATTCTGTTTCAGCGCGACGCGCTTTAGCAACTCCAGGCAAAATGCGTAGCGGTTTTCCGTCCGGAATTGCGTAGAAGATAGTCGAGCGTCCTTTCGACACCACGGAGCTTTGAATGCTGACCATTTCGGCCGCCGAGGTCGACCGCGCGCTGACCTTTCCCGGCCTTGTCGAGACATTGCGCACGGCTTTTCGCGATGGCGCCGTGCAGCCGGTTCGCCACCATCATGGCATCGAGCGGCCGGACGGCGCCGCCTCGACCTTGCTTTTGATGCCAGCCTGGACCGACTTCAACGCCGCCGGCACCTCCGAGGGAGGCCATATCGGCGTCAAGATCGTCACCGTGTCGCCGGACAACAATGCCATCGGCAAGCCGGCGGTCATGGGCCTTTACCTTTTGCTCGACGGCGTCACCGGCGAGCCGCAAGCGCTGATCGACGGCCAACGGCTGACGCAGTGGCGCACGACCTGCGCCTCCGCGCTCGCCGCCTCCTATCTCGCCCGCAAGGACGCCTCGCGGCTTCTGGTGATCGGCGCCGGCGCGCTGTCGCCCTTCCTTGCCAAGGCGCATTCTGCAGTCAGGCCGATCACATCCATCCGCATCTGGAACCGCACGCCGGCCAATGCCGAAAAAGTGGCGGCGGCCTTGCGCGCCGAAGGCCTTCCGGCCAGTGCCGCCGGCGATCTCGATGCGGAGCTTGCCGAGGCTGACATCGTCGCTTCCGCGACCATCTCGAACACGCCGCTGGTCAAGGGCGCGCTGCTGAAGCCGGGCGCCCATGTCGATCTCGTCGGCGGCTTCACGCCGACGATGCGCGAAAGCGATGATGACGCCATTGTCCGTGCCCGCGTCTATGTCGACACCCGCGCCAGCGCCACCAAGGAGGCAGGCGACATCGTCCAGCCGCTGGCCTCCGGCGTGCTGAAACCGGAAGCGATTGTCGCCGACCTGCACGAGCTCGCGCGTGGCGAGAAACAGGGCCGGCAAACCGACGACGAGATCACGCTGTTCAAATCGGTCGGCGCTGCGCTTGAGGACCTCGCCGCAGGCATCGCCGTCTACAAGGCGCTCAAATAGACAGTAGGGATTGGGCAGCAGGCAATTGGGAAGATAGGCCTACTGCCTACTGCCTACTGCCTACTGCCTACTGCCTACTGCCTACTGCCTACTGCCCATTCGGCCAGTAGACGCGCAGGCGGTGATTGTCGGGATCGAGCGCGACGAAGGTGCGGCCGAAATCAAGATCGGTTGGGGTCTGCAGAATGTTGAGGCCCCTGCCAGTCCAATCCGCATGGGTGGCGTCGACCGCAGCCGCATTCTCGACCGCGATCACGAGCTCGCCGCCACCGCCTGCTGCCGCCGCAGCCGGCTCGACTGTGTGGCGCGACCAGAGGCCGAGCTTGAACCCCTTGTCGAGCACGAACATAACGAAGGTCGGCGAGGATTCAACCGGCTCGCGTCCGAGCAGCGAAGCGTAGAACGCGCCGCTCTTTTCCGGGCTGTCGACATAGAGGATGACGAAATTCGGCGTGGTCATATCTGATCTCCAAAGTGTCTGAACCTTGGAGACGATATGCGAACCTGCTGTCAGATTCTGGCAGCAGCGATCAGCCGGAAGCGTCTTTCACGCCGTTCCGGCCGGGCGCGTCAAGGCTCGCCCGCCACTCCTTCAGCATCGCCTGGCGGCGGCGCGGATAGCGGATGTCTGTCACTGTCAGGTCGGACATCCGGTCTGCGCGGAAATGCCGGAAATCCTGGCGCGTTTCGCACCACGCCACCATCACCCGCACCTTGTCGAAGAAGGCGAGCGCGAACGGCCAGACCAGACGCTTCGATGCCGCTCCCCCCGCGTCGCGGTAAAGGAAGCCAAGCTTGAGCTCGTCGCGGATCGCCTGCCGCACGATGCCGAGGTCGATCGCTTCGGCATTTTCCGAGCGCGGCCCGACGAGCAGCGTCGTAGCATCGAGATCGTCGCGCAGATCATCCGGCAGCACCGCCGCGATCTTGGCCAGCGCATCCGCCGCGGCGGCCGCCAGCCTTTTGTCCGGCTGCTTCGCCACCCAGCGCGAGCCGAGCACGATCGCCTCGATCTCCTCGTCGCTGAACATCAGCGGCGGCAGCATGAAGCCGGGCTTCAGCACATAGCCAAGCCCCGCCTCGCCCTCGATCGGCGCGCCCTGCCCCTGCAGCGTCGCGATGTCGCGATAGAGGGTACGGATCGACACGCCGATTGCGTCCGCAAGCGTGCGGCCGCTCACCGGCAGGCGATGGCGGCGAAGGATCTGAACGAGGTCGAGCAGGCGGGCTGAACGGGACATGAATGGCTAACCGGCGTGCCGGACAATAGGGCTGGCCTGCACATCGCGGCAAGCGACCTTCTGCCACGGAACGCCCGCGTCCCGTTCCCGTTCTCCCCACAATGGAGATGCGCGGGACCCTGCTGTTCTGGTCGGTGCTGACCGCTTTCGTCGCGGCGCTCAGCCTTGGGCCGTCCTTTGCCCATGTGCTGGAATCGCGGCCCAGGCTGACGAAATGGTCGCCGGCGCTTTGGCGAGAGGCGACGGTCTTCAACGGTCAGTTCCTGCTCTTTGCCGTCATTGGAGCGCCGCTCGATATCGCTGCGATCCTCTGCCCGGCGCTGCTTGCCTGGATGCTGCGCGGCCAAGCGACAGCCTTCTGGCTCGTGCTCGCCGCCACACTGCTTTATGCCGTCTCGCTGGCGCTCTGGTTCGGACTGGTCAAGCCGGCCAACGACATTCTTGCGACCTGGGCGCCCGGACCGATCCCGGACAATTTCGAGGCCGTCCGGCTGCGTTGGGAGACCGGCCACATGGCGGTGGCCGCGGCGAAGGCGCTTGGCTTCGTTTCGCTTTGTTTCGGCCTGCTCGGTATCCGGCATGGCTGATTACAGACCATTGAATGAGCCAGGCTTTGTTGCGCCGGTGGGCTGAGCTGTGGCAGAAGCGGGCCGAACCGCCGGAGATGACCTTTCTTGAAATCTTTTCGCGACAAACGCCGCGATGGCCGCCCGCATCCCGCCAGGGCGGAACAGCCCCGCCCGCGTGATGCGTTCGCGGCCGGACGGCAGCAGGCCGCACCTGCCGGGCGCCGCGAAACCAAGCCGGCGGAGCGGCAGGAAGCCAAGCCGGCGCCGCGCGTGCTTGCGCGCCGCGAAGGCGCGTTGCCTGCCGAGCGCCTGCCGTTGATCCTCGAAGTCGCGCCAAACGCCGATTACGCCCTGCTTGACAGCGGCGTCGGTGAGAAGCTCGAGCAATACGGCCCGTACCGCATCGTGCGCCCCGAGGGCCAGGCAATCTGGCAGCGGGCCCTGCCGGCGAAGGAATGGGAGCGCGCCGACGCCATCTTCACCGGCGACACCGACGAAGAGGGCATCGGCCGCTGGCGGTTTCCCAAAACGCCGCTGGGCGAAACCTGGCCGATGAAGCATGACGGCATCGATTATCTCGGCCGCTTCACCTCGTTTCGCCATGTCGGCGTCTTTCCGGAGCAGGCCTCGCATTGGGACCATATGGCGGGACTGATCGCGTCGGCGAGACGCCCGGTCAAGGTGCTGAACCTTTTCGGCTATACGGGGCTTGCCTCGCTGGTGGCGGCCCGCGCCGGCGCCGAGGTCACCCATGTCGATGCCTCGAAGAAGGCGATCGGCTGGGCGCGCGAGAACCAGGAAATGGCCGGCCTTGCCGACAAGCCGATCCGCTGGATCGTCGAGGACGCGATGAAATTCGCCGAGCGCGAGGAACGCCGCGGCAGCCGCTACGACATCGTGCTGTTCGATCCGCCGGCCTATGGCCGCGGGCCCAAGGGCGAGGTCTGGCAATTGTTCGAGGACCTGCCGGGCCTCACCGAGCTTTGCCGCTCGATCCTGACGCCGAAACCGCTCGCCGTCGTCCTCACCGCCTATTCGATCCGCGCTTCCTTCTTCGCCATCCATGCGCTGATGCGCGATACCTTCGCCGGTATCGGCGGCACGGTCGAATCCGGCGAGCTGATCATTCGCGAGAAATCCGCTGGCCGCGCGCTGTCGACTTCGCTGTTCTCGCGCTGGGTGGCTTGAATGACGGCACATGACGGCGCTCGCCCGGTCGGGCAGGTCAAGGAAGTCACCAGCCTTGCCAATCCCCTGGTCAAGGACATCAAGGCGCTGGCGCTCAAGAAATTCCGCGACCAGCAGAACGCCTTCATGGCCGAGGGCCTGAAGCTGGTCATCGATGCCCTCGACCTCGGCTGGTCGATCAGGACCTTGGTCTTCGCCAAGGCCGGACGCGGCAACCCGGCCGTCGAAAAGGTCGCCGCGCGGACCGTCGCCGCCGGCGGCATGGTGCTCGAAGTTTCCGAAAAGGTGCTCGCTGCCATCACCCGCCGCGAGAACCCGCAAATGGTGGTCGGCGTCTTCGCGCAGCAGACGGTGCCGCTGAAGGACATCCGCGCCAGGGACGGCGATGTCTGGGTGGCGCTCGACCGGGTGCGCGACCCCGGCAATCTCGGCACCGTGATCCGCACCGTCGACGCCGTCGGCGCCAAGGGCGTCATCCTGGTCGGCGACACCACCGACCCGTTCTCGCTGGAGACGGTGCGCGCCACCATGGGCTCGATCTTCGCCGTGCCGGTCGCCAGGGCGACCGAGCAGGCCTTCCTCGCCTGGCGCCGCGATTTCTCCGGCCTTGTCGCCGGAACCCATCTCAAGGGCGCGGTCGACTATCGCTCGGTCGATTTCTCCAGGGGACCGGTCCTGCTGCTGATGGGCAACGAGCAGCAGGGCCTGCCGGACAGTCTCGCCGAAAGCTGCGACCGGCTGCTCAGAATTCCCCAGGCAGGCCGGGCCGATTCGCTCAATCTGGCGGTCGCCACCGGCGTGATGTTGTTCGAGATCCGGCGCGGCGCGTTGAAGCTCGAGCCTGCCAATGACATCCGATGAGAACCGCCAAATGAAATACTGGTCGCCTTACGTCGTGCTGGTCGTCATCGCCATTGCGCTCGACCAGTGGATCAAGCAGCTGGTCGAGAACGGTCTCGCCTTTCAGGAGAAGGTCGACCTCCTGCCCTTCCTGGCGTTGTTCCGCACCTACAACACCGGCATCGCCTTCTCGATGTTCGAGTCCTTCGGCGATACCGGCCTAGTGGTCATCGCCGTGCTCGTCGTCGCCTTCGTGCTCTATCTCGCCACGCGCACGTCGGCCGGCCATGTCGTCGCTCGTATCGGCTTTGCGCTGATCATCGGCGGCGCGCTCGGCAACCTCATCGACCGCGCCGTCTACGGTCACGTCATCGACTACATCCTGTTCCACACGCCCGTCTGGTCCTTCGCGGTCTTCAATCTCGCCGACACCTTCATCTCGGTCGGCGCAGCGCTTGTCGTCTTCGACGAACTGATCGGCTGGCGGCGCGAAGCCAAGTCCCAGGACCTTGGCAATTGACCTCACGCTGTTGAAACCGCAGACTTCCTCATCAGACAGAGGCGAGGAGAAAATCATGCCCGACACCTTCAAAGCCATCCTCGTCTCGCGCGATGCGGACAAGAAACAGTCCGTCGATGTCGTCGACCTCACCGAGGCCGACCTGATGGAAGGCGATGTCACCGTCGCCGTCGAGGCGACGACGGTGAACTACAAGGACGGGCTCGCCATCACCGGCAAGGCCCCGGTCGTGCGCCGCTGGCCGCTGGTTCCAGGCATCGATTTCGCCGGCACCGTGATCTCCTCCTCGCATGCCGACTGGCGCAAGGGAGACAAGGTGATCCTCAACGGCTGGGGCGTCGGCGAGACGCATTACGGCGCCTATGCCGGCCGCGCCCGCGTCAAGGGCGACTGGCTGGTGCCGCTGCCCGAGGGCATGAGCGCGCATGATGCGATGGCTGTCGGCACGGCGGGCTACACGGCAATGCTCTCGGTCATGGCGCTGGAGCGGCACGGAATCGTGCCGGACCGCGGTCCGGTGGTGGTGACGGGCGCTGCCGGCGGCGTCGGCTCGGTCGCCATCTCGATCCTGTCGAGCCTCGGCTATCATGTCATCGCCTCGACCGGCCGCAACGCCGAGAGCCCCTATCTGATCGACCTTGGTGCGGCTGAGGTGATCTCGCGCGAAGAGCTCAGCCAGCCCGCGAAACCGCTCGCCAAGGAGCGCTGGGCAGGCGGCGTCGACTCGGTCGGCAGCCATACCTTGGCCAATGTGCTGTCGATGACCTCCTATGGCGGCGCGATCGCCGCTTGCGGCCTGGCCGGCGGCATGGACCTGCCCGGAAGCGTCGCGCCCTTCATTCTGCGCGGCGTCTCGCTGCTCGGCATCGATTCGGTGATGGCGCCGAAGCCGGTACGCCTGGAAGCATGGCGCCGCATCGGCACCTACCTCGACTCCAAGAAGCTGTCGACATTGTCCCGCACGATCGGTTTCGACGGCATTGTCGCCGCCGCGCGCGATATCGTCGAAGGCAAGGTCAGGGGTCGTGTCGTTGTCGATATGTAGCTCGCAACGACCTCGCGAAGCTCGGTTTCGCCCGCGCATGCGGACAGCCGGATCCGCTCAAATAGCTAAAATTCGAACGATCCCTCCCAGCCTTCCATAATTTCTGTCTGGCATGATCTGCGCATGGTCGCGGACTCCGACATCAGACAGGACAGCAAAGCCGCTGGCGCTCACAGGCTCATCCCCGATGCGCCGAAGCGGCAGGTGCTCGTCGCGCCGCCGCTGGCTCCCGACCTGCCGGGGGCCAGCCACGACGGCCTGCCCTTCCTGACGATCGTTGCCGCCATCGCCATCATGGCGGGGCTCGCGCATCTCACCGGAGCGCCGCTCATCATCACCGCCGGCCTCGCCGCCATAGCCTTTGCGGGCTTGGCCATGCATCTGCGCAGCCGTCGCGATGAGCGCCGCACCGCAGCGCTTCTCGACGAGACCGCCGCGCGCAGCCGCGCCGAGATCGAGACTCTCGCCGACCGCATGTGGGAGATGCAGGAGAGCGAGGAGCGCTTCCGCGGTCTGATCGACGCGCTTGGCGACCTCGTCGTCCATCGCGATCGCGACGGCCATATCGTTTATGCCAACAGCGTCTTTGCCTCGCTTGTCGAGCTCGATGCGCGCGATCTTGCCGGCAAGACGTTGTCCGAGCTTGGCATCGATGTCGGCATCGTTCCCGACGCCGCCTTCTCCGATCATGAATGCCTGAGCTCGACGGATGTCGCGATCCGCACCCCGAACGGACCACGCTGGTTCTCCTGGATCGAATTGTCGGTGCGCGACAAGGACACGGGCGCGGTCTCGCACCGGGCGATCGCCCGCGACATCACCGCCCGCAAGCGCGCCGAATCCTCGCTGATCACCGCGCGCGAACGGGCCGAATATGCCAGCCAGGCCAAGTCACGCTTCCTCGCCACCGTCAGCCATGAGATCCGCACGCCGATGAACGGCATCATGGGCATGGCGAAGCTGCTTGCCGACACCGACCTCTCGCCCGAACAGCGCACCTATGTCGGCGCCATTTCCACCTCGGCCAGCGCGCTGCTCGCGCTCATCGAGGACCTGCTCGACTATTCCAAGATCGAGGCCGGCCGCTTCGAACCCGAGCCCCAGCCGACCTCGCTGCGCGAGATCGCCGACAACATCATCGAGCTTCTGGCCGCAAAGGCCTTCGCCAAGAACATCGGCCTCGGCTGCCATGTCGAGCCCGATGTGCCGCAGATGATCACCGCCGATCCAGGCCGCGTGCGCCAGGTGCTGCTCAACCTCATCGGCAATGCGGTGAAGTTCACCGACACGGGCGGGGTGCTGCTGACCGTGACGCGCGCCCGCAGCGAAACCACCGACCGTATCTGCTTCACCATCGCCGACACCGGCCCCGGCCTGCGCGAAGAGGACATGGAGCGCATTTTCGAGGAATTCGAGCAGTCCGACGGCACCTCAACCAGGGTGCATGGCGGCGCCGGCCTCGGGCTTGCCATCTCGAAGCGGCTGGCGACGGCGATGGGCGGCTCGATCTCGGTCTCGAGCCGGCTCGGCGAAGGATCCGAATTCGTCCTGGAGCTTCCGGCGGTCGCCGCGACCGAGCCGCCGCCGCATCGCCACAACATCCTTGCCGACCGGCGGGCCGTAATCGTGTCGAAAAACGCCATCGAGGCCGATGCCATCGCCCGCGCGATCAAGGCCCATGGCGGCATCGTCGAGGTTGCCGCGACACCGGGCCAGGCCGCCACCTTCGCTGCGGGCTGCAACGTCCTTCTGATCGATGCCGCGCTCGAAAACAGCGACGGGAGGCTGCTCAAGCGGCTGCGCGATTCTGGCTTTGCCGACTGCGAGGCCATCACCCTGATTGCGCCGACGGATCGCGGCATGCTCGGCGAATTCCGGGCCAGCGGCTATGCCACCTTCCTGGCCCGGCCGGTGCGGGGCGAGACCCTGCTGCGTGTGCTGTTGACCAGCCATGGCTCGGCGCTAGCCAAGCCGCTGCCGAAGCCGCGCGGTGCCCCCTCGGTGCGCAAGCGCGACCAGGGCCTGTCGGTGCTGATTGCGGAAGACAACGACATCAACGCCATGCTCGCCCGCGCCACGCTGCTCAAGGCCGGACACCGCGTCAAGATCGTCGGCAACGGCAAGGCCGCGGTCGATGCCGTTACCGATGCCGGCCTCAAGTTCCGCTTCGATGTGGTGCTGATGGACCTGCATATGCCTGTCATGGACGGGCTGGACGCGATCGCCGCCATCCGTCGCCATGAAGAGTCCCTGGCCATGCCCCCGATTCCGATCATGGTGCTTTCGGCCGACAGCCAGGAAAAGACCCGGCATGCCGTGCTCGCCCATGGCGCCAGCGGTTTCGTGACCAAGCCGCTCGACCCGGACGCGCTCGTCCAGGCGGTCGAGGGCCAGGTTGCCGCCTGAGGAAATTTCTAACCGTTGAACGCCTTGGCTTGCTTGGCTTTCGCGATCACAAGATAGCCGGTTGAGTGTATTGCCCAGCCGACAAAGTATTGCTCGCCACGTCGTATCACGGTACTGTCACAATCCTGTTGCACCTACACCGTATCCCCGTGCCAAGAGGGATGGCTCGAAGGAGAATCACTCGTGCATACAGTCGTGCCTGAATGTGACACTCGGCCGAATGCCGGCGGCGCCCTGCTCGCCGCCCGCACCGCCGACGCCGTCGCAAGCGGCGCTCCGCTGGGCCGCATCGGCAATCTCGAAGTGCGGCTCGCGCGCAACGAGGCCGAGATCGCCGCCGCCCAGGAAGTGCGCTACCGGGTATTCTACGACGAGCTTGGCGCGAGGAAGGACCTGTTCCAGGCGCAGGACCGGCGCGACGCCGACCGGTTCGACCCGCTCTGCGATCACCTTCTGGTGTTGGACAATTCCCTTCCCGGCCCTGAGCACCGCCGCATCGTCGGCACCTACCGCCTGCTGCGGCAGGAAATCGCCGCGGCGGCCGGCGGCTTCTATTCCGAGGGCGAGTTCGAGCTTACCAAGCTGATTGCGCGGCATCCCGGCCAGCGCTTCCTCGAACTCGGCCGTTCCTGCGTTCTGCCGGAATACCGCTCCAAACGCACCATCGAGGCGCTCTGGCAAGGCATCTGGGCCTATATCAACCACTACGACATCGGCGTGATGACCGGCTGCGCCTCGTTCCATGGCATCGTGCCGGCGGCGCATGCCGAGGCGCTGACCTATCTCGCCCATCATTGCCGCACCAACTCCGCCTGGGATGTTCGCGCGGTTCCGGGACGTTACTGCTCGATGGACCTGATGCCGATCGAGGCGGTGAACGCCAAGGCGGCGATCGCCGCCATGCCGCCGCTGGTCAAGGGCTATCTGCGTGTCGGTGCCCGCATCGGCGACGGCTGCGTCATCGACCACGAATTCTCGACCGTCGACGTCTTCGTCGTCATGCCGGTCAAGGAGATCGGCGCCCGCTATGTCAACTACTATGGCGGTGAAGGGCAGCGTTTCGCGGCGTGATTCCAGTGAGTAGTGAGTAGTGAGTAGTGAGTAGTGAGTAGTGAGTAGTGAGTAGTGATGGACACCACCGCTCGCGCCTTGTCACTACTGACTACTGACTACTGACTACTCACTAACCCCCACTCCCTCACGGAATATCTTCCGGCCTTCGCCCCGGCCGGCTCTTATAGGCCGGAAACGACCAGCCGAATTTAAGCGCTCCGCCGCGCACCGCGAATGCCCCCGCGAAGCCGAGCAGGCTGGACGCCAGCGCCGGCAGGCCGGCAAGATCGCCAAGGGTGAAGATGGCGGCGCCGGCAAGAGCGGCCGTGACATAGATCTCGGGCCTGAGCAGCACCGATGGCTCGCCGGCAAGCAGGTCGCGCAGAATGCCGCCAAAGGTCGCCGTCAGCACGCCGGTGATGACCGACACGACGGGCGAGCCGGTGATCGCCAGCCCCTTGGCCGCGCCCATCACCGAAAAAGCGGCAAGGCCGACGGCATCGAGCCACAGCAGCAGCTTATAGCGGGATTCGAACCGGTGGGCGCTGAAGAAGACCAGCACCGCGACGACGGCGCAGATCAGCACATAGCCGCTGCTGGTGACCCAGAACACCGGCAGGTTGAGGATGACGTCGCGCAGCGTCCCGCCGCCGATGCCGGTGACGCTGGCCAGGAACAGAAAGCCGATGATGTCGAGTTCTTTGCGCGATGCGGCAAGCGCACCCGTCGCCGCGAACACGGCGACGCCGGCATAGTCGAGCAACGCGATGGGATTCATGGGCGAGCGAGTAGTGAGTAGCGAATAGAGTAGGGAAATAGCACGAAGCCGGGGATAAATATCAGCCCCTACTCACTACTTCCTATTCGCTACTCTCACGCATCCTTCTCGGCCTGCTCGTTCACCGGGCCCGGCTCGACCTTGGCCTCGGCGGCCGCCTTCGGGCCGCCCTTGGCGACACCGACCATCGCTGGCCGCAGCACGCGCTCGCCGATCGAATAGCCCGGCTGCACCACCTGGACGACAGTGCCTGCGGGAACATCCGGATTGGGGATCTCGAACATCGCCTGGTGGAAGTTCGGATCGAACTTCTCGCCTTCGGGCGCGAGTCTTTTCACGCCGTGGCGCTCCAGCGCCGAAAGCATGGCGCGCTCAGTAAGGTCGACCCCTTCGATCAGCGATTTGAAGCCGGCGTCGCCGCTGGCCTTTGCCTCGGCGGGAATCGCGTCCAGCGCGCGGCGCAGATTGTCGGACACCGACAGCATGTCGCGCGCGAAATTGGCGACGGCATAGGCGCGGGCGTCCTGGACATCGCGCGCGGTGCGCCGCCGCAAATTCTCCATTTCGGCCGCCGCGCGCAGCGCGCGGTCCTTCAGTTCCTCGTTTTCCTTCAGCAGCCGCACCAGCGCTTCGTAGTCGCCGTCGACGCCGCCCTCCGCACGCTCGCCGGAAGCCTCGGCGGCTTCCATCTCTTCGGGCGTGCGTTCGTCTTTTGCCTGGTCGCTCATCGCGTTTCCCGTCATTTCGAATTGCTCTGGATTTGCGCCCGATATCGAGGTTTGGAGGGCAAAAATCAAGGGGCAAGCGCAGGCGGCTGGTGGCAGGCTGCCGTTCCAAATTAATTCAAACTTTACCCTATCACGCAGCTTTGCTTGCTCTCGAGCACTGCTACGGGAACCATGAACCGGCTGCGGGAGTTTCGAAGCCGACACAGGATTTGGGACGATGAACGGCAACAGCGGCAACAGGCGCGCCGAATTGGCCAACGATATTAGGCGGCAGGCGGGCAGCGAAGCGACGAAGCGCTTTCTGCGCACCTTGCCGGTATTTCGCCTGGAAAGGGAGATGCCCCGGCAGTTGACCGACCTGCTTGACCGCCTCGACGGTGCCGAGGCGGAGAACGCGGACGACCCGCGGCGTCAATAGCCGCGCGCCGCAACTGACAAGTTTCAGGCCGCCTTCCTGTCGTCGCGCATCAGCACTTCGCCGTGACGGATCTCGGTGCCGAGCACCTTCAGGCATTCCCGCATGAAGGCGGCTAGGCCTGGCCAGCCCTTGGCTGAAACCAGATTGCCGTCGACATGGGCGCCGGTCGGCGCGACATCGATATAGATGCCGCCGGCAAGCGTCACTTCCGGCTCGCAATAATGCAGCGCCGCGACTTCCTTGCCGCGCACCACGCCGTCGACCGCGATCAGGATCTGCGCGCCATGACAGATGGTGAAGATCGGCTTGCCGGTTTCATGGAAATGCCTGACCAGCGCCTGCACGCGCTTGTCGATGCGGATATATTCCGGCCCGCGGCCGCCCGCCGCATAGACAGCATCGTAGTCGGCTGGGTTCACTTCGGCGAAGGTCTTGTTGAGGATGTAATCGTGACCGGGTTTTTCGGTATAGGTCTGGTGGCCCTCGAAGTCGTGCAATGAGGTCTTGAGCACGTCGCCGGCCTTCTTGTCCGGGCACACGACGTGGACGGTGTGGCCGACCGCATGCATGGCCTGCTCGAAGACGAAAATCTCGTATTCCTCGCTGAACTCGCCAACGAGCATCAATATCTTCTTGCCTGCCATGCTGCTTCCTCCCTTAGCTGGCCGTTATTTCGTGGTACGAAGTAATGGCCCTATCCTAAGGGCAGGTCGGCCGAAGCGGAAGCCCGAATCGCCAATGTGGTCTGACCAGACCAGCGCAGCGAGCTTTCCAAACCTATCTTGAGCTGAGCTGACCAACAAAATGCGCGACGCTGGTCGGACCACAGCGATTTCATTTGCCCTATGAAATGCCGCGTCAGCTGGGGCGCTTACGCCGCCAGGAATATTTTGGGCCCTTGGCCTCCGGTTCGACCGCCGGCTGGTAGTAAAGCGGCAAGCCGCCGGTGCGGCCTTCCTCCAGCCGCTTCAAGAGCACCGGATTGGAGACCTCAAACTCGTCGAAGCCGAGCCGCAGCATATGCGGCAGCTGGTCGACCAGCACCTGCCCGGTGGCGCGCACCGCGCCCTTGAATTGATGCCGGGCGCGCAGCAATTCGCCCTTGGAAAAAGAGCGGCCGTCATTGAAGGCCGGGAAGGCCAGCGCCACCAGCGACAGCTGGTCGAGCAGGCCAGTTATCTTGTCCAGCTCGTCGCCGGGCTGCAGCAGCACGCCGAGACGCTCCTTGGCCGATTTGCGAACGTCTTCATCCAGCCCGAGAAAAGCCTGCAGAGGCAGGATGAAACGGCCGTTGCCGGCAAGCGCCTCGGCGCTTTCGGCGTGGGTCCACTCATCCTCGCGAAAACCGTCACGGGTCCAGAGGCGGGTCCCCGCTGTCGTCGATCCAGTCATCAAAATTCCTAAAGTTCCAAAGAGTCCCAAGGATATGTCGAGATTCAGGTCAGGCCGAGCCGAAAATGGTGGCTTCCGAGAACCGGAGTGGAGCGTACTTGAAGTACGTGAGCACCGGAAGCGCAGGAAGTCGCCATTTGCAGGCCGGCATCACCTGAATATCGGCGTATCCTAAAGTGAGGCGTCGGTCAGCGACTTTTCCAGCCCCGACAAATGAATGCCGCACTCGGTCTTGGCGTGCCCCGCCCAGCGGCCGCTGCGCGCGTCCTCGCCCGGCTGCACCGGCTGCGTGCAGGGGAAGCAGCCGATCGAGAGATAGCCATAGGCGACCAGCGGATTTTCGCGCAGCGCATGCGCCCGCATATAGTCGGCCTGGTCCGATGTCGTCCAATGCGCCAGCGGATTGATGCGGATGCGCGAGCCGACGGCCTCGAAGACGGGCAAAGCCGTGCGCGTCGAAGCCTGGAAGCGCTTGCGCCCGGTGAACCAGGCGCGGAACGGTTCGACGCCGCGCGCCAGCGGCTCGACCTTGCGCACATTGCAGCAGGAATCGGTGTCGGTCTCGTGCAGCCTGCCGGTCGGGTCGACGCGTTGGAGCGCGGTCTCTTCCGGCTTGATCACCCTGATGTCGGTGAGGCCGAAATCGGCGACCAGCGCGTCGCGATAGCCGAGCGTCTCCTCGAAATGCTTGCCGGTGTCGAGGAAGATGATCGGCAGCGCGCGGTCGATCTCCGAAATCATGTGCAGCAGCACGGCGGAGTCCGCGCCGAAGGAAGACACCGCGGCGACCGCGCCGCGGAATTCGTGCGCCGACCGTTCGATGATCTCGATCGGCTTCAGATGGCCCAACAGCGCGTCGAGCCCCGCTGCCTCGGCGGCAACGCCGGTCTCGACTTCGCCTGTCCGGTCAAGCGGCCTTGGTTTCGCCAGCATAGAGCGCCTCCTTGAACGGCGCGGGACCGACACGGCGGTAAGCGTCGATGAAACGTTCGTCAGGACTGAGCCGAAGGCCGAGATAGGTATCGACGATCTGCTCGATGGCATCGGTGATCTCATCCGAGGAGAAGCCGCGGCCGATGATCTCGCCGACGGATGTGTTTTCGTCGGCCGAACCGCCGAGCGTCACCTGGTAGAGCTCGGTGCCTTTCTTCTCCACGCCCAGAATGCCGATATGGCCGACATGGTGGTGGCCGCAGGCATTGATGCAGCCGGAGATCTTCAGCTTCAACTCGCCGATTTCGCGCTGCCGCTCCAGCGAGGCGAAGCGGCGCGAGATTTCCTGCGCTACTGGGATCGAGCGCGCCGTGGCCAGCGCGCAATAATCGAGGCCCGGGCACGAGATGATGTCGCTGATCAGATTGGAATTGGCTGTCGCCAGGCCGATCTCGACCAGCGCGTCGTAGACGGCCTTGAGGTCGGCGCGCGCTACATGCGGCAGGATCAGGTTCTGTTCGTGGCTGACGCGCAATTCGTCGAAGGCGTATTTCTCGGCGATGTCGGCAACCGCTTCCATCTGGCTGTCCGTTGCGTCGCCAGGCACCTCGCCGATGCCCTTGAGCGAGATCGTCACCGCCGCATAGTCGGGATGGCGATGCGTCACGACATTCTGGTCGAGCCATTCCGAAAAGCTCTTCGAATCGAGCCTGGCCTGTTTCACCGCATCATCGCCTTCCGGACGGGAAACCAGCGCCGGCGGCGCGAAATAGGCGTTGATCGCCTGGATATCGGCTTCCGGCAGCTTGAGCTCGGCGTCCCTCAGTTCCTGCCACTCGGCCTCGACCTGGCGGGTGATCTCCTCCACGCCGGTCTCGTGCACCAGGATCTTGATGCGCGCCTTGAACTTGTTGTCGCGACGGCCGTAGAGGTTGTACACGCGCAGGATGGCCGTGCAGTAGGACAGCAACTCCGCCTCCGGCAGGAAGTCGCGGATCTTTCTCGCCACCATCGGCGTGCGGCCCTGGCCGCCGCCTATGTAGACGGCAAAGCCCAGCTCGCCGGCGGCGTTCTTCTTCAGATGCAGGCCGATGTCATGCGTCTGGATGGCGGCGCGGTCGCGCTCGGCGCCGGTCACCGCGATCTTGAACTTGCGCGGCAGGTACGAGAACTCGGGATGCACCGACGACCATTGGCGCAGGATTTCCGCATAGGGACGCGGATCGGCGACCTCGTCGGCGGCGGCTCCCGCGAAATGGTCGGCGGTGACGTTGCGGATGCAGTTGCCGCTGGTCTGGATGGCGTGCATCTCGACGCTCGCCAGATCGGCGAGGATCGCAGGGATGTCCGACAGCGCCGGCCAGTTGAACTGGATGTTCTGGCGCGTGGTGAAATGGCCGTAGCCCTTGTCGTATTTGCGCGCGATGTGGCCGAGCATGCGCAATTGCCTGCTGTTCAACGTGCCGTAAGGCACGGCGATGCGCAGCATATAGGCGTGCAGTTGCAGATAGACGCCGTTCATCAGCCTGAGCGGCCGGAACTGGTCCTCGGTGATCTCGCCGGCAAGCCGGCGCTGCACCTGGTCGCTGAACTCGGCGACACGGGCGTGTACGAAATCCTGGTCGAACTCGTCGTAACGGTACATGCTTCGTCTTTCAGGGCGCGTCCGCCCGCTGCTTTTCTTGGGTTTAAGCCGCCCGCGCCGGTTGCGGGCTCGCCTGCTTGCCGAGATCGGTGCGGATGGTCGGGCCCGCGGCGCGTATCTTTTCGCGCAGCCGCACCGGTTCGACCAAGCCATCGACCACCGTGACGTCGATCAGGTTGACGTCGACCACCTCGTTGTTGGCTCCAGCCGCGGCGCCGATCGCTTCCAGCCGGTCCTCCGCCGTCTTATCATGCGCGATATCGGCGTGACCAACCGTCTCCGCCCAACCGCCGGCGGCGTACCAGACGGCGATGCCGTCGGAGAGCCTGTTCGCGGTGAGAACCTTCATTGCCCAACTCCTTCGGCCACGGCTGAAGCCGCGCCCTCATGCTTATGTGCCGCGAGCGGCTCGGATTGTTCAAAATTGGCGCCGGCGACGGCGTCGCCGATGATCGTCATCACCGGTCCGGTGAGATCGGCGCGCTCCTCCAGCGACGGCAGGTCGGCAAGCGTGCCGTGGAAACGGCGACGGTTGCCGAGGCTGGCATTCTCGACGACGGCAACGGCAGTATCCGGCGACAGTCCCGCTTCGATCAGCCGGCCGGCGACTTCCGCCGCGACCGAACGGCCCATATAGACGGCAACGGTCGCGCCCGAAATGGCAAGCTTGGCCCAGTCGGGCAGCGAGTTGCCCTTGAGGTCGTGGCCGGTGGTAAACACCATCGAGGACGAAACGCCGCGCAGCGTCAGCGGCAGCTCGAAGTCGGCGGCGGCGGCGAAAGCGGCGGTGACGCCCGGAACCACTTCATAGGCGATCCCGGCCTCGCGCAGCGCCGCCATCTCTTCGCCGGCACGGCCGAACACCAGCGGATCGCCGGACTTCAGCCGCACCACGCGCTTGCCGGCGCGGCCCAGCTCGATGAGCAGCGCGTTGATCTCTTCCTGGCTCTTGGAATGGCAGCCCTTGCGTTTTCCGACCGGCAGGCGCTCGGCGTCGCGGCGACCCATGGCGACGATCGCTTCCGGCACCAGCGCGTCGTAGACGATGGCATCGGCCTCCAACAGCAGGCGATGCGCGCGCAAGGTCAAAAGGTCCTCCGCGCCCGGACCGGCGCCGACCAGCGCGATATGCCCCTCGACCGGGGCATCGTGAGCCAAAAGCTCGAGCGCCGCGCCATGCGCCTCGGCGAGGTCGCCGGCTTCGATGGCCTTGGCCGGCGAACCGGCGAAGAAATCGGTCCAGAAGCGGCGGCGCCGATTGCCTTTCGGCAGCGTCTCGGCGGCGGCGCGGAAAGACGCGGCAAGTGCCGCCAGCCGGCCGAGCGACGGCGACAGCATGCGGTCGATGCGCCCGCGCAGCATCTGCGCCAGAACCGGTCCGGCGCCCTCCGTGCCGATGGCGATCGCCACCGGCGCCCGGTTGACCAATGCGGGCGTGAAGAAATCGCACAGCTCTGGACGATCCACGGCGTTGACCGCAATGCCCAGCCGCCGCGCGTCCTCGACGACGCGGCGATCGAGCGCCTCGTCGCCGCTGGCGGCGAACACCAGGGCGGCACCTTGGAGATGCGCGGCCTCATAGGCTGCGTTGATGTGAACAGCGCCGGCCGACGCGATGAAATCCAGCAGGCCGTCGCTGGCATCGTCGGCAACGATGCGCAACACCGCGCTCGATTGCGAAAGCAGCCGCGCCTTGGCGAGCGCCTCCTCGCCATTGCCGACGATGGCTACGGCTTCGCCGTCGACCCGCATGAAGACGGGAAAGGCATTGAGCTTGGCGTTGGCTGGCGACATGGCGATGAGCAATATTGGAATACTTTGGCAGTTTTACGTGGCCACGCCCAAAATCAGAAGGCAAGCACTCGCGCGTCGCCGAACGGCAGGCAATCGCTTTTTCGCAACTGCGAAGGCCAAGAGAAAAAAATTCTACTTTGACGCTGAGACGGCCGGAGCGGCATAAGAAACAGCCTTGATCCGTCGTAATTTTTAGCGCCTGACCGAGAAAGCCGCAAAACAGTTTATTCTAAATTCTACTAAGTTAGTAGATTAAAGCTGACCCTGCGGGATAGGCGCTCGACCGAGTCTGCCGGAAGCGATCGAGAGGCCATCGCCGGATCGGAACAATCATGCCTCGCGGCTCGTTTGCCTAGCAATCCATTTGCGGATCCCAAGCTCCATCTATCGGCAAGCAGCAAGCAAGGAGGAACGCCATGAGCATCAAGCTGAAACACGGACTGTGGGTCATCGTGGCTGATGGCGAAAAGGCCCTTTTCCTGCGCAACCAGGGCGACGCCAAGTTCCCGAACCTCGAAGTGGTGCAGGAGATGGAGCAGGAGAACCCCGCCACGCGCGAGCAAGGCAGCGACAAGCCGGGCCGCCAGAGCAACGAGGGTCCCCGCAGCGCCGTCGAGGAAACCGACTGGCACCGTCTCGGCAAGGAGCGCTTCGCCGTCGAGATTGCCGACCGGCTCTACAAGCTGGCGCACCGCGGCGCGTTCGACGCGGTCGTGCTGATTGCGCCGCCGCAGGTGCTTGGCGAGATGCGCCAGAAGCTGCACAAGGAGGTTTGCGAGAAGGTGCAGGCGGAAATCCCCAAGACACTCACGAACCATACGATTCCCGACATCGAGAACCTGTTGCAAGCGGCATAAGGCACCGAAAAAAAGCGGCTTCGAGGCTGGGTCGCGTCCCGAAGCCGTCTCTTTGTCGGCGCGGCGCCGATTTCCGGTGCGCGCCGCCTTCAGCGTCGAATTCTGCGCGGCGGCGGTTGCATCATAGCCGCTGCGTCCATCATATTGCCGAAGGCGACGGCCTCGGCGGGCGCCCATCCGACATCGTGAATTTTCGAAAGGCGCGCAAAACACAATGCCGCATGACACGCCCCTTATCGCCACCATCGTTGCCGGTCTGGGGCTTGCTTTTGTCTTCGGAGCTTTAGCCAACCGGTTCCGCATCCCGCCGCTCGTCGGCTATCTTGTCGCTGGCGTCCTTGTCGGTCCGAACACGCCCGGCTTCGTCGCCGACGCCAGCCTTGCCAATGAACTCGCGGAAATCGGCGTCATCCTTTTGATGTTCGGCGTCGGCCTGCATTTTTCGCTGAAGGACCTTCTGTCCGTCCGCGCCATCGCCGTGCCGGGCGCCATCGTGCAGATCGGCTTTGCGACCTTGCTCGGCGTCGGACTTGCCTGGCTGCTCGGCTGGTCGCTGGGCGCCGGCCTGGTCTTCGGCCTGGCGCTTTCGGTCGCCTCGACCGTGGTGCTTTTGCGCGCCTTGCAGGAGCGGCGGCTGATCGAGACCGAGCGCGGCCGCATCGCCGTCGGCTGGCTGATCGTCGAGGATCTCGCCATGGTGCTGGCGCTGGTGCTCTTGCCAGCGCTCGCCGGCGTGCTCGGCGGCCAGCCTCAGGTCGACGACCATGCGAGCCTGCTTTCGCTGCCCGCCAGCTATGGCATTTGGGGCGTGGTCGGCGTCACGCTCGCCAAGGTCGCCGCCTTCGTCGTGGTCATGCTGGTGGTCGGCCGCAGGGTCATTCCGTGGATCCTGCATTACGTCGCCCATACCGGCTCCCGGGAATTGTTCCGGCTCGCGGTGCTGGCCATCGCGCTCGGCGTCGCCTTCGGCGCGGCGAAGCTGTTCGGCGTCTCGCTGGCGCTCGGCGCCTTCTTCGCCGGCATGATCATGAGCGAATCCGAGCTCAGCCACCGCGCGGCGGAAGAATCGCTGCCGCTGCGCGACGCCTTTTCGGTGCTGTTCTTCGTCTCGGTCGGCATGCTGTTCGACCCGTTCAGCCTGATCAGCAACGGCCTGCCGATTCTCGCCACCTTGGCCATCATCATTATCGCCAAGTCGATCGCCGCTTTCGTTATCGTGATCGCCTTCCGCTATCCGATCGCGACCGCGCTGATGATTTCGGCGAGCCTTGCCCAGATCGGCGAATTCTCCTTCATCCTGGCCGAGCTTGGCGTCGGCCTGAAACTGTTGCCCGAGCAGGGCCGCGACCTGATCCTCGCTGGCGCCATCCTCTCGATCCTGCTCAACCCGCTGATGTTCCTCGTTGTCGACTGGATGAAGCCATGGCTGGAAAAGCGCGCCGGCAAGGCCGCGCCGGCCGAAGAGCAAAGGCCTATCGGCCCGGCGACCGAGCCCGGCCAGGTCGCTTCGGTGTCGGCGGCTCCAGAAAAGGAAGACGGCCCGCCGCCGAAGACGACCCTCGCCGGCCATTCCATCCTCATCGGCTATGGTCGGGTCGGCAGCCTTGTGGGCGCTGCGCTGAAAGAAGCCGCCCTGCCCTTCCTGGTGATCGAGGACGCCGACAAGACGCTGGCCAAGCTGCGCGACGACGGCGTCGAGACCATCGCCGGCAACGCCGCCAATGCGGACGTCTTCGCGGCCGCCAACCCGGAGGGCGCGACGCGGCTGATCCTCGCCATTCCCAACGCCTTCGAGGCAGGACAGATCGTGCTTCGGGCCCGCACGGCCAATCCGGCGATCAACGTCATTGCCCGCGCTCATTCCGATGCCGAGGTCGAGCATCTCAAAGGGCTCGGCGCAGACATCGTGATCATGGGCGAGCGCGAGATCGCCCGCGGCATCGTCGAGGTGGTGACCGGCAAGACCACCGATCCGGCCGCGCCTGGCATGGAGATCGATCCGCAGCCCGCTTGATGGATGTCAGGCCAGGAACGCGGAGCCGCCATTCTGCGCGATATCGCTGAGGTATTTTGCCGGCGGCTTGCCCAGCGCCTTTTTGAACATGGTGATGAAAGCGGTCACGGATTCATAGCCGAGATCGCCCGACACCTGCTGCACGCTGGCGCCGGAAGACAACTCTCTAAGTGCCACGATCAGATGCAGCTGCTGGCGCCAGCGTCCGAAACTCAGGCCCGTCTCCTTCACAACGAGCCGCGCCAGGCTGCTCTCGCTGAGCGCGACGCGGCCGGCCCATTGCGCCAACGTGCTGCGATCGGCGGGGTCGTCGGCCAGCGCTTCGGCGATCCGCCGCAGCCGCGGCTCGGCCGAGATCGGCAAATGCAATTGCTGCACAGGCATACGCGGCAGTTCCGCGAGCAGCACGCTTCCCAGGAAGTTGCCGCGTGCATCGTTCGGCGCGCACTCCGACAGTTCGATGATCAACTCGCGCAGCAGCGGCGAGATCGAAAGCGTGCAGCACCGGTCCGGCAGGTCGGCGGCGCCGGGCTCGATATAGACGAAGAAAATCCGCGCATTCGCCGTCGCGATGTTGCTGTGTTCCATGCGGCTCGGCACCCACACCCCGCAATGCGGCGGCACCATCCAAAGCCCGCTCGCAACGCGGCAGGTGACGCCGCCGCCGAGCGCGAAGACGAGCTGCCCCTTGCGGTGCCAATGCTCGCGCGCCTCGGCCCTGGTCTCGGTGACATCGACGCCAACGGCCATCGCCGGCGCAGCCACGTCGTCGACGTCGAAATCCAGCCAGGGCCAGCGAAGCGGCTGTCTCATCCTTGACTGCTTTCAGCGATCATCTGGCCTTATCTCTAAATTCTTCAACCAGGAAAGTCGATAGGCTCCAGCCAATTCGTCAATCGATCGCGACTCCCAAACGCCAATTTCAAAAGGATGGGCCCATGCTCGCTCTCGCCATCTCTTCCGACAGCCCCGACCGGCTGAAGCTCACCGAGGTCGATCACCCAAACTGCAATGGAAATGAAGCGTTGGTGGCAGTTCATGCAACATCGTTGAATCGTGGCGAGCTGCGCCTGCTCGGCATCCGACCAGACGGGTGGATACCTGGCCAGGACATCGCCGGCATTGTCGAGCGCGCGGCGGCCGATGGCTCGGGCCCGACCGCGGGCACGCGCGTTGCCGCCTTGGCCGACCAGGCCGGCTGGGCCGAACGGGTCGCGGTCCCGACCGATCGTCTTGCCGTCGTGCCGGACGCGGTCAGCTTCGCGTCCGCAGCCACGCTTCCGGTCGCGGGCACGACGGCGCTGAGAACCTTGCGCCATGGCGGCGATCTCGCCGGACAGCAGGTCCTGATCACCGGCGCAAGCGGCGCGGTTGGCCGCTTCCAGGTCCAGATCGCCAGCGAGCAAGGCGCTTCAGTGACAGCGGTCGCTTCGGCGCGGCATCACGATGACCTTCGCGATCTGGGCGCCGGGCAGGTCGTCGAGTCGATCGAACTGGCCGAGGGATCCTTTTCGCTGATCACCGAGTCGGTCGGCGGCAAAAGCCTCGCCGATGCGATCGAACGCATCGCGCCCGGCGGGACCATCGTCATGTTCGGTTCGAGCAGCGGCGAGCTCACGCCGATCGGTTTCCGTCAGTTCGTTCCGGGCCACGAAGGCGCGAGGCTTCAGACCTTCGCCTATTACACGTCCGGTTCAGCCATCGGCGCCGACATCGCCGCGCTGCTCGATCTTGTCGCGGCCGGCAGGCTCGAAACGCGCGTGGCCATGACCGTGCCGTGGACGGAGATCGGCCGGGCCCTGGACGCGCTGCGGCAACGCAGCTTCAGCGGCAAGGCCGTTGTCACCATGATCTGAAGTCAGCCATCAAACGTGCTGGCCGCCATTGATGTGGATCTCCGAGCCGGTCACGTAGGACGCCTGGCCCGAGCACAGGAAGAAGATGATGTCGGCCACTTCCGAAGTGGCGCCCAGTCGTCTCAGCGGGATCGTCTCGACTATTCTGTCGGTGCCGGGCGAAAGGATCGCCGTGTCGATCTCGCCCGGCGCGATCGCGTTGACGCGGATGCCGTGCGGGCCGAAGTCATGTGCCATCTCGCGCGTCAGCGAGCCGAGCGCCGCTTTCGATGTCGCATAGGCCGTGCCGGCGAACGGATGCACACGTGTGCCGGCGATCGAGGTGACATTGACGATCGAGCCCTTGGCAGCGGCGAGTTCCTTGAACAGCCCCCTTGCCAGCATGATCGGCGCGAAGAAATTGACCTGGAACACGTCGCGCCAGACATGCATCGGCGTCTCGATCGAGTCCATGCGCCTGCCGTCTTTCAGCTTCGGCGAGATGCCGGCGTTGTTGACCAGGGCGTGCAGCTGTCCGCCATGCGCCTCAAGCCGGTGACGGATTTCCGAAACGGCGATGCCCACATCTTCCTGGTCGGCGAGGTCGACCTTGATGTGGTCCTCGGGGCCGGCCGGCCACGGGCAATCCTCGGCGAAGGCCTGGCGCGAGCAGGTGATGACGCGCCAGCCCTCGCGCGAAAAGCGCTTCACCGTCGCATGGCCGATGCCGCGGCTGGCGCCGGTGAGCACGATTGTTTTTCTGCTGTCGGTCTCGGCCATGGTTTTGTCTCCGGCCGGACATGTAGCCGAAGGCGCTTGCCATTGCGAGAGGTGAAGTTGCCGCTCTAACCCCCGCTCAGAATATCGAGGATCGAAGTCTGGCGCTTTTTCGTCGGGCCGCCGACATTGCCGGGCGGCACCGGATGCTTGATCGAGGCGGTTTCGCCGCTGTCGCTCGGCATGCCGAAGCCGGCGGCATCGACGGTCTCGGCAGGTCGCGCGGTCCGCACCTGACGCGCGGGCGCCTGGGCGACAGGCTGCGATGGAGTAGCAGGCTGTGACTGGCCGACGGCTGCTGGCGGCGCAGGCGACGGCTGCGCAGCATCCGCCGACGGGATCTCGTCCGGCACGATCGTGTCGGACGGCGTCGACTTCCAGGTGCCGGGCAGCGGCCGCACCGGCACGCCCTCATGCGCGGCCACCATGAATTCGTGCCAGGCCTGCGCCGGCAGGGCGCCGCCGGTGACCTTCTTCATCGGGCTGCCGTCGTCATTGCCGAACCACACGCCCGTCGTGAGATTGGCGGTGTAGCCGACGAACCAGGCGTCGCGCGAGTTCTGGCTGGTGCCGGTCTTGCCGGCCGACGGCCAATTGAAGGCCGCCTTCTTGGCGGTGCCGATCTCGACCGTGCCGGTCATCATCGAATTCATCATGCCGACGGTGTCGGCCTTGACGACGCGCGGCGCGCTGCCGCCGCTGTTCTCGTAAAGCACCTTGCCCTCGCCGGTGGTGATGCGGCGGATGAAATGGACGTCCGGCTTGTAGCCGCCATTGGCGAACGGAACGTAGGCGGAAGTCAGCTCCAGCGGCGTCACCTCCGAGGTGCCGAGCGCGATCGAGGTGTTGGCCTGCAGGTCGGACTGGATGCCCATGCGATGCGCGGCTTCCACCACCGCGTCGGGCCCGACTTCCATGGTGAGCTGCGCCGCCACTGAGTTCAGCGACTTGGCCAGCGCCGTCGCCAGCGTCACCTTGCCGTAATATTTGCCGCCGTAATTGTCCGGCGTCCATTTGCCGATTTTGATCGGCGCGTCGTTGCGGATGCTGTCCGGCGTGCGGCCGGCCTCCAGCGCCGCCATGTAGACGAACGGCTTGAAGGCCGAGCCCGGCTGCCGGCGCGCTTCCGAGGCGCGGTCGAACTGGCTGGTCGAATAATCATAGCCGCCGACCATGGCGCGCACCGCGCCGGAATCATCGATCGACACCAGCGCGCCTTGGCTGACGTTGAGCTTCTTACCGCTTTCGTCGATCAGCCGGCGGATCGACTGTTCGGCAAGCTTCTGCAGGGTCAAGTCGACAGTGGTGTCGACGACGATGTCGCCGCGCACCTCGCCGATGAGATCGGGAAGCTCCTCCATCACCGTGTCGGCGACATAGTTCTCGGAGCCGGTCCAGTAGGACGGCGCGCGCGTCGCCGGCGCGCTCAGCGCCACCTTATATTCCTTATCACTGATCTTGCCTTCCGCGCGCATGGCCGCGAGCACGAGTTGCGCCCGCTCCTCGGCCGCTTTGGGATCGCGTGCCGGCGAAAGCTTGGACGGCGCCTTGAGCAGCCCGGCCAGCAACGCGGCCTCCGAAAGGCTCACGTCGCGCGCGCTCTTGCCGAAATAGCGCCGCGAAGCCGCTTCCACGCCATAGGCTCCGGATCCGAAATAGACCCGGTTGAGATACATTTCGAGGATCTGGTCCTTGCTGTGCTTGTGTTCGAGCCACAGCGCCAGAAGCACTTCCTGCACCTTGCGCTCCAGCGTGCGGTCCGGCGTCAGGAACAGGTTCTTGGCCAGCTGCTGCGTCAGCGTCGAGCCGCCCTGCGAGAAATGGCCGCCGAGAACGTTGGTGACCATGGCGCGTGAAAGCCCGATCGGATCGATGCCGAAATGCGAATAGAAGCGGCGGTCCTCGATGGCAACGACGGCTTGCGGGATATAAGGCGACATTTCGTGCAGGCCGACCGCCTCGCCGCCCGACATGCCGCGATTGGCGATCAGCCCGCCATCGACCGAGACGATCTTGATGTTGGGCGCGCGGTCGGGGATCGACCAGGTGGTCGCCGCCGGCATCTTGGCGCCGTAATAGACGACGATGCCGGCCGCCGCGATGCCGCCCCAGATGCAGAACACGAAGCACCAGTAGACCAGGCGGGTGGCGATGCCAAGCAAGCCCCGCCGGCTGCGGTCGCGGCCGCGACCGCGTGATTTCTTTGCGGATCTGCCCTTTGCAGTGGATTTACGGCTGCGCGGCACGACGCGATCCTCCTCGCTCACCGAAAAGCCTTCGGAGGATTTCGCGCGCGGCGCCTCCTCGAAACTCGGTTCGATGCGACTGTTTCTGCGGTTCGCCATGCGCTCTTGCTAGCCTGCCCCCGGGTGCCGATGGCGTTCGGGTTGAAGATTAGATGCGGCGGTTTAAAGGCGGGTTAAAGCAGGGTTTATGCAGCCTTTTGAAACCCTTAGGATTTTCTGAATCCAACGGTCTCGCGGCGTCGTTCGCAGCCAAGTCGACGGCCCTGCGGCAATCTCGTTGTGACGTTGCTCAAAATCCCGCTGCCTTGGCCAGATAGGGCGCCAGCGCCAGCGCGTAGGTTGCCGTGAGATGATGGTTGTCGCGCAGCACGACGATGTTGCCGACCACCGCCGGGCAGCTGTCCTTGCCGCAGAGCGCATCGTTCATATCGACCACGGTCACCCCCGCCACGGACCGGGCGGCGAGCGCGTAGATGTTTTCCCGTTCGACCTCGGCGCGCGGATTGATGCATTTGGCCGGGTCCGTGCCCAGGCAGGTGCGCGGGTCGAACAGGCTGAAAGGCGTGTTGCGGATGGCGACGACGCGCACGTCCTGACTTGTGAGCTCGCCCCAGACACTGCGCAATCCCTCAATCATCGCACCCTGGGTAACGCTGGTGTAGTTGCTCTGGCTGGTGATCACGAAATCGGGCTTCAATTTGGCGATTTCAGCGAGAGCTTTCTCCCGCCACAGCGCGCATTGCTCGTACGGCTTGCCGTCGTCAAGGATAGTGACCCGGGTTACCGGGCATGCCGCCTTGGTGAAGGTGACGAGCCTCCATTTTCTGTCTTTGGCGATTTTGTCGATGGCCGGCACCCATTGCGCCGCGTGGGAATCGCCCATCACGACAATGGTCCTCGTCCCCGCCGGGTCGCCGAGCTGGCAACCGGTCGCGTCGGTTCCCTTCTGCTGCTGATGACACTTCATCCTGTAGATGACGGGCACGTCGCTGCCGATCTTGCTCAAGGGCGGCAATGGCTTGACACCCTGGGGTACGACAGCGTTCGCCAGCAAGGCCGCAGGTCCCGGATAATTCGGCGTTCCGATCAGGCCGGTATCGATGGGCTGCCGGTCGATCGCGTAGACGAGTCCGCCGGCCACCGCCACGCACAACCCCACCGCCACCGTGCCGTCGATCAGCGGCCGCCATGCCCGGGACGAGCGCGAATGGCGATAGGGCTGTTCGACGAAGCGGTAGGAGAGTTCGGAAACCATCAGGGTGACGACGATCAGCAGAACACCATCAACAAGGTCGATGGCGCCGCGCTGCGCGGCGTAAAAAATGATCAGCGGCCAATGCCACAGGTAGATCGAATAGGAGCGATCGCCGATATAGCGCAGCATGGCGATGTCGAGGCCGCGGAAGCGGCCCATGCGTACGCTGCCGGCCGCAATGATCAAGGTCGTGCCGAGTGTCGGCAGCAGCGCCTTGAAACCCGGAAAATCGGTCGACCTTGAAAACAGCATCGCCGATGCGAGCGCCGCCAAGCTGCCGGCGACAACCATCGCTGTCCGCACGCGGCCGTTTGGCCGGAAGCGGTCGGAGGTCAGCGCCAGCAGTCCGCCGAGGGCCAGCTCCCAGACCCGCGTATGGGTGACGAAATAGGCCCAAGCCGGATCGGATCGGGTGAGAGCGACGGAAGCCGCGAGCGAGCCCGCCATGACCACGCCGAGCACGAAGACGAGCGTCTGCATCGGTGAATGTCCGCGACGCCTGGCCCACCACAGGACCGCCAACATCAGCAGCGGCCAGACGATGCAGAACTGCTCCTCGATCGACAGCGACCAGAAATGCTGCACGGGGCTCGGCGCGTCCTCAGCGCCGAGATAATCCACGGCCTGTTCGGCAAGCCGCCAGTTCTGCATGTAGAGCGCGCTTGCGATCACCTGTTTGGCGGTTTCTTCCCACCATGCGTCCGACACGAACAGCAGCGTTCCAGCGAGCGTGACCAGGAGCGCGACGATCGCCGCCGGCAGCAGCCGCCTGACCCGACGCGTGTAAAAGCCGACCAGCGAGATGCCGTCTTCGCTGAGCGCCATGCGGGTGAGCAGGCCGGTGATCAGGAAGCCGGAGATGACGAAGAAGATGTCGACCCCGACATAGCCGCCGGGAAGCGCTGCCGGCCAGATGTGGAAAATCACCACAAAGGCGACGGCAAGCCCGCGCAGCCCCTGTATCTCCGGCCGAAATCCCCCCGGCGCAATGTCGTCTCGCAAAGCCGGTCTAGCCCCTCACCGCGCCGGCCTCCCGGCTGGCCACCATGGTCAATTCTGCTGGATCGAAATGCCCTTGTCGTCGATCTTGAGCTCGACGCCTTTCGGCCTGGTCTGCTCGCGATAGACATAGATGCCGAGCGCGATGACAATCGCGACCAGCGCCCCGATGATGAGATAGAGCGTGTTCTGTCTCATTGCGCCCCCTTGTTGCGGCCAAGCCTCGCGCCCGCCCTGAAATCGTCAGGTGAGGATCACCTACTGGCCGTCGTCCCCATCATCGGTTGCCGGCCGCCAGCTCGTCGGTTCGACTTTCTTCTGCGTGTCGCTGTCGGTGTAGACCCACCAGCCGCCGTCGCGATATTGCCCGACGGATTCATTGACGACACCGTCGCGGTCCTTCCACATGATCGTGACTTTGGAGCCGTCCTTGGGCGCGCTCGCGATCGGTTTGCGCTCTGCCATTTCACTTCTCCACGGGCTGGGTCGACGGACCTTCGTCCCTCAACTATGCGCGAAAATATCTTCCTCAGCCCAGCCCATAAGGTCGAGCTTGGCGCGCGTCGGCAGGAAACGGAAGCAGGCGTCCGCCTCCTTGGTGCGGTTCTCGCGCGCCAGGCGCGCGCCCAGCACCTCGCGCAACCTGTGCAGGTAGAGCACGTCCGAGGCGGCATATTCGAGCTGTTCGGGCGAGAGCGTTTCGGCCGCCCAGTCGGAGGATTGCTGCACCTTGGACAGGCCGATGCCGAGCAGTTCGCCGCAGAGATCCTTCAGCCCGTGGCGGTCGGTATAGGTGCGGGTGAGCCGTGAGGCGATCTTGGTGCAGAACACCGGCTCGGCCATCACGCCGAAGGCATGGTAGAGCACGGCGATGTCGAAGCGGCCGTAATGAAACAGCTTGGTGATCGTGTTGTTTCGCAGCAGGCTGGCGAGGTTCGGCGCCTCCTTCTGGCCTGGTGCGATCTGGATGACATCGGCGCTGCCGTCGCCGGGCGAGATCTGCACTACGCAGAGCCGGTCGCGATGCGGGTTGAGCCCCAGCGTTTCCGTGTCGATGGCCACCGCCCCGACATTGTATCGCGACAGGTCGGGCAGATCGTTTTTGTGGAAACGGATATCGGTCATTCTCTTCTCCGGGTCGCGCCTGCGGCGTTGGGGCATCCTCGCAACGCCGCAGCACTTCGCGCTAGCTAATTCGTCCTCGCCGCGATCCGAAGAAAAATCAACAGAAAGTTGAATTTCAAGGTTTTCCTGATTTTCGCTCAGCGGGTCAGCGCGTCGAGAATGCGCGCCCAGGACCGCTGCCCCTTGTGGAACGAGGTCAGCTCGTATTTCTCGTTCGGCGAATGAATGCGGTCGTCGTCGAGGCCGAAGCCGACCAGCAGTGATTCCATGCCGAGATAGGTCTGGAAATCGCCGACCACGGGAATGGAGCCGCCGCCGCCGGTGGTGACCGCCTGCTTCTCCCATTCGTCGGACAGCGCATCCTTGGCCTTGGCCAGGAACGGCGAGTCGTAGGAGAGCTGGATCGCCGGCGAGCCGCCATGCGGGTGGAATTCGACCGAGCAGTCGCCGGGAATGCGTTCGCGCACGAAAGCCTGGAAGGCGGCGCGGATCTTCTTTGGATCCTGCTTGTGAACGAGCCGGAACGACACTTTCGCCGACGCTTGCGCCGCGATTACCGTCTTGAAACCCTTGCCGGTATAACCGCCGATGATGCCGTTGAATTCCGCGGTCGGCCGCGCCCAGGTGAGCTCGAGCACCGAGCGGCCCTTCTCGCCGGCGGGAATGGAAAGGCCGACCGGTCCGAGGAAGGTCTCGGCCGTCTCGCCAAGTCCCTCCCAGGATTTCAGCACCTGCGAGGGCGTCTCCTCGACGCCGTCATAGAAGCCCGCAATGGTGACGCGGCCGTCCTTGTCGTGAATATCCGCCAGCACCTTGGCCAGGATGCGGATCGGATTGGCGGCCGGGCCGCCATAGAGGCCCGAATGCAGGTCGCGGTTGGCCGCCTTGACGGTGATCTCCTCGCCAACCATGCCGCGCAGCGACACGCAGATCGACGGCGTCTCGCGGTTCCACATGCTGGTGTCGCAGACCAGCGCGAAATCCGCCTTCAGCTCGGCGGCGTTGGCTTCCAGGAACGGCTTCAGCGACGGCGAACCGGATTCCTCCTCGCCTTCGAACAGGATAGTGACGCGGCAAGGCAGGTTGCCATGCACCTGCTTCCACGCGCGGCAGGCCTCGACGAAGGTCATCAGCTGGCCCTTGTCGTCGGCCGAGCCGCGCCCGGTGATCACTTTGCGGCCGGGCTCGATCTCCTTGATCGAAGGCGCAAACGGATCGGTTTCCCACAATTCGATCGGATCGACCGGCTGGACGTCATAATGGCCGTAGAACAGCACATGCGGCGCGCCCGCCGGTCCCTCGTGATGCGCCACCACCATCGGATGTCCAGGCGTATCGCGCACACTCGCGTCGAAGCCGATCAGCTTGAGCTCGGCGACCAGCCATTCGGCACCCGCGCGGCAATCGGCGGCAAAGGCCGGATCGGTGGAGATCGACTTGATGCCGAGCAGGCCGAACAGCCGCTCCAGGCTCTGGTCGAGGTTCTGGTCGAGACGGTCGAGGACCGGAGAGATTCTGGACATGCTTTTTGCCTTTCGATTTTGGGCAGACCCTAAAGGGCCATGCCGAAAACGAAAAGCCCGCGATCATTGGACCAAGCGGGAAAGGCTTGCCTGAAGGCAAAAAAGAACCGCCGTGGTGGAGGGGGAACCACGGCGGTCTCTACTCGAAACGTTGCGGCAGCCCGGAGAGGGGGGATAGGCTGCCGCAGTTTGCCCGGGATAGGCGGGGGACGGGCCTTACTCCGGACTTCGGCGAAAAACTGCCGATGACGTGTATTTGGGTCTGTGAACATGGCGATTCAAGGGCACGAAAATTACACTTTTGTAACATACCCGTGAGCGGCAAATTCCAGCCGGACAGGATGTGTCAGGGGTGTTGCCCGAACCGGTGGGTTCCACAGCCTTAGCCATGGACCGCGAAGCCGGGCCGCGCTATCCCTGCCGGCATGAAAAAAGGCGATCACCTCTTCCTCGTCGACGGCTCCGGCTACATTTTCCGCGCCTATCACGCGCTGCCGCCGCTCAACCGCAAATCCGACGGCCTGCCGACCAGCGCCGTGCTCGGCTTCTGCAACATGGTGTGGAAGCTGATGCAGGACGCCCGCAACACCGATGTCGGCGTGGTGCCGACGCATTTCGCCGTCATCTTCGACTATTCGTCGAAAACCTTCCGCAGCGATCTCTACCCCGAATACAAGGCCAACCGCTCTGCGCCGCCGGAAGACCTGATCCCGCAATTTGGCCTGATCCGCCAGGCGACCGCAGCCTTCAATGTCCCTTGCATAGAGACGGAGGGTTTTGAAGCCGACGATATCATCGCGACTTATTGCCGGCTGGCTTGCGAAGCCGGCGCTGATACCACCATCATCTCCTCCGACAAGGATCTGATGCAGTTGGTCGGTCCGACGGTCGGCATGTACGACCCGATGAAGGATCGCCAGATCGGCATTCCCGAGGTGATCGAGAAATGGGGCGTGCCGCCCGAAAAGATGATCGACCTGCAGGCGCTGACCGGCGACTCGGTCGACAATGTTCCGGGCGTGCCGGGCATCGGCCCGAAGACCGCGGCGCAATTGCTGGAACAGTTCGGCGACCTTGACGGGCTGCTAGCGCGCGCTTCGGAGATCAAGCAGGAGAAACGGCGCGAGACCATCATCGCCAATGCCGATAAGGCGCGCATCTCGCGCGAGTTGGTGACGTTGAAGAACGACGTGCCGCTGAAGGAAGGGCTGGACGATCTTGTCCTGCATGCGCCGGATGGCCCGAAGCTGATCGGCTTCCTGAAGACGATGGAGTTCACCACACTGACCCGACGCGTCGCCGAAGCGACCGCAACCGACATTGGCGACGTCCAGGCCACCGCCGTCACCATCGAGCGCGCCGATACCGCGCATGGCCCCGATGTCGGCGCCGGCGCCCCGCCGGGGCCAAGGCCGGCGGCCGCGCCGAACGATGCCGCAAAGCCGGCGGCGCCGGTCAGGGGCGAGGACGCGCCGCCACAAGGCGATACCCCATCGCTCCTCTCTGCCCTGCGGCTGGAGCAGGCGGCCGCTCGCAAGATCGACCCTTCGGCCTATGCCCCCATCCGCGACACGGCCGCGCTCGAGGCCTGGATAGCCGAAGCCCGCGACGCCGGTGTCCTTGCGTTCGACGCCGAGACCAGCTCGTCCGACCCGATGCGGGCGGACCTGATCGGCCTGTCCATGGCGCTCGCGCCTGGCCGCGCCGTCTATGTGCCGCTCGCCCACAAGAGCGGCAATGGCGATCTGCTCGGCGGCGGCATGCTGGAGAACCAGATCCCGGTCCGCAAGGCGCTGGCGCTGCTGAAGCCGCTGCTTGAGGACCGATCGGTCCTCAAGATCGTCCAGGATATGAAATACGACATCGTCGTGATGAGCCGGCACGGCATCGAGATCGGTCCGTTCGACGACACAATGCTGATCTCCTACGTGCTCGATGCCGGCACATCCGGCGGTCACGACCTCGTCTCGCTGTCGGAGAAATGGCTCGGCCACGCGCCGGCCTCGAAGAAGGAGCTCGCCGGCTCGGGCAAGAGCGCCATCGGCTTCGATCAGGTCGATATCGAACGCGCGACCGCCTACGCTGCCGAGCAGGCCGACCTGGCGCTGCAGCTCTGGCGGGTGCTGAAGCCGAGGCTTGCCGCCAAGGGCCTCGTTTCCGTCTATGAGCGTCTGGAAAGGCCGCTTGTGCCCGTGCTTGCCCGCATGGAGCAGCGCGGCATCTCGGTCGACCGCCAGATCCTGTCGCGGCTTTCCGGCGAGCTGGCTCAAGGCGCGGCCCGCGTCGAGGAAGAGATCTACGGGATCGTCGGCGAGCGCATCAACATCGGCTCGCCAAAACAGCTCGGCGACATATTGTTCGGCAAGATGGGGCTGCCAGGCGGCTCGAAGACCAAGACCGGCCAATGGTCGACCTCGGCCCAGCTTTTAGAAGATCTCGCCGCCGAGGGCCACGAGCTGCCGCGCAAGATCGTCGACTGGCGCCAGCTCACCAAGCTGAAGTCGACCTATACCGACGCGCTGCCCGGTTTCATCAACCCCGGCACCAATCGCGTCCACACTTCCTATGCGCTGGCAGCAACCACCACCGGGCGGCTGTCATCCTCTGATCCCAATCTGCAGAACATCCCGGTGCGCACGGCGGAAGGTCGCAAGATCAGGACCGCCTTCATTGCGGAGAAAGGCCACAAGCTGGTCTCGGCCGACTACAGCCAGATCGAATTGCGCGTGCTTGCCCATGTCGCCGAGATCCCACAGCTCAAGCAGGCCTTCGCCGACGGCGCCGACATTCATGCCATCACCGCGTCGGAAATGTTCAATGTGCCGGTCGAAGGCATGCCTTCGGAAGTGCGCCGGCGCGCCAAGGCGATCAATTTCGGCATCATCTACGGCATCTCGGCCTTCGGCCTCGCCAACCAGCTGTCGATCCCGCGCGAAGAGGCGGGCGCCTACATCAAACGCTATTTCGAGCGTTTTCCGGGCATCCGGGACTATATCGAGGAGACCAAGGCCTATGCGCGGGAGAACGGTTTCGTCGAGACAATCTTCGGCCGCCGCATCCACTATCCGGAGATAAGGGCTTCCAACCCGTCGGTGCGCGCCTTCAACGAGCGCGCCTCAATCAACGCCAGGCTCCAGGGCACCGCCGCCGACATCATCCGCCGCGCCATGGTGCATATGGAAGAAGCGCTGGAGAAGGCGAAGCTCTCGGCCCGCATGCTGTTGCAGGTCCACGACGAGCTTATCTTCGAGACGGTGGAAGCGGAGGTCGAGGCGACGATCCCCGTGGTGCGCAAGGTGATGGAGAATGCGCCGATGCCGGCGGTCTCGATGTCGGTGCCGCTGCATGTCGATGCGCGAGCCGCGGATAATTGGGACGAGGCGCATTAGGCGTCTCACGTTCGTTCGTCATCCACGGGCGGAGCAAGGAGCGAAGCGACGCGCGCAGACCCGAGGATCCATGCCGCGACGCGCGCCGTAGTGCGCGGCGGTTGTGGATAGCTTGCCGAGCACGCCGCTTGTCAATGCAGATTCTGCACCGTGGCGGTGCGTGTATGTCACGGAATGGATACTAGGGTCTGCGCGCGTCGCTTCGCTCCTTGCTCCGCCCTAGTATGACGAAGTGAAGGCTTACGCAGCCTCAGCCCTGCACTTGGCGCACACACCGCGAAACTCGATCACCGCCTTCTTGGCGGCAAATCCCGTCGAGCGCACCCATTCGTCCAGCCGGTGGCCGACATCGTGGTCGGACATCTCGGTCACCTGGCCGCAATTGTCGCAGATGGCGAAGGCCGTCATCGAATGACTGTGGTCGTGCGGCTCGGCGCAGGCGACGAAGGAGTTTAGGCTTTCGAGCCGGTGCACGAAGCCGGACTTCACCAGCGTGTCGAGCGCCCGATAGACCTGCAGCGGCGCGCGGAAACCGCGCTCGCGCAACTGGTCGAGCAAAGTATAGGCGCTGAGCGGCCCGCTGGACGCCTCGAGCTTCTCGAGCACGCAGAGCTGGTTCTTGGTCAGCGCATCTCTTGCCGTCATCTTGTTCGCCCAATCGACGCTCGCAGCAGATCTCGCGAACGACTTCAATTCCCCTGAGATAACGACGAACGAGCGATTTTGCCACTGTTTCCGCAGCAGCGCATCTGGTGCGCGCCCCGACGAGATGGTTCGCCAGTTAGAGCATTTCACCGTTTCACGGAAACGGCGAAATGCCCTATCTCCTTGTTTTGGGGCAATTCCGGGCGGAAAACCGCTCACACTTTTCCTGGAATTGCTCTAATCGCTACTTGCGCGGCGGCCCCTTGCGTTCGGCCGAAGCCGCCCAGAGGTTGATGTCGGACTCGCGGGCGTGGCTGTCTATCTCGGCGAGCTCGGCGTCGGAGAACTCGAGCGCCTTGAGCGCGCCGACGCAATCCTCGACCTGTTCCGGCCGGCTGGCCCCGATCAGCGCCGTGGTCACGCGGCCTTTGCGTAGCACCCAGGCCAGCGCCATCTGCGCCAAGGTCTGGCCGCGGCGGCCGGCAATGGCGTTGAGCGCCTTGATGTTGGCGATCGACTTGTCGTTGATGAAGGCCGGTCGCAACGACTTGCCCTGGGATGCGCGGCTGCCCTCGGGGATGCCGCCGAGATATTTGTCGGTCAGCATGCCCTGCGCCAGCGGCGAGAACACGATCGAGCCGATGCCGAGCCCCTCCAGCGTGTCGAGCAGCCCATCCTCCTCGACCCAGCGGTTGAGCATCGAATAGCTCGGCTGGTGGATGAGGCAAGGGGTGCCGAGCTGGCGCAAAATGTCGGCTGCTTCCCGCGTGCGCTGCGAGTTGTAGGAGGAGATGCCGGCATAGAGCGCCTTGCCCGAGCGCACCGCGTGGTCGAGCGCGCCCATCGTTTCTTCGAGCGGCGTCTCGGGATCGAAACGGTGCGAATAGAAGATATCGACATAGTCGAGCCCCATTCGCTTGAGGCTCTGGTCGAGGCTGGCCAGCACATATTTGCGGCTGCCCCATTCGCCATACGGACCGGCCCACATCTCGTAGCCGGCCTTGGTCGAGATGATCATCTCGTCGCGGTAGGCGGCGAAATCGGTGCGCAGGATCTCGCCGAACGCGGTTTCGGCCGAGCCGGGCGGCGGGCCGTAATTGTTGGCGAGGTCGAAATGCGTGATGCCGAGGTCGAAGGCCTTGCGCACGATCGCCTGCTTGGTCTTGTGCGGCGTGTCGTTGCCGAAATTGTGCCACAGCCCGAGCGAGATCGCCGGCAGCTTCAGGCCGGACCGACCGCAGCGATTATAGATCATCTTCTCGTAGCGGTTTTCGGCGGCGACATAGGACATGGGGAACCTTCGGGATCGAAACGGCTGGCGACCACCGCCAACCTGATTTGAATCGATGCTTGCCCCTAACCCTTACCCTCTCCCCGCCGGAACGGGGAGAGGGGTTGCCACCTACTTTTTCTTCGCCAGCAACGCCTTCGCGTCCTTGACGCCGAGCGCGGCCGGCCGCTCGCAGGTCGTCTGCATGGCGACATATTTGCCGCTTTCGCCCGAGCGCAGGATGCCGGTCATGACATCGACGGCGTGCAGCGCCAGCTCCATCGAGCAGCGGTGCGGCCGCCCTTCGCCAATCGCGATTGCCATGTCGGCAAGGCCGGCGGTGCGATAATTAGCCATCATGCCCTGGCCGTGCATCTCGTTCGGCACGCCGAACGGATGGTTCCACTTGGGCAGCCTCTTCACCGGCTTGGCCGAGTCGGTGAAGCGTACATCGCCGCCGAAGAAATTCGGATCCGGCACGAAGACGGTGCCCAATTCGCCGTAGAGCTCCATCGGCGCGTGGCCATGGCTCCAGACGTCCCAGCTGGTGTTGAGCGTGATCACCGCGCCATTCGCGAATTCGAGCAGCGCATGGATGGTGGTCGGCGTGTTCACCGGGATCTTCTCGCCCGCCCGCGGTTTGGAGCTGATGGTGCGCTCCTTGGCCGGCGTCGTTGCGAAGGCGGCCACCTGCTTCACCGGCCCGATCAACTGGATCAGGTTGGTGACATAGTATGGCCCGATGTCGAGCACCGGGCCGGCGCCCGGCTGGAAGAAGAAATCCGGGTTGGGGTGCCAGTGCTCCATGCCGTGGCCCATCACATGGCAGGTGCCGCTGGTGATCGCGCCGAGCTTGCCGCTGTCGATGAGATCGCGGACCAGTTGGTGCGCGCCGCCGAGGAACGTGTCCGGCGCCGAACCGATGCGCAGGCCCTTCTTCTCGGCCCGTTTCTTGAGATCGAGCCCTTCCTCGATCGACAAGACGAACGGCTTTTCCGAATAGACATGCTTGCCAGCGTCGAGCACCGCTTTGGAGATCTCGTAGTGCACCGCCGGAACCGTCAGGTTGACGATGATGTCGATCTCGTCGTCCTTGAGCAGGTCGTTGACCGTCTCGGCGCGCAGCTTGAACTCCTTCGCCCGCGCTTTCGCGGCCTCCATGTTGATATCCGCGCAGGCGCGCATCTTGATGCCGCGGAACAGCGGCGCCAGCGAGAAATACGCCTTCGAGATGTTGCCGCAGCCAATGACGCCGATGCCAAGTTTCTCTGCCATTTCGATTACTCCTGCCAGCTCTTGGCTGCTGCGATTGAGCGGCGGGCATAGCGCTCGATGTCGTTGGGGTTGTCCTGCTCCATGACGAAATACTGCGCCGCGCTCTTGGCGCGCAACGTCTTGAACAGGCCCGCCCAGTCGATCGTGCCGTGACCCACATCGGACCAGCCGTCCTCGTCCAGCCCCTCGCCCGGCTTCGCCATGTCCTTGACGTGGACGGCAACGATCCGCTTGCCATGCTTCTCGATCCAGGGCAGCGGATCGGCGCCGCCGCGCACCACCCAGGCGACATCCATTTCCCAGCCGATGTCCGGTGCCGCGGACAGGATGTGGTCCTGCGGCAGCGAGCCGTCCGCAAGCGCCTTGAACTCGAAATCGTGGTTGTGCCAGGCAAAGCCGTAGCCAGCCTTTTTTGCCACCTCGCCGACCTTGGCCAGGCGCTCGCCGAAGCCGCGCCAGCCGGCGGCGTCGAACGGCCGCTGATCAGGCATCAGATAGGGGCAGATCAGCAGCGTGATGCCGAGCGCGTCGGCGATCTTGCGCACGCCGTCGAAATCGTTCTCCAGCGCCTCGATCGAGAAATGCCCGGTCGGCATCGCAAGCCCGTTCTTGTCGAGCTCGGCGCGAAACGCCTTCGGGTCGTCATAGACGCCGCCAAAGCCTTCGACCTGGCTGTAGCCGAGCTCGCCGAGCATTTTCACCACGTCGTTCCATGGTTGAAAATTGCGAGCGCTGTAGAGTTGGAATGACCAGTTCATGTCCTGTCCGTTCTGCTTGGGAGGTTAAAGGCGGTTGCCGGTCTGGGCGTCGAAGAGCGAAGCGCGCATCGGATCGAAGCCGACAGTCACCGCCTCATCATTCCGGGGCGTACGCTCCGAGGTAACCCGGACGCTGAATTTCTGTTGAGCGAGCTGCAGCCAGACCAGCGTGTCGGAGCCCATCGGTTCCACCACTTCGACTTTGCTGGCCGCCGAGAACGGCCAGCCGGCGCCGCTGTTCAGACTCACATGTTCGGGCCTGATGCCGAACACGGCTGGTCCGGGTTCCGGCTGCCGATCGAAATCATAGGTACTGAGTGGAATCTTCAGACCATCGGCGAGAAAATGCCAGCCGCCATCCGCGTTTTCCAAATGGCCGTCGACAAAGTTCATCGCCGGCGAGCCGAGGAAGCCGGCGACGAAGCGGTTGACCGGACGGTTGTAGATGGTCTGAGGCGCGTCGAGCTGCTGGATGACGCCGCCCTTCATCACGGCGATGCGGTCGGCGAGCGTCATTGCCTCGATCTGATCGTGGGTGACGTAGATCATGGTGTTTTCGAGCTTGCGGTGCAGCAGCTTGATCTCGACGCGCAGTTCCGCCCGCAGCTTGGCATCGAGATTGGAGAGCGGCTCGTCGAACAGGAAGACGTCGACGTCGCGCACCAGTGCCCGCCCGATCGCCACGCGCTGGCGCTGGCCGCCGGAGAGCGCCGAGGGCTTGCGCTGCAACAGCGGCTCGATCTGCAGGATCTCGGCGGCGCGTGCGATGCGCTTGGCGATCTCGTCCTTGGCCAGGCCGGCAACGCGCAGACCGAAGGACAGGTTCTTCTCCACCGTCATCTGCGGATAGAGCGCGTAGGACTGGAACACCATGCCGATGCCGCGGTCCTTAGGCTCCTCCCAGGTGACGTTCTTGCCCTTGATGAAGATGCGACCTTCCGAAATGTCGAGCAGGCCGGCGATGCAGTTGAGCAAGGTGGATTTGCCGCAGCCGGACGGTCCCAAAAGCACGATGAATTCGCCCTCGGCGACGTCGAGATTGAGCGTCTTCAGCACCGACATCACACCGAAATTGAGCGACAGGTCCTGGATCGAAACGCTGGGATTGGCGATTGCCGCTGCCATCATCATCCTTTCACTGCGCCGGCCGCGATGCCGCGCACGAAGAGCTTGCCGGAAATGAAATAGACGATGAGCGGAACGAGTCCGGTGAGGATCGTCGCGGCCATGTTGACGTTGTATTCCTTCACGCCCTGCACCGAATTGACGATGTTGTTGAGCTGCACCGTCATCGGGTAGGTGTCGGGGCGCGTGTAGACGACGCCGAACAGGAAGTCGTTCCAGATGCCGGTGACCTGCAGGATGATGGCGACGACGAAGATCGGCAGCGACATCGGCAGCATGATGCGCAGATAAATGCCCCAGAAGCCGGCGCCGTCGACGCGCGCCGCGCGGAACAGTTCCTCCGGCATCGACGTGAAATAGTTGCGGAACAAGAGCGTCAGGATCGGCATGCCGAAGATCGAATGCACGATCACAAGGCCGGTCAGGGTGCCGTATATGCCGATCTCGCGCAGGATGATGACGATCGGATAGATCATCACCTGGTAGGGAATGAAGGCGCCGACGATCAGGATGATGAAGAAGGTGTCGGCGCCCTTGAAGCGCCAGTTGGCCAAGGCATAGCCGTTCACCGAGGCGATCGCGATCGACAGCAGCACCGACGGCACGGTGATGCGCACCGAATTCCAGAAACCGCGCGAGAGCCCGTCGCAGTTGAGGCCGGTGCAGGCGGTCGCCCAGGCTTTCACCCAGGGTTCGAAGGTGATTTCCACCGGCGGCGAGAAGATGTTGCCGAGGCGGATTTCCGGCATGCCCTTCAGCGACGTGACGATCATCACGTAGAGCGGCAAAAGGTAATAGAGCGCCACGACGATCAGCGTGCCGTAGAGAAAGATGTTGCGGCGCGAGAGCGCATGCCGCGGCTTCGCGCCGGCAGGCCCGGCTTCGTCGCGCCGAAGGACGCCCGCATCGGATGGGGAGGCAGCGACATCAACCACGCCGGCGGCCTCCGAATTCGAGATAGGCCCATGGCACGATGACGATCATCACCGAGAGCAGCATCATGGTCGAGGCGGCGAAACCCTGGCCGAGATTTTGGGCGAAGAACATGTAGTCGTAGACGTATTTTGCCGGCACTTCGGAGGCGATTCCCGGCCCGCCGCTGGTCTGCGCCACGACGAGGTCATAGACCTTGACGATGCCGGCGGCGATGATGACCAGCGTGGTGATGAAGACCGGCCGCATCATCGGGATGACGATGAACACGTAGGTCTTCCACATGGGGATGCCGTCCACTCGCGCCGCCTTCCATATGTCTTCGTCGATGCCGCGCAGGCCGGCAAGCATCAGGCACATGATCAGCCCCGTGCCCTGCCAGAGCGCGGCGATGGAAATGCCGTAGATGACGATGCTGGAATTATAGAGCGGGTCGAAGCTGAAGCCCGTCCAGCCGAGGTCGCGCACGACGCGCTGGATGCCGAAATCCGGGTTGAGCAGCCATTGCCAGACCAGCCCGGTGACGATGAAGGAGAGCGCGAAGGGATAGAGGAAGATGGTGCGGAACGTATCCTCGAAGCGGATCTTCTGGTCGAGGAGCGCCGCCAGGACGAAGCCGATCACCAGCGAGAACACCAGCGAGATCACGCCATAGATCAGGAGGTTCTCGATCGAGATCAGCCAGCGCGGCGTCGCCCACAACCGATAATACTGGTCGAGGCCGACGAAGTTGAGCCGTGGCAGCAGCTTCGAATTGGTGAAGGAGTAGAGAACCGTCCACGCCGTGCCGCCGACGAACACCACAAGCGCGGTGAGCACCATCGGAATCGATGCGATCTTCGCATTGAGGTTACGGAAAAGCTGGTTGGGACGTTCGCTATTGCTCATCTCGACAGCCGGGCTGGGGCAATGAGGACATGATGCTCCCGACCCCCGTTAGGCAGGGACCGGGAGCTGGCGGGGCGCCGGTAGATCAATCGGCCGAAGCGATGATGGCGGCGAAGCGCTTCTGCGCTTCTTCGACTGTCATGTCCGGCTTGGCGAAGAATTCGGAGAACAGGTCCTCCTTCTGCTTCTGGCTGTCCTGCGAAAGCAGTTGGTCCGTCCACGGCATGACGGCGCCCTTGGCGAGGATGGCGAGGCCCTTCTTCATGCAGTCGTTCGCCGCGTTGAGGTCGACGTCGCCACGCACCGGCAGCGAGCCCTTCTTGAGGTTGAAGGCGACCTGGGTCTTCGGATCGAGCAAGGTCTCGGCGAGCACCGCCTGCGCCTTCGTCTTTGCCTCATCCTTGAGCAGCGGGAAGTAGAAGGCGTCGCCGCCGGTGGCGATGACTTCGTTCAGGCCGAGGCCGGGCAGGCAGGTATAGTCCTTGCCGGCCGTCTTGCCGGCAACCTGGAACTCGCCCTGCGCCCAGTCGCCCATGATCTGGCCGGCGGCCTTGCCGGTGATGACCAGATTGGTGGCCTGGTTCCAGTCCTGCACATTGGTGTTCTTGGCCATCTTGCGGGCGTCGTCCGCCGCCTTGAACACCTTGGCGATCTCCGGGCCTGCCGCGAACGCGGCATCCTTGTCCTTGTAGACCTTGAGGAACGTGTCGGTGCCCCCGGTCGCGGCCATCAGCACGTCGAAGGCGCCCGAGGCTTGCCAGGCCTGTCCGCCGACCGCGAGCGGAATGATGCCCGCCTTTTCGAGCGCCGGCGCATCCGCCACGAATTCATTCCAGTCCTTCGGCACAGGCAGGCCGGCCTTCTGGAAGGCCTCGTTGGAGAGCCACAGCCACTGCCAGGAATGGATATTGACCGGCACGCAATAGATCTTGCCGTCGATGGTGCAACTGTCGAGCAGGCTCTTCGGCCGCACGATCTCAGTCCACTTGTCCTTGGTGGCGATATCGGTGAGGTCGCGCATCAGCCCGGCCTGCACCAGTTCCTCGGCCTGGCGGCCGTGGTTGAACTGGGTGGCGCCCATTGGATCGCCGCCGGTGATGCGGCTGATCATGATCGGCCGCGCCGTGCCGCCGGAGCCTGCAATGGCGCCGTCGACCCAGTGGTTGCCCGTCGCGTCGAATGCCTTGGCAAGCTCGGCCACCGCTGCCGCCTCGCCGCCGGAAGTCCACCAATGGGTGACTTCCAGGTCGGTCGCGGCCGCCGGACCGGCGAAATTGAGCGCAACTGTCGCGGCAAAGGCGGCAGTCAGGAATTTGTATCGCATTTCGGCTCCTCCCAGAATCTGAAACGTTACAGATTTTCGATACGGCAAATGTTCCGCCTAGGCAACCCCTCGCCTTGAGGCCGGCCAAGATTTTTTCGCGACTCGAACAAAATCTTTCTTCCTAAGTGGCAATGCCGGTTCGGATCAGTCGATTGATGCCAAAAGCAGGCTCGGGCCGACATTTCTTTGTGATTCCAGCGACTTTCGGCCCCTCTCCGCATCCACGATACCGATGGCGCGACCTTGCCGGTCGATCACGAAGATTGGCAATCTGTAACGTTTCAGTATATTGAGCCGAGCCGCAAACTGAAGGTCGCGCAAATGTCACCGCCGCACGATTGCCGGTCGGCCCCGCGACTGCTATGCGCCTGACGGGCGGGACGATGGATAGACGGATAACGAAGAAGGGCGACGACGACACGTCGGGCAAGGAACGGCCGACGCTGAAGACGCTTGCCTTCATGACCGGGCTGGGCGTCACGACGGTCTCGCGCGCGCTGAAGGATGCGCCCGAGATCGGCGCTGAGACAAGGCGCCGCGTCCAGCTCGTCGCCAAGCAGATCGGCTATCGCCCGAACCGCGCCGGCGTACGCTTGAGAACCGGCAAGACCAACGTGATATCGCTTGTGCTGAACACCGAGCACGAGCTCATGAGCTTCGTCTCGGACATCATCTACGGCGTCACCGAGGTGATCGCCGACACGCCCTACCATCTGATCGTCACGCCCTATTCGCGCTCGCAGGATCCGCTGGACCCGGTGCGCTATCTGGTCGAGACGGGCTCGGCCGACGGCGTCATCATCTCGCGCACCCAGCCCAACGATCCACGGGCGCGCTATATGCTGGAGCGCGGCATTCCCTTCGCCACGCATGGTCGCACCGACATGGGGCTGGTGCATCCCTATCACGACTTCGACAATTATGCCTTTGCCGGCGAAGCCGTCCGCTACCTCGCCGGCAGGGGCCGCAACCGGCTTGCCCTGGTGACGCCTCCGGTCGGCCTCACCTATCACGGCCATACGGTCGCCGGCTTTGCCGATGCGCTGAGCGAGGTGGGTGCCAGCGAGGTGCCGTTCAACACCGTCTCCATCGATCAGTCGATCGAGCAGATCAGGATGCGGACCGCGCAATTGATGCGGCGCAAGGACCGTCCGGACGGCTTTGTCAGCAGCGCCGCCGCAGCGACGCTCGCCATCGTGGCCGGCATCGAGGATGCCGGGCTGAAGCTCGGCCGCGACGTCGACGTGGTGTCGAAACAATCGTCGGAATTGCTGCATCTGTTCCGGCGAGAGCTGCTCGTCGTCAACGAGAATTTCCGGCTCGCCGGCTCCGAGCTCGCCCGCGCCGTGCTCGGCTGGATCGGCGGCGCCGATCCAGGCACGCTGCAATCGCTCAGCACGCCGAGCGAGGTTTTGCCCTATCGCGGCTGACTGGCGCGACTTGAGGGGCAGGTCAGGCCGAGTCGAAAATGGTGGCTTCCGAGAACCGGAGCGGAGCGTACTTAAAGTACGTGAGCACCGGAAGC
>NZ_JAIUHP010000021.1:0-74396 GCF_020165175.1 Mesorhizobium sp. CA16
CACCCTCCCCGTCCCCAACGACCGGGTTTTAGGAGCCGGCCCCTGTCCCCGGGGCCGGCTCCGCCATTTCGGTCGCCGCCCGCCGGCTGCAACCAATCGGCGCGGCGCTGCCGAAGCGCCATGGTCGGCACGCCCTTCCCCGCCGAGGCGGATGGGAGCAGTATGGCTTGTTCGTTGCGGATGAAGGCGATGCTGGAAGTCCCTGAGGATCGCGGCGCAAGACACCGTCTTTTCAAGGCTATCGACAACGCCTTCAAGGCGGGCGACTTCGAAGGCCTTGGCAAGGCGCTCGGCGGCTCTGCGCGCTGGTTCGACGAGCGGATGCCGTTCGAGCTCGGCCTTGGCCATCCGCTGGAATACGCGATCTACTGGAGCCCGGCCGCGTTCATCACTGCGCTTCTCGATGCCGGCACAAACCCGAATTATGAAGACCCGGCCGGGTTTCCATCGATCATTGCCGCGCTGTCGACGGAACGGCCGGACCGGTTGGACGTCATCCATATCCTGCTCGCGCATGGCGCCGACCCGGATATGCGCGGCATGAACGACTGGACTCCCCTGCACTATGCAGTGTCCCGGCGCGACGCCGAGGCGATCAGGCTGCTGCTGTCGGCAGGCGCAGACCCATCACTGAGGACCCGCATCGACGATTATACGACGGCCCTGGAAGGCGCCGAGCAGGCCGGCTTCGAAGCGGGCGCCCTTCTGTTGCGTGAAGCGATGAACAGCCGCCGCGGATGAAGACAGGCGGAGTTGCCGCCTGCCGCCGTCACACTGTCTTGAGCTTGGTCTTGAAGCGTTTGGCATTGGCCACGTAGTGGGTCGCCGAGACGCGCAGCCGCTCGATCGCCGCTTCGTCCAGCGTCCTTATCACCTTGGCGGGCGAGCCGACGATCAGCGAATTGTCCGGAAACACCTTGTTTTCCGTCACTAAGGCGCCGGCGCCGACCAGCGAGTTGTCGCCGATCCTGGCGCCGTTCAGCACGATGGCGCCCATGCCGATCAGGCTGTTGTCCCCGATCGTGCAGCCATGCAGCAGAGCGCGGTGGCCGATCGTGCAGCCTTTGCCGATGGTCAGCGGAAAGCCCGGATCGGTGTGCATGATCGTGTGTTCCTGCACATTGGTGTCGGCGCCGATGATGATCGGTTCGCCATCGCCGCGGATGACAACGCCGAACCAGAAGCCGGCATTGCGGCCGATCCTGATATGGCCGATCAGCGTGGCGTCGGGCGCGATCCAGTTCGTATCGGCGTCCTCGAACTCGGGCGCTTTCCCATCGATCGCATAGACCGGCATTGTTCGTCTCCGAATCGTCTCAACCAGCGAATTCGAAAGACCCTAAGTTGGCTGTCGCCCAGGATGCAATGGCGATGAGGACGACGCCTAGCGCCAGCGCCCAGGCAATGGCCGTGCAGCCGCAGGACAACAGCGCCATCGTGCCGATGCGGCCCTCGCGCCGGGCGGCCAAGGCCTCGTTGGTGAGCATGAACGGCCCGGCACAGGCCGTTGCCGCAAGCGAACGCAGGATATGGACCGGCGAAACATAAGGCTCGGCAAAGGCTAGGCGCCGGCCGGCCAGCAATTCCATGGCCGATCCGGCCAGTCCGCAAGCCGTGAGACCAACCGCGAAAGCGTAAAGAACAAGCACAACGGGATCCATATTTACCAACCGTTTACCATGAAAACGCACAGTCGTGCCACCGCGCTGCAAGAGCCATGCCGCGCAAGCTGTGCCGCCGAAGGACAGGTGGGCGGATCGGGGAAGAGCAAATGAGAGAGGCAAATGTTGCCGAGAGCGCTGACTTCGAGGTCGTCAACTCGACCTTGATGAAGCGGGTCTTTTATATCTTCGCGGCGCTGGCGCTGCTTTCGATTGCCATCAGCGTCGGCGGCAAATGGCTTGGACGGTCGATCGCCATGGCCGGCTATACGGATGACACGACGGTGCGCCAGATCGTCATGGGCAACAATCTCATCAGCGTGCCGGCAAACTTCATCCGCTTCGACCAGGCCAGGCGCGACGGCATCGCCTCGCGGCTCGACCTCTATCTTCGCTATCCCGAGATGGACGGCTACAGCACGGCCGCGCGCGACGACTTCAACCATGCGACGGCCAGGAAGATCATCTTCCTGTCGTTCGAGCCGCGAATGATGTCGCGCGACATGAGCGGCCGTTTCGCGCCCATCTACAGCGCTCTGATCGAAAAGCCGGGGACGCCCGGCCCGGGCGGCACGACGGTTTACGCCTTCACGGAAAAATCAGGCTATCTCAACGAAGTGCTGGCTGTTGCCGAGCGTCCCGGCAAGGATCCGTTCGTCGCCCGCTGCCTGAGCGGCCCGAGTGCCGAGGAATCGCTGGCGCCCTGCGAGCGCGACATCCAGGTCGGCGACGATCTCAGCCTTACCTATCGCTTTCCGCGCGAGCTGCTCGCGAACTGGCCGGCGCTCGACGCGGCGATTGCAGCCAAAGTCGCGAGCATCCTCAAGACAGGCCATTGACAACTCACCCAATCAATTAGCCGGCCATCAAACTAGATCATTTCGGCGCGCAGCCGACCACGATCACATACCCTTCCCGGCTCACCTGGCTCAACGCTTCAGCTTCACGGGCGCCTGGATACGGTCTGGCATCAAGCTGACAAGACGCGCTAATGGTCAAGCATGATGCCAGCTTATCTCGCCTTCGACCCGACCAGTCGCCGCCTGCGTCTCGACCCGCACGAGCCGACCTTCGTGCAGAACCCGTACGAGGCCTACGCCTTCCTGCACGGCACTGCCAACGCGTTTTTCTGGGAAGACTACGGGTTCTGGTGCTTTGGCGGCTTCGATGACGTCAACCGTCTGCTGCGCGACCGCCGTTTCGGCCGCCAGAATCCGGCGGGGATTCCCGACAGCCGGGGCGTCGGCGACGACCGCTCGCACCTCGTCGCCTTCGACGCGATCGAGGCCAATTCCATGCTGGAGCTCGAGCCGCCGGTGCATACGCGGCTCAGAACGCTGGTCAATCGCGCCTTCGTCTCACGTCAGGTCGAGCGGCTCAGGCCGCGCATCGAGATTTTGGCCAACGAGCTGGTCGACCGCTTCGAGCCAAGCGGCATCGACCTTCTGCCCGCCTACGCCTCGCCTTTGCCGATCACCATCATTGCGGAAATGCTCGGCGTACCGGTGGAGATGGGGCCGCAATTGCTCGACTGGTCGCATCGGATGGTCGCCATGTACATGCATGGCCGCACGCGCAAGACCGAGGAGACGGCGAACCGCGCCGCACGCGATTTTTCCGACTTCCTGCGGGGCTATATTGCGGTGCGGCGCAAGAAACCCGGCGACGACCTGCTGTCGCTGCTCATCGAAGCCCAGGACAACGGTCAGAAGCTTTCGGAAGACGAGCTGGTTTCCTCAGCGATCCTGCTTCTCAATGCCGGCCATGAGGCGACCGTGCACCAGACCGGCAATGCGGTGCGCTCGATCCTGGCGCAAGGCGGCGATCCGCGCCGCTTCTTTGCGACACCGGAGGCGAATGTCGCGACGGTCGAGGAATGCCTGCGCTACGACCCGCCGCTGCATATGTTTCTGCGCTATGCCTATGAGGAGATGGAGGTTTCGCCAGGCATCCTGGTCAAACCCGGGGAGATGGTCGCGCTGCTGCTCGGCATGGCGAACCACGATACCCTGGCTTTTGCCGAGCCCGGCATATTCAATCCGGCCCGCACGGATCAGAAGAACGTCTCCTTCGGCGCCGGCATCCATTTCTGCATCGGCGCGCCGCTGGCCAGGCTGGAGTTGCAGGTGTCGCTGAAGACGCTGTTCGATCGGCTGCCCAACTTACGCTTAGCGGAGACACCGCGCTCCCGCGACACTTACCATTTTCACGGGCTGGAACGGGTCGCCGTTACCTTTTGACCGGCGAACGATCCGCCTCGCACAGCTGAAATTATCGTTCGGAACTCAGACATGAAATTCGCCTATCTGCAGGAGCCGCCTTTCTGCTTCACCGATGCCGGGGGCAAGCTCGGCGGCTGCGACGCGGTGCTCGCCGAGAAGGTTTGCCAGATGCTCGACCTGGAGAACTTCTCGCCGATCGAGGCGGAATTCGCCGAACTGCTTCCCGGTTTGGTGGACGGCCGCTGGGACATGACGACCGGCCTGTTCATCTCCGAGGAGCGCAGCAAGCTCGTGGACTTCACGCGGCCGATCTGGTCACTGCCGGACGGGTTGATGGTCGCCAAGGGCAATCCGCTGGAGCTGAACGGCTATCGCTCCGTCGCCCAACATCCTTCCGCCGTGCTCGCAGTTATATCGGGCCAGATCCAGCAACAGACCGCGCTGCAGAACGGCGCTCCGCCCCAGCGGATCAGGATATTCGCCACGCAGGCCGAAGCAGCCGAAGCCGTTGCGGCAGGCCATGCCGACGCGTATGCCAGCGTCGCCATGGCGCATCGCGGCTATGTCAACGGACGGACTGGCGAACCGCTTGCTGTCATCGACATCCCGGCCTTTGAAAAGCAGCCTGCGGCAGGCGCTTTCGCCCTCGCCAAGGGCAACGACGCGCTGCGCCGGCGCGTCGATCAATGTCTCGGCGATCTGCTCGGAAGTGCATGGCACCGGGAGATCATGAGCAAATACGGTTTTTCCGACGGCGATGTCGATCGGCTGCTTTGATTGCTGGAAGCATTCAAAGCCGGATCACATATTCCTTGCGCGTCGTCTCGAGCACTTCCCATGTGCCCTTGAACCCTGGCCTCAGCACGAAACTGTCGCCGGCCCGCACGGTGCGCGCCTCGCCGCCATCCTCGGCGATCACCGAGACACCGGACAGGATGTGGCAGAACTCCCATTCGTCATAGGCGATGCGCCATTTGCCCGGCGTCGCTTCCCAGACGCCGGCATAGAGGCCGCCGTCGCCCTCCTCGACATTCCAGGTGCGGAATTTGGGATCACCCGAAATCACCCGGTCCGGCGGCGGCGCGCCGGCCTCCGGTTCGACCGCATCGATGTTGAGCGCAAGAAAGGCCGACATATCAGACCTTGCCGAGCGCCTGCTCGAGATCGGCAACGATGTCGTTGACGTCCTCGATGCCGACCGAAAGGCGGACGGTGTCAGGTCCGGCGCCGGCCTTGACCTTCTGCTCGTCGGAAAGCTGGCGGTGCGTGGTCGAGGCCGGATGAATGACCAGCGATTTGGTGTCGCCGACATTGGCGAGGTGCGAGAACAGTTCGAGCGCCTCGACGAATTTGATGCCGGCCTCGTAGCCACCCTTGAGGCCGAAGGTGAACACCGCGCCTGCGCCCTGCGGCGAATATTTCTTCTGCAGCGCGTTGTTCTTGTCGCCTGGAAGGCCGGGATAGTTCACCCAGGCTACCTTCGGATGGCTCGACAGCCAGCCGGCAACGCTCGCGGCATTGTCGCAATGACGCTGCATGCGCAGCGGCAGCGTTTCCAGGCCGGTCAGGATCAGGAAGGCGTTGAAGGGCGAGATCGCCGGGCCGATGTCGCGCAAACCAAGCACGCGGGCAGCAATCGCGAAAGCGAAGTTGCCGAAAGTCTCGTGCAGGACGAGGCCGCCATATTCAGGGCGCGGCTCCGACAGCATCGGGTATTTGCCGGACTTCGACCAGTCGAAGGTGCCGCCATCGACGATGACGCCGCCGATCGAATTGCCGTGGCCGCCGATGAACTTGGTCAGCGAATGCACGACGATGTCGGCGCCGTGCTCGATGGGCCGCACCAGATAGGGCGAGGCCAGCGTGTTGTCGACGATTAGCGGCAGGCCATGCTTGCGGGCGATGTCGCCGATCTTCTCGATATCGACGAAGACACCGCCGGGGTTGGCAAGGCTCTCGATGAAGATCGCCTTGGTCCTGTCATCGATCTGGCTCTCGAAGGTCGCCGGATCGTTTGCCTCTGCCCAGCGAACTTCCCAGCCGAAGTTCTTGAAGGCATGGCCGAACTGGTTGATCGAGCCGCCATAAAGCTTGTTGGCGGCGACGAAGTTGTCGCCCGGCTGCATCAGATTGTGGAAGACGATGACCTGCGCGGCGTGGCCCGAGGCGACGGCAAGTGCCGCGGTGCCGCCTTCGAGCGCCGCGACGCGTTCCTCGAGAACCGCCTGGGTCGGATTCATGATGCGCGTGTAGATGTTGCCGAAGGCCTTCAGCCCGAACAGCGAGGCGGCATGGTCGGCATCGTCGAAGACATAGGACGTGGTCTGATAGATCGGCGTAGCGCGGGCGCCGGTTGCCGGGTCGGGCTTTGCGCCGGCATGAACGGCTAAAGTGCTGAAACCAGGCGTACGGGTCATCGAAATCCCTCTCCTAACGTTCGAAAATCGCCGGGCATTCTTGGCGAAGCGCGGCCGGGAATGCAAAGAAGAAAATGCCGTTCGGGGCGCGATCTGCGACGAACGCCCGGGAAAGTCCATTTCGTCCCGGAATAATTTTGCGCGAACTACCGCGTGCTTATTTCTGTCTTACGCCGAAGCTCTGAAATCCCTGGCGCATCAGGGGTTTTTTCGACGACAGCACGCCGGAGTTGACGCCGGTCCAGCCGATCTCGCCGGATAGCTTGCCGTATTCGATCTTCGGGCAGCGGTTCATCACCACCTTGATGCCGACAGCTTCGGCGCGGGCAGCCGCCTCATCGTTGCGCACGCCAAGCTGCATCCAGACGACCTTGGGCAGCGGGTCGAGCTGCAGCACCTTGTCGACGACGCCGGGCACCGCCGCCGAGCCTCGAAAAATATCGACCATGTCGACCGGCTGCGGCAGGTCGGCGAGGCTGGCGTAGACAGTGCGGCCAAGGATTTCCTTGCCGGCATGGCCAGGATTGATCGGGAACACCGAAAAGCCCTTACCTAAAAGATATTTCAGCACGAAGTAGCTTGGCCGCACATCGTTGGGCGAAGCGCCGACCATGGCGATCGTCTTCACCGAATTCAGGATGCCGGCGATGTAGGCGTTGTCGTAGCTATCGTGATTCATGCTGCGATGGTCTTCCTGCGGTAATGGTAGCGATAGAGTTCGCGGTTGAAGCCGAGAGAGTTGTAGAGCGCGCGTGCGGGCGTGTTCAGCGATAGAAAAGCCGGGCATGCGGAAGAACTATTCGTCGGTCCATTCTGGCTTGCGCTTGCCGATGAAGGCGCCGATGCCTTCCTCGGCGTCGCGAGCCAGCATGTTTTCGACCATCACGCGGCCGGTATAGGCATAAGCGTCGGCCAGCCCCATTTCGGCTTGGGCGTAGAAGGCTTCCTTGCCGGTTTTGACGACCAAAGACGATTTCGAAGCAATGGTTTGCGAGTATTTGTTGACAACCTGAATCAGATATTCGCGCGGCACGATGCGGTTGATCAGCCCGAACTCCTTGGCGGTCGCAGCATCGATCGTCTCGCCGGTGAGCAGCATTTCCATGGCCTGCTTGCGCGAGACGTTGCGCGACAGCGCCACCATCGGCGTCGAGCAGAACAGGCCGATGTTGACGCCAGGCGTGCAGAAACTCGCCTCGTGCGAAGCGATGGCAAGATCGCAGCTGGCGACCAGTTGCAGGCCGGCGGCGGTGGCGAGGCCGTCGACCTCAGCGATCACCGGTTTCGGGTGGCGCACGATCGTCTGCATCAGGTTCGCGCAAGCCGCGAAGGTCCTTTCGAAGAAGGCCTTGCCCCGATCCGGCTCGGCGCGATGCGCCGTCATCTCCTTGAGGTCATGACCGGCACAGAACACTTTTCCCGACGCCGCCAGGATGATGACGCGCACGGATCTGTCGGTCTTAACGCGATCGAACTCTGCCTGCAGCGCCGCCATCGTCGCCAGCGAGAGCGCATTGGCCGGCGGGCTGGCGAGCGTCAGGCGCAGGATGTCCTTGTCCTGGCTGGCTAGAACGGGGCCGTCGGCGACGGCGGGCTTGATGGCGACGACTTCGGCCACTTTCAAAAACCTCGTGCTTATGGAGCAACAGAACTAGCACGCTGCCGGTTGAAGAACAGCCGCGAGACGTGTTTTCTCCGTCGCACCGTTTGGTCCAGGCGCACCGCCCGGGACTGCACATTCATATAGGACGCCGCCATGCCCGCCCAAAGCGATCTGAAGCCAATGCTCAACGCGGCGGAAGTCAATGCACTGATGGCAAGCGTCTATCCGCAGCTCAACGACAATTTCACCTCCTATGAGGCGATCGACGTTTTTCCGGGCGGCTGCACAGTGCGGCTGAATGCCGACGAGCGGCATCTGCGCCCCGGCGGCACGGTATCCGGTCCGGCGCTGTTCACGTTGGCCGACATCGGCGGCTATGTCTGCGTGCTCAGCCATGCCGGCCCGGACGCGCTTTCGGTGACGGTCAATCTCGACATCAATTTCATGCGCAAGGCCGAAGCCGGTCCGATAGATGGCCATTGCCGGATCCTGAAGCTCGGCAAGAGCCTGATGGTGTTCGATATCGATATTGTCGCGGGCCCGGACGGACACACTGTCGCGCACGCCACCGGCACCTATTCGATCCCGAGGAAGCGAATAAGCGACAAGCCGGCCTGACATCTTGCCGGAACTCCCAGTCGATAGGTTCGTTCTGCGGCATGCCCGATGTTACGACCTACCTTGCCTTCGTCGGCGCCGTGCTCGCCTATCAGCTTTCTGGTGTCGGTCCGGACATGATGCTGGTGATCAGCCGCGGCGTCGGGCAAGGCTGGCGCCATGCCCTGGCGACTGCAGCGGGCTGCGTATCGGCCGGCGTCGTCCAGATTCCATTGCTGGCAATGGGGCTTGCCTCGCTGATCACATCCTCCCCATCTCTTTACAGCTTCCTTCAGATCGTCGGCGCCATCTATCTGATCGCCATCGGGATCAAATTCCTGTTGGCCCGTCGGTCGGGCAAAGGTGACGGTGCGTCTACCTTTGCCGAGACGAGCAGTATCCCAGCCGCTTTCCGGCAAGGCGTGATCTGCAATCTCACCAATCCGACGACGCTCGCTTTCATGCTGGCCGTGCTGCCGCAATTCGTTCATCCCTGGGTCGGTTCGCCTGCACTGCAGTTCATCATTCTCGGTACGACCATGAAGATGATGGGACTGGTCGTCCTCAGCGCTGTCGCGTTGACCTCCGGTGCGGTTGGCGGCTGGCTGGGGCGCCGAGGCACGTTCGTCGTTTGGCAAGAAAGGCTGGCAGGAGCCTTGATGATCGCGATCGGCGTCAAGCTTCTCCTTGCCGCCGTGACCGGGCGGCGGTGAACGAAAGAGAGCTATTTTGACAAATAGGTGTGAGGTAAAATAATACCTTCTACCTTAGCTATTGAATATAAAAGGCTTTTCGCGACCATAAACCGTAACCGACGCTTGACGCGCCAAACACCCTCGCCTATAAGCCGACCCGAAGCAGCGGCCCGCAAAGGCCGCCGTTTTGTTATTGGCGGAGCGGCTCCGGTCATCCCGTCAATCCAAGCAACAAGAAACGCCTTCTCTGTCCCTCCTGGACGGGAAAGGTCAAACCTGAGAGCAAAACATGGCTACCTTTTCGCAGAAGCCTGCGGATGTGGTGAAGAAGTGGGTGCTGATCGACGCCGAAGGTCTCGTCGTCGGTCGTCTGGCCACTGTCATCGCCAACCATCTGCGCGGCAAGCACAAGCCCACCTTCACCCCGCATGTCGATGACGGCGACAATGTCATCGTCATCAATGCCGACAAGGTGGTGTTCACCGGCAAGAAATACACCGACAAGATCTATTACTGGCACACCGGCCACCCCGGCGGCATCAAGGAGCGTACCGCGCGCCAGCTGCTCGAGGGCCGCTTCCCCGAGCGCGTCGTCGAGAAGGCCGTCGAGCGCATGATCCCGCGCGGCCCGCTTGGCCGTCGCCAGATGAAGAATCTCCGCGTCTATGCCGGCGCCGAGCATCCGCACACCGCCCAGCAGCCCGTCACGCTCGACGTGGCCAAGCTGAACTCCAAGAACAAGAGGGCCTCGTAATGGCTGAGCTTTCCTCGCTCGCAGAACTCGGCACAGTCGCCGCGCAGCCGGCCGCGCCCGTGCATGTCCAGAAGCTCGACAAGTCGGGCCGCGCCTATGCCACCGGCAAGCGCAAGAACGCCATCGCGCGCGTCTGGGTGAAGCCGGGCTCCGGCAAGATCACCGTCAACGACAAGGAATTCGCGAGCTATTTCGCGCGTCCGGTGCTGCAGATGATCCTCAACCAGCCGATCGTCGCGGCCAACCGCGCCGGCCAGTACGACATCGTCGCCACCGTCATCGGCGGCGGCCTCTCCGGCCAGGCGGGTGCGGTGCGTCACGGCATCTCCAAGGCGCTGACCTACTACGAGCCGGGCCTGCGCTCGGTGCTCAAGAAGGGCGGCTTCCTGACCCGCGACAGCCGCGTGGTCGAGCGCAAGAAGTACGGCAAGGCGAAGGCCCGCCGCTCTTTCCAGTTTTCCAAGCGCTAAGGAGCGCTTGGGGGCAAGTTCTCGAAGCGCTAAGCGCCGCGAAGTCCAAGCATTTCGAAAAGGCCGCCTCCGGGCGGCCTTTTTGTTTTTCTTACCAGTGCCCGGCCGGCGTCCTGATGTAGTCGATGAAGGCGCGCAGCGGCGCCGGCACCAAGCGGCGCCCGGGATAGTAGAGAAACGGCCCGGAGAATTCCTGCCACCACGGTTCCAGCACAGGTTCCAGCGCGCCGCTCTCGAAATGCGGGCGTACCCAGTCCTCGAAGAGCCAGAGAATGCCGACGCCGGCGATCGCCGCATCGATGGCGAGATCGACGCCGCCGCCGATGCTGACGACCAATGGCCCCGTGGTATCGACCCGCACCACCTCGCCGTCGCGCTCGAACTCCCAGGGCGTCATGACCCCGCTCGGGAAGCGGCCGCGCACGCAGGCATGGCCAAGCAGGTCACGCGGATGCTGCGGCCGACCGTGCCGATCGAGATAGGCTGGCGCGGCCGAGGTGGTGAAACGCTGCGTGCGCGGCCCGATCGGCACGGCGATCATGTCCTGCTCCAGCCGTTCGTCATAGCGGATGCCAGCATCGCAGCCGGCCACCAGCAGGTCGACAAAGTTCTCCTCCGCGATCACCTCCAGCCGGATGGCCGGATATGCAGCGAGAAATCCCGGAACAATCTTCGGCAGCACCAGCCGCGACGCACTTATAGGCACGTTGAGGCGCAAGGTGCCGGCAGGTCGGTCACGAAAACCGTTCACGACGTCGAGCGCGGCCTGCACCTCACCCAGCGCGGGGCCAAGACGCGCCAGCAGGCTGGCGCCTGCCTCGGTCAGTGCAACACTGCGCGTGGTGCGATTGAAGAGCCGCACACCAAGTTGGGTTTCCAGACGGCGGACGGCTTCGCTGAGCACTGAGGCGCTGCCTGCAGTCACGCGGGCCGCTTCGCGAAAGCCGCCGGCGCGAGCGACGGCCATGAATGCCTGGAGATCGTTGAGATCAGCCGCCATTGTTCTTATTTCCGCACAGGTCGTGCCGGTTATACCCGGTTATCGGGACAGCAGCCATCCCTTATCTCCCTCGCCGACAGCGAAGGAGAGCAACAATGTCCAGTGTAGACAAATCCGGGACTTATAAACTCGGCGACCGCTCGGTGCATCGCCTCGGCTATGGCGCCATGCAGCTTGCGGGCAAAGGCGTGTTCGGCCAGCCGAAAGATCATGACGCGGCGATTGCCGTGCTGCGCGAAGCGGTGTCGCAAGGTGTGAACCATATCGACACCAGCGACTACTACGGGCCTTATGTCACCAACAAGCTGATCCGCGAGGCGTTGGCGCCCTACCCCGACAACCTCACCATCGTCACCAAGATCGGCGCCCGTCGTGGGGAAGACGCCTCCTGGCTGCCGGCTTTTACAGCTGATGAGCTCGAACAGGCCGTGCACGATAATCTTCGCAACCTTGGCCTCGAGGTGATGGACGTCGTCAATCTGCGCATCATGTTCGGTGTGCACGGTCCAGCGGAGGGCTCCATCGAAGCGCAGGTCACCAAGCTTGCCGAGCTTCAGCGCAAGGGCCTCGTGCGCCATATCGGCTTGAGCAACGTCACCCGCGCGCAGATCGCGGAAGGCCGAAAGATCTGCGACATCGTCTGCGTGCAGAACCAGTACAATCTCGCGCACAGGGACGACGACGCGCTGATCGATGAGCTCGCGCGCGACGGTATCGCCTATGTGCCGTTCTTCCCGCTCGGCGGCTTCAGCCCGCTGCAGTCGTCGACGCTCTCGGACGTCGCGGAACGGCTCGGTGCGACGCCGATGCAGGTTGCGCTGGCATGGCTGCTGCAGCGCTCGCCCAACATCCTGCTTATCCCGGGCACGTCGTCGGTCGAGCATCTGCGCGAGAATCTGGCGGCGGCGGAGCTCGAGCTGTCGGGGGATGTGCTGCGGGAGCTGGAGGGCGTGACGAAAGCGGCGTGATGGACGATTAGCTGATCTCCCCCCTTGTGGGGGAGATGGCCGGCAGGCCAGAGGGGGGCGTGAAGGAACGCTAACCTCCGTTACCTGCGAAGGGCCATAACTGACGAAAAGCGTATTGCTATAAACTGAGATGCCGGCGGGACAGCGCCCCCCTCTGCCCTGCCGGGCATCTTCCCCACGAGGGGGAGATTGGCAGCTCCAGCGCCAACGCCAGCTAATTGATGCTCGCCGTATGCGCCGGCTCAGCCTGCTTGATGTCCGTCGTGTAAGGCACGCGATAACCATTGGCCGTCAGCCACGCGATTGCCGCCTTCGGCTCGTCGGTCTGGATGATGGTGGCGCCGCGGTCGACCCAGAAACCCCAGGCTTCGCGCGGCAGGCCGGCGGCGACGGCAAGCTCGTCGCCACGGCCGCCGGCGAGGAAGCCGCCGGGCTTGTTGACGACGGCGTAGGTGTCGGCCCAGAGGTGCCAGTCGCCCCGCGCCGCTTCCGCCCGCATGCCGGTGCTGAACAGCGGCCCGCCGGTCGACGTCAGCGTCTCGGCGCCGTTGCGCCAAGTGATCAATTCGACGGCGCACGGCGCGAAGGCCTTGTCGACCTCGCTGGCGAAAACTGCATCATGCACGGCGTCGTCGGCAAGGATCGGCATGAACTGGAAGCCGCCGCCGGCCTGGGTAAGTGCCGCGCTCGCGGCATCGATGCGCTGCCGGTTCCAGAGATTCTCCTTGACGATCACCTGGTCGGCCATGCCGAGATCGCGCGCCTCCGCGACCATGCCAGGCAGGTCGGTCACCTCCAGCTTGTTGTCGAGGTTGATCAGGATCCTGTCCCTGGTCGTCAGCAGCATCTCGCGCAGTGTCGACACGGTCTCTTTGGTGACGGTGCCCGTGCCCTCGACGACCAGCCGGCATTTCTTAAGCTCGGCCAGCGTGTATTTCACCACCTCGCCCTTGCACGTGGTCGTGCGGTCGAGCCAGCTGTCATGCATGATGACGAATTCGCCGTCTTTCGCGCGCCGGACGTCGACCTCGACGATCTCGGCGCCGATCGCGATCGAGCCCTCGACCGCGGCCAGCGAATTCTCGGCGTAAAGCGTCTTGCCGGCCTGCATGCTGCCGGCGCGATGCGCGGCGATCATCACATGGTCACGCCACTGGTTGGCATGCTCGAACCGGTCGAGGATCTGGCTGGCGCGGCTTTCACCGGCTAAGCTTTGCCCCGCAACGGTGGCAAGGGCGGAGGATAAGGCAAGGCTCAGCCAGAGTGTTCGCATCGGGGAATCGCTCCGTTCCGGGTTGGGACCCGGTTAGGCGATGCCAATGACAGCCCAGTGAACGAAGCCGGCTAGTTTTTGGATCAGATCCGCTTGGAAATGCGGCGGAACCAGGCCAGTGCCGGCATTTCGACGAAGCGCCATGTGAACCATGACGCGGCAATGACGGCGATCAACATCGCGGCCAAAGCCGCGAAGCCGATCCAGGGCGAGCCGGTGCCGAAGCCGGTCGCATGGTCACCGCGCAGCATCAGGTCGCCGACTATGCCGAGCCCGAGCTTGCGTTCGATCAGGCCGCCGACATTGATCATGCGGGTCTGGACGAAGATGTGGACCATGTAGATCGAATAGGAGAGCGAGCCGAGCAGCAGCATCGGCCGGCTGCGCAAGGCCAAGCTGGCCCACCCGCCCTCATGGGCAAAGAGATAAAGGGCCAGCGCGAAGATGACCGGCGCGGCAATGCCGGCGTCATTCGTTCCCGCCACCGAAACGAACAGCGCGATCACGACGATCATCGCCAGCTCCGCCAGCGTCCAGGCGAGGCGCCCTGCCCCGCCGCTCAGCGCCTGTCGCGCCTCTGCAATGGAATCGTGCTGAAACCAGGCAAGCAGCGCGCCGAGCGAGAAGCCGTAAAGACAGCGGAGGAAGCCGAAATCGAAGGACACGTCCATATGACGCGTCGAGACCGCGAGCAGGAAAAGCGGCGCCGTCGCGGCTGCGGCAACGAGCCATATCCAGGCGCGCTGGCCGGCGGTGAACACGACGGCGGCGAAAAGCAGATAGGTGAAGAACTCGGCCGAAATGCTCCAGCTCGGCGCATTCCAGCTCAGATGATCCTCAACGCCCATGCCCTGCAGAAGGAAAAGGTTGGCGACCAGGCTCTTCAGGTCGAAGCCTGCGGTGAAGGGCGCCGCGCCCGTTCCGTGAAGCGCCGGCAGCACGAGCCGCAGCGCCTCGAAGCCGGCGAAGGCGGCGAGCATCAGGAAATGCAACGGATAGATGCGGCCGAAACGTACGAGCGCGAACCGTGCAAGGTCGTCCTGCCCGGCGAGCCGCCCGCCATAGGTGCTGGCAATGACGAAGCCGGAGAGCACGAAGAAGAAATCGACGAACAGATAGGAGCCGCCGACAAAGGCGCTCTGCGACACTATCGAGGTGGTCGGGAAGTGGAACAGCGCCACCAGCAGCGCGCAGATGCCGCGCCAGGAATCCAGCACCAGGAAACGCTCTCCGGCCGTCGTGCCGACACGGGTCGCGGCGGGCGCGGATGCAAGGTTAAGCAAGGCGGTCTCAGCCATAATGATACAAATCCTGTGTTGCCGTGGCACTCGCCGAGCGCCGCTTCGTTTCCGCAAGCTGTGACTGGCATGTTGCGTGCCGGTTCTGTAGTTGTGGCTGCCCCGACGAAACCGAGGATTCCTAATGGCGAACAATGAGATCGACCACGCCTTCACCGCCCGCTCCAAGACGGGCGCGTCGTTCGAGCCGACCTATGCCGGCGCGCTGTCGTTCATGCGGCGCAAATATACGAAGGACGTGAAGGGCGCGGACGCGGTCGTGTGGGGCATTCCCTTCGACGCCGCCGTCACCAACCGGCCCGGCGCCCGCTTCGGACCGCAGGCGATCCGCCGCGCCTCGGCGATCCTCGACAACGATCCGCAATATCCATTCTCGCGCGACCTCTTCGAGCATCTTTCAGTGGTGGACTATGGCGATTGCCTGCTCGACAGCGGCAATCACCAGAAAACTCCCGGCACGATCGAGCGCGAGGCGGCCAAGATCCTGAAATCAGGGGCGTTCCTTTTGACGCTGGGCGGCGACCATTTCATCACCTGGCCGCTGCTCAAGGCGCATGCCGCGATCCACGGGCCGCTGGCGCTCGTGCAGTTCGACGCGCACCAGGACACCTGGCCCGACGACGGCAAGCGCATCGATCACGGCTCCTTCGTCGCCCGCGCGGTGAAGGAGGGGATCATCGACCCAGATCGCTCGATCCAGGTCGGCATCCGCACGCATGCGCCCGACACGTTCGGCATCAAGATCCTCTACGGCCATGAGGTCGAGGAGATGCGCGCCTCCGATATCGCCTATGCGATCGTCGAGCGCACCGGTGGCAAGAAGACCTATCTCACCTTTGACATCGACTGTCTCGACCCGGCCTTCGCGCCGGGCACCGGCACGCCGGTGGCAGGCGGCCCCTCCTCGGCCAAGATGCTGTCGACACTGCGCCAACTCGGCCAGATCGACATCGTCGGCGCCGACATCGTGGAGGTTGCGCCGGCCTACGATCATGCCGATATAACGGCGATCGCCGGATCGATCATCGCCATGCATTATCTCGGTCTGCTGGCAGAGCGAAAGGCGCGGCTCGACGAACTGAGCAACGGCAATCATGCCGCGGCAAATCACGCCTACGGCATATGACATTGGAATCGCGAGGAATTTGGCAAGGGATGAAACCGAAAATCTTCATTGACGGCGAACACGGCACGACAGGCCTGCAGATCAGGGCGCTGCTGGCCGACCGTGACGACCTGGAGATCATCTCCATCCCGACGGAACGCCGCAAGGAGACTGCCGCCCGCGCCGAGATGCTCAACGCGGCGGATGTCGCGATCCTTTGCCTGCCGGATGCGGCGGCCAAGGAAAGCGTGTCGCTGATTACGAACGATACGACCAAGGTGATCGACGCCTCGACCGCGCATCGCGTGGCCGAGGGGTGGGAGTATGGCTTCGCCGAAATGGACAAGGACCAGGCGAAGAGGATCGGCAGCGCGAAACGCATAGCCAATCCGGGCTGCTGGCCGCAGGGGCCGATCGCGACGCTGCGGCCACTGGTTGCGGCGGGCCTGCTGCCTGCCGACTTCCCGGTCACCGTCAACGGCATTTCCGGCTATTCCGGCGGCGGCCGCCCGATGATCGAGGACTATGTCGGCAAGGGCGAGGACGCGCCCGAGTTCCTACCCTACGGGCTGACGCTGCAGCACAAGCATGTGCCGGAGCTCCGCACCTATGCAAAGCTGTCGCACGACCCGATCATGCAGCCGGCGGTGGGCAATTTCGCGCAAGGCATGATCACCGTGGTGCCGCTGCAACTCGGCGGTCTCGACCGCGTGCCGACTGGCGCCGAGCTTCACGCGGCGATTGCCGACCATTATGCGTCGATCGATGGCGGCGTGGTCGAGGTCGCGCCCTACACCCATATGGAGCGCATGCCGGAGATCGATCCGGAGATCTATAACGGCACCAACCGGATGAAGGTCTACGTCTTCGCCAATGATGAGAGGGCGCAAGCACTGCTGATGGCCGTCTACGACAATCTCGGCAAGGGCGCGTCGGGCGCCGCGGTGCAGAACCTCGACCTGATGCTCGGCATCAAGCACTGAGCGGTCGTGAACCTGGAGCTTGCTACCGCCGAGGCGATCCGCAAGGTTCGCCTCAGCCTCTGACGCGTATATCGGTCGGCAGCGGATAGGCGCCCTTGGTGCCGCGCCAATGCGCGGCAGCGAAGCCAAGCAACACAAGCGCGATCGTCTGATGCGTCAATGCCATGTGCAGCGGCACCTGCATCATTAGCGTGCCGATGCCGATCGAGGCCTGGACGACCACCAGCGCGAACAGAAGCGTGGCCCGGCGGGCATGGGTGGTGCCAGGCTGGCGTCGCCACGTCGCGATCATATGCCAGAGCGCCACGACAAAGATCGTATAAGCGCCCACTCGGTGGACGAACTGCACCGTCTTCGGGTTTTCAAAGAAGTTCAGCCAGGCCGGCTTCAGAAGAAGCAGATCGGAGGGGATCACCTTTCCATCCATAAGCGGCCATGTGTTGTAGGAAAGGCCCGCATGCAGCCCCGCGACCAGCCCGCCGAGATAGATCTGGATCAGCGCCAAAAGCACTATGAAGCCGGCGAGCCGCTGCGTCGACCGGTCGGCGGCGGGCTCCGAATGCGGCGCCAAGCCTCGCGCCACCACCATTGTCGCCGTGAAGATCAGCGCGGCAAGCGTCAGATGCGTCGCCAGCCTGTATTGGCTGACCGAGACGCGGTCGACCAGGCCCGAAGCCACCATCCACCAGCCGATGCCGCCTTGCAGTACACCAAGCAGAAGGATGCCGACCAGCTTCGACCCAAGGCCTCGTTCGATGCGGCGCGTCGCCCAGAAGAACAGCAGCGGCAAGGCAAAGACCACCCCGACGCCGCGCGCCAGGATGCGGTGCGCCCACTCCCACCAGAAGATCGATTTGAAATCCTCGACGATCATGCCCTTGTTGATCTCGGCATATTGCGGGATCTGCTGGTAGCGCTGGAACTCTTCCTGCCATTCGGCGTCGTTGAGCGGCGGGATGACGCCGTGTATCGGCTGCCACTCAGTGATCGACAGACCCGAGCCGGTGAGACGAGTGGAACCGCCGACCAGCACCAGCGCGACCAGCACGAGCAGCACGACGTAGAGCCAGCCGCGCACCAAAGCGCGGTTGTGCAGGTCGCGGTCGCGTGTGGCATAGGGGGCTGTGGCGGTGATGGCAGCCATTTCGCATTCCCGGCGGTTGAAACGCGAGATTGGTGGACCAAGGCCGCTCAACTGGCAAGACTGGACAGCGCGGCACGCCGTCGCGCCGGGTCGCGACGGTTGCGCGCTCTTGTCATTCGGCCTAAGCGGGGCGGGTCAACGGAACCGCGACATGCCCATTCGCCTGAAAAAGCTGATCGGAACCATATTGCTGGTGGCGCTGGTCGTCATCTACGCGCTGATCGCCTCCGCCGTCGCGGTCACCAGGCTCGCCGAATACGGGCCCACGGCGCATCTCCTGTTCTTCCTGCTCAGCGGCTTTCTCTGGGTTCTGCCGGCCATGGCCATCATCAAATGGCTGATCATCGAGCCGCGCCCGAAGGGATGAACCTTGCCGGCGTCAGGCAAGCGTGAAGCAGGCCTAGACCGTAACGACCATCTTGCCTGCATTGGCGAGCGGCGTCGTGATGCCGGACAGCATCGTGCGGATATGCGCAAGGCTTTGATAGCGGCCATTGACGGAGATGCGCGGCAGCGCGTGCAGGAAGCCGGCATGCTCGGCGCGCAGCACACCATGCCGCGTGGTCACCGCCGAGGCATAGCCTGCGTCACGGGCAAAGCCCACCTCGCGGCAGCTGACGGCGCTGGCATAGCCATAAGGGTAAGCTAGATGACGCGGCTCCTCGCCGAGTTTTTCCGCGAGGACGCGGCGGACGTCGCCGATCTCATGGCGCGCATCGGCCTCGGACAACCGCTTCAAGTTCCGATGATTGACGGTGTGCGCACCGATGGTCACCAACGGGTGCGCGGCCATGATGCGAAGCTCATCCCAGTTCATCAAGGTGCATGGGCGGCCCGAGCCGATTTTGAACCCAGTCGAACGGGCGAGCTCGCGCAGCGCTGCGCCCTGCTCCTCCTCGGGGACTTCCAAGGTCAGCCAGGCGTTCAGCCGCGCGACGGCCTGGATCTTTCGGCCTTGTGTCGAGCAATCGATCGCCGTCGACTTGCCCCCCATCGTCAGCGTCAGGCGCGAGCTGGTGTCGACGATGTCCTCGATCACGTCCCACCAGAGATCGACGGCGCCGTCGATCAGGCCGGGGGCGACGTAGATGGCGATCGGCGCGCCGTGTTTTTCCAGGATCGGAAGCGCCTCGGTCATGTTGTCGCGATAGGCGTCGTCGGCCGTGATCGTGGCGAACTGGCCGCCTTTCCCGCCCGTCTTGATGCGTTCGATCGCCTCATCAAGGGAAACAAAGGCATAGCCACGCCCCTTCATGTCCGAGATCAGCTTGTCGAGGAAAGTGGGAGCGATGTTCAGATGCCGATTGACGCTGTTCGGCTTCTCCGGTGTCGCGGTGACGCGGTGCAGCATCAGGATAGCGCCGATGCCGCCGACAAACGGCCGCGCCAGAGGAGCAAGGCCGGAGTAGCGGGCAAGGTTCAGCGCCAGCTTCCGGATTGCATCGCCCCCGTCGATCATTCCTTCACCTTTTGCGCCTAGGCTTATTCAAGCAAGACATTCGCCTATGCGAACCCCAGGTTGCAACCAATACGTCTTAAGGATTGAGGGATGGTTGACGCCACCGCGTCATTTGATGGCAATCGGGTCGCGGCCAACGAGGCTTCCGCGCGCCCGGTGCGAGCCGACCGGGACCGGTGGATTGCGACCGCAAGCGGCGGCACCGGTGTTGCCGACTATGTTCAATTCTGCGCCTCGGCGCTGTTCGCGCCGGCGCAAAGCGCATTTTGGGTGAGCAACTGGGCGGCCGCGACCGGTGGCGACATGGTTGTCGCGACGCTGTCCTGTGATGGCCGCCCGGCGCTGTCGCTGGCCCTGGAGATCGTGGGGCGCGGCCCGTTCAAGGTTGCCCGTTTCGCCGGCGGGCGCCACGCCAACGGTAATTTCGCCGCCGCCGACCCGCGTTTCCTGCCTTCTATCGAAGGCCAGGCGATCCGCTCGATGTTCAAGGCAATCGGGCGGGCGCGGCCGGATATCGACCTGATCTCGCTTGAAAGGCTGCTGCCAGACCTCGACGGCGTCGCCAACCCGCTGACCGCGCTGCCCGGCTTTCCAAGTCCGAACCTCGCGCTTGCGGTCGATCTCGGCGGCGGGTTCGACGCGCTGCTGTCGCGCGCGAGCGGCAAGCGCAAGCGCAAGAAGCACCGCTCGCAGACGCGCAAGTTCGAGGCGGTCGGCACCTTCTGCCGCATCGAGGCCCGCACCCGCGAGGAGGTCGACAGGCTGCTCGATGCCTTCTTCGAGATGAAGGAAGCGCGTTTCGCCAAGATGGGCATCGCCAATGTCTTCGGCGACAGGCAAGTACGCGACTTTTTCCGGGCGCTGTTCGCCGATGCGCTGGCCGAGGAAAAGCCGCCCTTCCTGCTGCACGGCTTGGATGTGGCGGGCAAACTGCGCGCGGTGACCGGCTCCAGCCGGTCCGGCAAGCGGCTGATCTGCGAGTTCGGCGCCATCGCCGAGGACGATCTCTCGTCCGCCAGCCCGGGCGACTTCCTGTTCTTCGACAACATCCAGGAAGCCTGCGAGCTTGGCTTCGATGTGTATGACTTCTCAGTCGGCGACGAGCCTTACAAGCGGCTCTGGTGCGACATCGAGGTCCAGCATTTCGAGGTGCTTGCGCCGCTGACGCTGAAGGGCCGGGTGCTGGCGGCAGGGCTGCGGCAAGGCGCGCGCGCCAAGGCCTTCATCAAGAACAACCCGACGGTCTGGAAGCTGACCAAGATGCTGCGCCGCAAGGCTGCCGGACAGGCGGCGCCTGTCGCGGCCGAAGACGACAGCTAGGCCTGGTCAGAGTCGCACAATCGCCGTCGTGTTCCCGGCGCGATGCGCGCAAGCGGGACCTGAGTGACTCAACGGAACCTATCGAGCGCCGGGAGGTTTTCGCACCCAGAAGGAGAATGGCCATGGCTAAGTGCGACCAGTGCGGCAACGACTATGACAAGGCATTTCTTGTGAGCCTGGGCGGGCAAACCTACACGTTCGACAGCTTCGAGTGCGCGGTCCAAAAGCTTGCGCCGACCTGCCCTCACTGCAGGGTGCGGATCATGGGACATGGCGTCGAGCAGGGCGATGTCATCTATTGCTGCGCGCACTGCGCCGGGCAGGAAGGAGCCAACGCTCTGACCGATCGCGCGCCGTGACAATCGCGATTCCGCTGCCCCTTCAGGCCACGCGAGAATGCCTTTCCGAACGCGCCCTTGACCGCGACCCTGCGGCAGGCGTTCAGTTCTGGAGCGGTTGCACCGTTTCACGGAAACGGCGAGCCGCGCTGTCTCTTTGTCTTTGACGCAATTCCAGCCGGAAGGCTGCGGCGGGGGCCGGCCTAGGGTTCACGGTTCCGCTCTCGATCATCCACGCACGAAAAATGCGCAGCGCGAAGCATCAAAACTAGGTGCCTCGCCACCGATGTAAAGTGCAGGAGTCGCCGAGAAATGCCGCGGTTCGCCCTTGTAGCTAAGAATTGCCTCGGGGCTGAGCCGTGTCCCATTCGTCGCGGTGCCGGCCTCCGGTCTTATGCGGCCGACCGGCGTCGGGGCGATGGGTCTCCCGGTTCATGGCCGACCGGTGTGACCAGTGTCAGGTTGGGATAGCCGTTCTCGATCAGCTTGACCGCGGCCTGCGTCACCTGGTCGTCGGCCTCCAGCATGGACAGGAAGACTTCGGTGCCGTCACCGACCAGGCGGCCGATGCCTTGCGCGTCGGCCGGGCCGCATTCGACCACGACGAGATCGTAGGCCGTGGTCAGCGACTGCATGATGATCGGCAGCCGATCGGCGGCGCGCATCGCGCGGACGGGGTCGGCGGTGCCGACCGGAATGACATGCGCATCCGAATAAAGATCGGGGTGGATGACGTCGCTGAACTGCGCTTCGGAAGCGAGCAGATTGGTGATGCCCGGGAACAGGCTCGAGTCCAGCATCGGCCGCGACGCCGCGCCCGATGCTGTGAGGTCAAGCAGCAGCACGCGCAGGCCGGCGTCGGATACTTCACGCGCCACGAGCACGGCGGAGGCGGCCGCCTCGTCGCCTTCCGGCGATACGAAGATCGCGCGCGCGGCGCCGGAACCGATCAGCTTCTCGGCAGCCCTGTCGACATCTATCTCGCCGAGCCTGGACGGACCCGGCTTGGGTTCCGGCTCGGGCATTGGTTGCTCTGCCGCAACGGTGTCGGCTTCAAATGTCTCATTCTGCGCGATCGGCGGCTGTCTCTCCGGACGTCGCTCGCTGGCCGTGGACGTCTCATAGGATGCGAAAGAACTGTGGTCGTCCTCGATTTCGGCTACAACCGGCTCGGTGCGCGCAGCGGGCATCGCCACCTGCTCGATATCGGTGAAACGGGCGCCGGCGGCCGGACGCATGGCACGGCCCGAGAACAGCTCGCCAAGCAGCGTGCCGATCGCCATCAGCAGCAGCGAAGCGGCCGCGGCGGCCCCGGTGATCGGCCCGATCTTCGGAAAATAAGGTTGCGACGGCACTTGGGCCTGCGCGATCAGGCTCGCCGCCACAGGCGAGTATCTGCGATCCTTGCGCGAGGCTACCGCATTGTAACTGGCCATATAGGATTCAAGCTGTTGGCGCTGAACGTTCGCGTCGCGCTGCAAGGCATCCAGCTGCACCTGCTGCTCGCCAGCGCGCGCTGACGCGGCCTTCAAGGTGTTGACGTCCGCGATCAGCTGATCCTCGCGGGCCTTCGCCGTCTGAGCCTGAGCCGACAACCCCCGGATGATCTTTTGCGCCTCGTTGCGAATCTGGCCGTCGAGGTCGGCAAGCTGCGACTTCAGCGCCCGGATGCGCGGATGGTTGTCCAGCAGGGTTGTGGAAAGATCGGCGATATTGGCCCGCAGCTCCACTTGGCGCTCGCGCAGGCGCTGGATCAACTCGGAAGACAGGACCTCCGGCACGCTATCCAGCGAACCGCCATTCCGCAGCGCCCGGCGCACGCTCTCGGCACTCGCCTCGGCGGCGGCGCGGCTGGCGCGCACACGCGACAATTCGCTCGACAGCTCAGAGAGCTGCTGAGTCGGAAGCACCGAATTGTTGCCGCCCATCAGCAGGTCGGACTGGGCGCGGAACGCGGCGACCTTGGCCTCGGCATCCCTCACGCGATTCTGCAGATCGGCGATTTCCGGCGCCAGAAAGTTGGTCGCGGCGGCGTTCGATTCGAGCTTGGCGTCACTCTTCGAGGCGATATAGGCCTCGGCAATGCCATTCGCGACCGCTGCGGCAAGCTTGGGATCCTTCGAGGCGAACTCGATCGCGATCGCGCGCGTCTTTTCAACGGCGTAAACATTGAGCTTGTCGTGCATGGCGTTCAGCACACGCTCGTCCGGCGGGATATCGAAGGGATCGCTTTTCAAGCCGACGAGCACAAGCACACGCCCGAGCGACGACATTTTCAGCGTTTCGTCGAACTCCGGCAACTTGTCCAGGTTGAGCTTGGTCGCCACCTGCTTGAGGATGTCGGGCGAGGAAATGATCTGGACCTGGGTGGCCACGCCCTGCTCGTCGAGAATCGGCTTATCGTCGTCGTTGGTGCCCGGTGGCCGCGTGTATTCCGATTCGCGCGAGCCGATCTCCAGCTTGGCTGTCGCCTTATAATAGGGCGTCGCGAGCCAGGCGAAGGCGAAGGCCAGCCCGGTGACCAAAAGCGTGACAAAAACAATGCGCAGCCAGTTCCTCGCCAGGCTGGCGAAGAGCTGTCTCAGATCGACATCGACGTCTGCGGCCGCTGACTGAACGGACATGCATCCTGCTCCGAGCTTTGAGTCGAAGCTGGACCGTAAAGAACTATGGTAACTCACCCGTTAAGATCAGAATGAATGCTTATTAGAGGGCACTCAAAGAAGATTGCTCGAAAGCAATAGAACAATTGGGCTTTTTACCGATCTCCGCTCTCCCGGACCGCGCTCCTTTACCGCCCATTAACCCTAACAGGATGATAACGGTCGCACTTTCCTGGGGTTGTGCCGCGGCTTGCGGCAAGAGCGATGAAGGTTCCTGGCCGGTCATGAAAAGCACTGCTTCCCTCTTTCGCGCTTTGCTTGCCCTGTCGCTGCTCACCGGCTGCTCGAGCTACCGCCCGACACCCGCCGCCTTTCATGAAGTGCTCGATCAGCCCTACCGACTCGGCGCCGGCGACCGCGTCCGTGTCACGGTGTTCGAGCAGGACGGGTTGACCAACACCTACAGCGTCGACCAGTCCGGCTATCTGTCCTTTCCGCTGGTCGGCGCGGTGCCGGCGCGCGGCCACACCGCGCAGCAGTTGGAAAAGGCGATCGCCGACAAGCTGCGCCAAGGCTATCTGCGCGATCCCGACGTTTCGGTCGAAATCGACCGCTACCGGCCGATCTTCGTCATGGGCGAAGTGGGCGCTGCCGGGCAGTATTCCTACGTGCCGGGACTCACCGTGCAAAAGGCGGTCGCCATTGCCGGCGGCTTCACGCCGCGCGCCAATCAGGAGAGCGTCGACATCACCCGCGATATCAACGGCAAGGTGATGACCGGGCGGGTGCTGACATCCGATCCACTCCTGCCCGGCGACACCGTCTACGTCCGCGAACGGCTGTTCTGAAAAACCGTCGTGGCGGTGAACCTCAGGATCGTGCACTGCTTTCGCTCACCTGTCGGAGGAATCTTCCGGCACGTGCGCGACCTGACCGAGGCGCAGGTCGCCGCCGGCCATGCGGTGGGAATCGTCTGCGACTCGACCACCGGCGGCGACTATGAGGAGCGCTTGTTCGAGGCGATGAAGGACAGCCTCGCGCTCGGCATCCATCGCACGCCGATGCAGCGTCATGTCGGGCCGGGCGACCTCGCCTCGGCCTGGCGCACCTATCGAATCATCCAGGAATTGCGGCCGGACGTGCTGCATGGGCACGGCGCCAAGGGTGGCGCCTATGCCCGGCTGTTCGGCTCACTGTTGCGGGTATCAAGGTTTCGCGTTGCCCGCCTCTATTCGCCGCATGGCGGCTCCCTCCACTATGACGAAACGACGGCGATGGGAAAGCTGTTCTTCGGCCTGGAGCGCTTCATGGCGCGCTTCACCGATTGCCTGCTGTTCGTTTCCGACTACGAGCGCAACACCTATCGCCGCAAGGTCGGCGAGCCGCCCATACCCAACACGCTTGTCTATAACGGCCTGCGCGCCACCGAATTCGAACCGGTGACGGCGGCGGCGAATGCCGCCGATTTTCTGTACATCGGCATGATGCGCGACCTGAAGGGCCCGGATATCTTCATCGATGCGCTGGCTATGGCCGGCGACGAGCTCGGACGCCCCTTAAGCGCCGTGATGGTCGGCGACGGCGACGACCTGCCGCGCTACCACGCGCAAGTGGAGCGACTCGGCCTGAAAAGCCACGTCCGATTCCTGCCGCCCATGCCGGCAAGAGATGCTTTCGCGCAGGCCGAGATGATCGTCGTGCCGTCCCGCGCGGAGGCGATGCCCTATATCGTGCTCGAGGCTTTAGCCGGCGGCATGCCGATGATCGCGACCGCGGTCGGCGGCATTCCGGAAATCTTCGGCGAAGGCTCCCCTGCCCTGATCCGCCCCGACGCATCCCAGCTCGCCGCCAAAATGGGGACGGCGCTCAGCGATTTTGACGGCTATCGAAAACTGATGCCGCAAGCCGATGAGCTGAAGGCCCGATTCGGTGCGGATGTCATGGCCGCCGATATCGAGAAGGCCTATTTCGCGGCACTGAACAAATAGGCCGCGGGCCGCAACAACTCCAAAACCACCGGTTGTTTCAAGGCTTTCTTAGCTCTCTTTTGCTATGCAGTTGCGCGAAGCTCGCGGACAGTTCCCATGAATGAGATCGACCCCGCGCACCGCTTTTCCATGGATGCGGTGCGCAACTACGATGCTCCCGCCGATGGCGAAAAGCCTGGCGGCATCAACGATGTGGCGCGCCAGGTCGCTTCGCAATACCGGCGTGATACCATGTCGCCGATCATGGTCAGCGGCGTGCTGCGCATGGTCGAGTTCGCGATGCTGTTCCTGTCTGGGCTCGGCGTCTATTTCTACTATGTCGGCTTCTTCAGCTATCTGGCCTGGCAGTATCCGTTGGCGATCGCGGCTACGTCGTTCCTGGCCGTGGTGCTGCTCGACGTGACCGATTGCTACCAGATTGCGGCGCTGATGCGCCCCCTCGCGAATTTCGGCCGCGTGCTGCTGGTCTGGGCCGGCAGCTTCGCGCTGATGGCGCTCACCGCCTTCGCCATCAAGGCGTCGGAAGACTATTCGCGCCTGTTGTTCGGCACCTGGTTCGTAGCCGGCTTCGCGCTGATCTTCGGCCTGAGACTCGTGATGTCCAGCCTCATCCGGCGCTGGGCGCGCGACGGCCGCATGGAGCGCCGCGCACTCATCGTCGGCGGCGGCAAGGCGGCCGAGCAGCTGATCCGCTCGGTCGAGAAGCAGCCCTACAACGACATCCGCATCTGCGGCATCTTCGACGACCGCAACGACAAGCGCTCGCCGCCGATCGTCGCCGGCTATCCGAAGCTCGGCACCATCTCCGAGCTCATCGAATTCGCCCGCATCGCGCGCATCGACATGCTGATCGTGTCGTTGCCGCTGACCGCCGAATCGCGCGTCTTGCAGCTTCTGAAGAAACTCTGGGTGCTGCCGGTCGATATCCGGCTTTCGGCACATTCCAACGCGCTGCAGTTCCGGCCGCGCGCCTATTCCTATATCGGCTCGGTGCCGATGCTCGATATCTTCGACAAGCCGATCAACGACTGGGATTCGGTCGCCAAGCGCGCCTTCGACATCGTCTTTTCACTCATCGGGATCATCGTCTTCTCGCCGGTGATGCTCGTCACCGCGATCGCCATCAAGCTCGACAGCAAGGGCCCCGTGCTGTTCAAGCAGAAGCGGCACGGCTTCAATAACGAGATCATCGAGGTCTACAAGTTCCGTTCGATGTTCACCGACCGCTCCGATCCGACCGCCAAGCAGACGGTGACCAAGAACGATCCGCGCGTCACCCGCGTCGGCCGCTTCATCCGCAAGACCTCGATCGACGAGCTGCCGCAGTTCTTCAACTCGCTGTTCGGCTCACTGTCGCTGGTCGGGCCGCGCCCGCATGCCATCGCCGCGCAGTCGCACAACCTTCTCTACAACGAGGTGGTGGACGGCTACTTCGCCCGCCACAAGGTCAAGCCCGGCGTCACCGGCTGGGCGCAGATCAACGGATGGCGCGGCGAGATGGACACCAACGAAAAGATCCGCATGCGCACCGAATACGACCTCTATTACATCGAGAACTGGTCGATGCTGTTCGACCTGCGCATCCTGTTCCTGACGCCGATCCGCCTGCTCAACACGGAAAACGCCTATTGAGCGCCATCGCCAGTGAATTGCCGCCGCAGGCGGTTAACGCCAAGCTGATCTCGCTGATCGCATCGGCTGCGATCGGCGTCGGCATCCTGCTTTCCGGCTTCGTCATCAGCGAGCCGGCGCCCTATGAAATCTACATGGCCGGGCTGATCGCGGTCTGGGCGCTGTTCGGCCTTCGAATTTCGCGCGCGATCGTGCCCCTGCTGGTGCTTCTGGTGGCGATGAATATCGGCGGCATGATCGCCATGACGCAGATGGCCGACCTGGCCAACACGCCGCTCTATCTCGCCGTTTCGCTGTTTTTGGCCTTCAGCGCGGTGTTCTTCGCCTCGGTGACCTCGGTCCAGCCGAGCCTCTACCGGCTGATCTTCATCGCCTATGTCTTGTCGGCGGTGGCGACGTCGCTGCTCGGCATCGCCGGTTACTTTCATGCCTTTCCGGGCGCGGAAATGTTCACCAAATACGACCGCGCCGCCGGTGCCTTCCAGGATCCGAACGTGTTCGGGCCGTTCCTGGTGCTGCCGGGCACCTATCTGCTCTATCTGCTCTTGACCGGCCCGGTGTCGCGGATGCCGTTTCTGGCGGTGCCGCTGCTCATCATCACCGCCGGCATTTTCTTCTCGTTCTCGCGCGGCGCCTGGGGCATGTTCGCCGTGTCGGCGGTGCTGCTCACCGCCTGCCTATTCCTGCAGAGCGCCAGTGGCAAGTTCAGGCTTCGCGTGGTGGTGATGACGATCGCGGCCGCGGCGCTGCTGGTCATCGCCCTCATCGTCATCCTGCAGTTGCCTGGCGTGTCGGACATGTTCACGCAGCGCGCGCAGCTTGAGCAGAGCTACGATTCGGCGCGGCTCGGCCGCTTCGCCCGCTATTCGATCGGCTTCCAGCTGGCGATGGAGCACCCGTTCGGCATCGGCCCACTGGTCTTCGGCACGATCTATGGCGAGGACACGCACGACATCTGGCTGAAGGCGCTGATGGATTATGGCTGGCTCGGCTTCGTCTCATTCCTGACGCTGACGCTATGGACGATCGGCGCCGGCTTCCGCATCCTTCTGCGCGACCGGCCGTGGCAGCCCTATCTGCTTTGCGCCTATGTCGCCTATCTCGGCAATATCGGGCTGGGCACCTTCATCGACATCGACCACTGGCGTCATCTCTACCTGCTGATGGGTCTGGTCTGGGGCGCGATCGCGCTGGAGTACCGGCACCAGCGGGAATTGCGGCTGGCGAGGTCTGCATCCCTGCCTGCAATTTCACCTGCGCGATAGGCACCGAATTCGGTTGACCCGCACCGCCTTATCACGATACATCGCCACCCGGTCCGGAGTGTAGCGCAGCCCGGTAGCGCACTTGACTGGGGGTCAAGGGGTCGTCGGTTCGAATCCGGCCACTCCGACCATTTGAAAGAGAACTTCCCCCAAGTTTTTAGGTTGAGCCGAAGGCTTCCGCTCCTTGGGCAACCGTTTGGTCCAAGAACGGCTTCTCGTTGATTTTAGAGTAGTTCCGCGACTTGTCGGCAGAAGCTTGGGGGCTGTCACGCGAGCGGAAGATCTATCTGGCCAGGAGGCCGAAGAACAAGAAGATCGTTGTCCGTCCGCCAGTGGGGCATGCGGTGCGCTTCTTCATCGGCGATGAGAATCGTCGACGCAGTCACGTGCCTGGCGCCGAGCAGCGCCTCGGTTCTCCCCCATGGCGCCGGGCGCTGACACCGGCGTGGAGCGTTAACGGATTTGTTAATGCGGCTCGGCGTATAGGATTCCACGCAGTATCGACAGTTCTGAGCACCGCTTCGCGCTTACAGCAACGGCACTCTGTATGAAACCGAAGCCTTGTTCAGCGGGATCGAGCCTCACACAGCTGACCAGCTTGCGATTTTTCGCCGCTCTCTATGTGCTTGCCTTCCACTCGGCAGACATTGACGGAGCGCCGCCCCCGATCGCCAATTTTGTGCAGAACGGCTATCTGGGCGTCTCGTTCTTCTTCCTGCTGTCCGGCTTCATTCTCACCCATTCCTACTTCGACAAGATGTCTGACTGGTACGAGATCCGACAGTTCGCCTTAGCGAGGTTTTCCAGAATTTATCCAATCTATCTCCTTGCCCTTATTGTGGCTTTGCCGCTGACAAGCATGCCCTTGGATCACCCGCTTGCATCACTGGCGACACTTGGCCTTGTTCAGGCATGGGGCGGACCAACGACAATGCTCGGATTCTTCTGGAATCCTCCGGGTTGGACACTCTCGATCGAGTTCTTTTTCTATCTTGTGTTCCCGTTATTGCTTCCCGTCCTTTCAAGGCTTACGGGCGGAGTCCTGTGGATCAGCCTGGCAGCTTTGGTGCTGATTTTCGTAGTTATGTGTCTGCCGGGTCTCGGACCGACCGGCTACCTTGCGTTCGGCTGGATGAAGCTGGTGCCTCTCCCGCTGCTGAGGCTGCCCGAATTCATGACCGGCATCATTTGCGCTCTGCTGTTTAGGGCCGGCGCGTTCGATCGCTTCCGCAGCGACCTGGCCGCCATTCTGGCCATGGCGTTCACGGTTGCCACGCTTGTCGCGACACGCATGGTGACGACAGGGGGTTTCGCGGCAATCGGCTTTGTCGCGCTGATTGCGACATGCGCCGTGAATGACGGCAAGACCCAACGCGTGCTGTCGTACAAGCCGCTCGTGCTGCTGGGCAATGCAAGCTATCCCCTCTACATCCTGCAAATCCCGGTGCGAAAGTGGATTCCGGTGCTGTTCACCGGAGAATGGGATTCGGTCGGAAGTCTTTTGTACCAGCCTTTGCTGGTCGTTATCTCGGTCGTCGTTTTCATTCTGGTGGAGGAACCTGCCCGCAAGCACCTGCGCTCCTCAATTCCGCAGCGAGCGAGCCCTTCCGTCGCATGATTCAAGCGCCATGCGCCGCGAGCATGCGGCGCGCGCTTTCCTCGTCGGTGATCAGGATGGTCGGCGCAATCAGGTTCATGGCGCCGAGCAGCGCCTCGGTCTTTTCCGCGCCGCCGGAGGTGAGGATGCGGATCGGCGCCTTGCGCAGGCGGTCGACATCCACCGACATCACGTGGCTGTTGACGGGATGGTCGACCAGGTCGCCGTTGCGGTCGTAGAAATGAAACAGAAGGTCGCCGACCGCGCCGCGCGCCAGCAGGGCCTCGCGGTCGGCCTCCTTGAGGAAGCCGCCGCGCGAGAAGGTGGTGGCCGACGCGATGCCACCGACGCTGAGCAGCACGGCATCGAGCGCGTCGGCCATCTCGAAGATTTCTTGCAGGCCGCAGCGCTCGACCAGCGCGATCTTGGTCTCGACGCTGTCGACGACGGCCGGCGTCGGCATCAGATAACCGTCGCCCTGGAAGATCTGGGCAAAGCGCCAGGCGAATTCCGCCGGGTTGACCCGCCGCGCGACACCGACACCGCCAAGCAATGAAATCACGCTGAAATCGGTCAGCGATTTGGCGCTGATGAAGGGCAATGTGTTGAACAACGTCACGCCCCAGCCGACGCCAACCCGCATGCCGGATTTCATCGCATCGGACAGGAACATGCCGGTCTTGGCGGCGATCGCCGGGATCGGATCGGCCTTGGGGTCAGTGAGCGGCGCGACCAGCGCCTGCTGCAGGCCAAAGGTCCGCTCCAGCGCGCGCTCCAGCCGCACGATCTCCAGGAGCTCGCTCTCGATGGTGATCTTCACCTCGTTGCGCGCCCTCGCCTCCGCCAGCATGCGCACGATGGTAACGCGGCCGACGCCCAGCACGTCGGCGATCTCGTTTTGCGTCATCTGTTCGACGAAATACATCCAGGCGGCGCGGATCCTGAGGCGGTCGGTCCGGCTTTCGCTGACGACCTGCTCGGATGCCTCGGCCGCCCTGCCGTTTTCTGGTTCGCCCTGCCGTCGCCTGCCCAAGTTCCCCTCCAACTGCGGCGATGACACCGCCTCGCCGATTCTGCATGCTGGTTAAATATCGCCTATTGATCTACCAAGCGAGACGAACAATCTAGAGAGGGCGGCTGACGCCCAAAGCCGTGACAGGCTTCAGCATTTCGAGGCAATTGGCGATGCTGCGACAAATTTCCGAAGACGTCCGCGCCAACCTGAAGGACCGGCTTCGGGAACTGCGCGACGCAATCCGCCAAAGCCGCCACGACAGCGCCGGCGACCCCGCGCACGATCTCGCCGGCAATTTGCCTCCTTTCCCGGGCCGTAGCCTGCTCGGCCACGCCGCGAGCGCCGTCGACGAGGCGCTGACGATCGCCGAATCCTTCGTTCCGCATTTCCGGCCGCTCAAGGTCGACGGCACGACCGTGAAAAGCCTGCGGGCCTATTTCCCGCATGGCGATGAAGACCGGCAGATCAGCGGCGAGCGTCAGTTCAGGCGTGACATGTATTATCTGACCCGCGCGGTTCTCACCGGCTACGGCATCGACAATCCCCGCGTCCACGAGGCGAGTTTTTCCGCCGTGCATGTCGCGATGCGCAAGCGCCACGCGGATCTCCTGGCCGGCGCGACCGCGGAAACGGCCTCCACGGACCAGGTCGCGGCGGCCTGCGCGGCTCTGCTCGTCGAATGCCTCAACCACCGTCCTGTCCAGCCTGGCGAGATCGGCACAGGCCCGGCGATAGCCAGGGAGCGGTCTCTCGACATCAGGTGCCTCGCGCCCGTGGCGCTTGCCTGCGGACTGGCGACCAGGGCGGACGGAACGCCCGAGCCCGACATTCTCGAGATCGCGGTGCTGGCTGCCGAAGTGCGGGAGGACCGCATCCGGCAGGCCTGTGCCCAGGCCAATGCCGTCCAGGAACTGACACCGGTTCTCGCCACCCTGCTCGCGCATCTAGCGTAACCGTCGCGAATCATCCGCTACCGTTCGGCCGCCATGGCCGCGATGGTCTTCTTGGCGCGCTGGATCGAGGCCGGGCTCATGCTGAGCTCGGTCAGGCCCATCCCGATGAAGGTGGGGATCAGGTCCGGACGGCCGGCGGCCTCGCCGCACATGCCCACCATGATGCCGGCGGCGACGCCTGCCTTCGCCGTCAGCTCGATCGCCGACATCACGGCCGGATTGGTGACGTCGTTGAGCTTGGCCACCGTCGGATTGAGTCGGTCGGCGGCCATGATGTACTGGGTCAGGTCGTTGGTGCCGATCGAAAAGAACGCCACCTCCTTCGCCAACGCGGGCGCGATCAGCACGGCGGCTGGCGTCTCGATCATCACGCCGAGGTCGAAGCTCGCATGCGGCACGCCTTCGGCCTTGAGTTCGTCGGCGCATTCGTCGACCAGCGCGCGCGTGCGCGTGACCTCCGCGATCTCCGAGACCATCGGCAGCATCACCTTGATGTTACCGTGGACGGCGGCGCGCAACAGCGCCCGCAGCTGCTTCTTGAAGATGTCGGGGCGGTCCAGGCACATGCGGATGCCGCGCCAGCCGAGGAACGGGTTTTCCTCGTCGGGGAATTCGATGCCGGCGATCGGCTTGTCGCCGCCGATGTCGAGCGTGCGCACGATGACCGAATGCGGCGCAAACGCCTTGGCCAGTGCGCTGTAGGTTTCGGCCTGCATCTCTTCCGACGGCAGATGCATGTGGCGCATGAAGAGCAGCTCGGTGCGGAATAGGCCGACGCCCATGGCGCCGGCCTCCTGCGCCGCCTCGATCTCTTCCAGCGAGCCGATATTGGCCGCGACCTCGATCACCGTGCCGTCGGCGCGGGTAGGCGTCATGCCTTTGAACACTTTCAGCCCGGCGCGCTCCTGCGCCGCTGCCTCGACACGCCGGGCAAAGTCTTTGCGCGCGGCCTCGTCCGGATCGACGATCACATGTCCGGCACTGCCGTCGATCGCCACCTCCCTGGCGGTGCGCAGTTCGTTGATCTTGTCGCCGAGACCCAACACGGCCGGGATGCCGTGCGAGCGGGCGATGATGGCTATGTGCGAGGTGGCGCCGCCATGGCCGCAGACCACGCCGCCGATGCGCTTCAGCGGCGCGCGCGCCAGATCCCAGGCGCCGATGTCGTCGGCAATGAGGATCGCGCCCTGCGGGATGGTTTCCAGGCTGACTTCGTCCTGGCCGAGCAGCGCCAGGCAGATCTGCCTGCCGACGGCATGGACGTCGTCGGCCCGGGCGTTGAGATAGTGGTCGTCGACCGCGCTGAAATCGGCGGCGATGGTGGCCGCCGCGCCAATGACGGCGGACACCGCGTCATCGCCTTCCTTGATCAGCTTCTCCGCCTCGCCGGTCATGCTTTCGTCGGTGGCAATGTCGCGCAACGCGGCGACGATGCCGCGGTCGCCGGCGGAGAGATTGTTCTCGGCAAGCGTGCGGTCCATGCGCGCCTGGACGCTGGCGACTGCGCCGCGGAAGCGCTCGAGCTCGCCCTCGATCTCATCGGCCTGCAGGCGTCTGCCGGGTCCCGCGATCTCCGGCGGGAAATGGGCAAAGGCCGGCCCGATCGCCACGCCCTCGCTTGCGGCGACGCCTTGAAGTTTCGGGGTTCCATCCACCGCTGCGGCAGAAGGCTGCGCGGCCTCACGAGCGGGCGCCGGGGCTGCGGCTTGCGAGCCCTCATCACCTGCCTCGCCCTCGTCGTCGAGGCCAGCGCGCGGGTTCTCCAGATAGCCGATCAGCGCCTCGATCGCCTCGATCGCGTCGGCGCCGTTGGCGCGCACGGTGACTTCCTGGTTTTCCTTGACAGCCAGGAGCATCAGCTTGACCGAGCTCTTGGCGCTGACCGCCTTTCCGTCCTTGACGAGCTCGACATCGGATTCGAAACCCTTGGCGAGTTTCACGAACCGCGTGGCGGGACGGGCATGCAAACCTTCGTGCACTCTGACGATGGTCGAGCGTTCCATGGCAATACTCTAGGTTTGGGCGCCGTCGACAGACAGCGCGGATATTATCAGGCGGCGATGGTGATGACAGCGCCTGGCGTCAGCGCCGCTACGAGCGCCCCGGTATCGACCGCGGATGCGCAAACCTCGCCCGGCCTTTCGGCCTCGGATGCTCCGTTGAAGGAGATCACGACATGACCCATTTCGCGGACCTTGCTCCAGGCCGTGGAGCCAACCGCCGTTATCGTCGCCGAAACCGGTCCGAGCGTGATCGAGGCGCCTGTCGCCGGCGCATCGTCGCTCGGGCCTTCTTCCGTCCTATGCAGTACGGAAACTTCGGCCAGTTCGGGAGGCGAGCCATCCGCGAAAAGGATGACCACGCCGCCCTCGGCGAGGTCCGCCACTTCGGGTCCTATTGCTGTGACCCGTGTCTTGAGAAGAACCGACATATGGCGAACCTCGTTGTTACGCTTTTTAGAACACGATCAGGGAGACGATCCATGCGATCAGCACGGAAACCGGGCCCATGATCTGGCGGCTGATGAGCACCGCCGGCACGCCGATTTCGATCGTCTTCGGCTTGGCCTCACCGAGCGCCAGACCGACGGGAACGAAGTCGCAGCCCACCTGCGTGTTGTAGGCAAACAGCGCCGGCAGGGCCATTGCTGGCGAGATGGTGCCGTTGGCGATCTGCGGGCCGATGATGGCGACGCCGATGACCTGAGCGATAACGGCGCCCGGTCCCAGGATAGGCGACAGGAACGGCAGGCCGCAGATGGCCGAGATGACCAGCAGGCCGACGATGTTGTTGGCTAAAGGCCCCATCGGCTGCGCCAGCACGTCGCCGATGCCGGTATAGAGGATCAGGCCGATCAGCATGGTCACGAAGGCCATGAAGGGCAGCACGTTGCGGACGACCTGATCGATGGTGCGGCGGCCGGAATTGAAGAAGATGCCGACCACACGGCCCATGACGCGGCCGATCGAGCTGATCAGGCCGATAAGCCCGCCTTCGCTCGGCAGCGGCTCGGCCGCCCTGGCAGTGGTGTTGTTGCTTGAACTCATCGATGCTGCTCCCCCCGCAGTGGTGACCGCCTCGGATCCGTCCGCCATTGTAACGTTGGCCGGCTTCACGCCCGAAACGTAGATGTCTTCCGTGATGAACTGGGCGAGCGGACCCGCCTGGCCGACCGGCGTCAGGTTGACGGTCGGGATACGCTTGCGCGGATAGACGCCGCAGCGGGCCGTGCCGCCGCAGTCGACGACGACGACCGCCATCTCGCTTTCGATCGGCGGCGCCTTGAAGCCGTCGACCGCCTCGGCGCCGGTCATGTCGGCGATCAGCTGCGCCACCGGATGAATGCCGCCACCGGTTACCGACACGACCTTGTTGCGCTGTTCGGTCGGCTCGATCACCAGAGGCCCGCCCCACCCGGTGGAGCCCCTCGAGATCTTTACTGCCTTGTATGTCTTGGCCATGGTGTCCTCCCGCCCTTAGAGCTCGACGCCCTGGCGGCGTGCCATGATGGCCGTGATGCGTTCGGTCAGGATGCCCTTCAGCAGGATGACGACGAGGCCGACGATGGCGTACCAGATGGCCACCTTGACGTGATAGCCGTTGGCGATGACGCCCCGCTTCTCGAGATCGAGCAGCGCGACCAGCATGCCGCCCCAGACGAAATATTCGCCGGGGTTGATATGCGGGAACAGGCCGAGCGGCGGATGCACGTAAGACACTGCCGCGTCGTAGAAGGCAGGCTTGTGCTTTTCTTCTAGGAAGGAGCCGAAAGTGTAGGCCATCGGGTTGGTGAGGAAGAACACCGACAGGACCGGCAGCACGGTGTAGCGGGTCAGCGCGATACGGCCGGCGCCGCGCGCCAGGCCGTGGACGCGCTCCTCGCCGACCAATTCGGTGACGGCGTAGAAGGCGGTCATCAGCACGACCAGCGTCGGGATGATGCCGGTGACGAAGCCGGCGAACACTTCGCCGCCCTTCTGGAAGATGCCGATGAAATATTTGCCGATGGCGGTCAGCCAGCCGAGCTGCTCTTCCTGCTGCACATTCTTCAGCTGTTCCTTGAGCTGATCGGCGGTGACGGGCGCATTGTCGGTCGTCGCCTGCGCCAGGACCACGAGATGGTCGGTGGCATGCTCGACGCCGAGCTTGCCGTGCCAGGCAGCATCCGAGACCATGGTGCCTGCGACATGCAGGTTGTGCACCGCCAGGTCGGCATGCTGCGCCAATAACGAAATTACAGACATTTCTCCTCCTTATGACCCCCGCCGGTCATTCCCAGCCGGCTGCCGGCGTCGCTTAAGCCCTTGCTACGTTCAAACCGGACAGGCCCGGCTTCTTCCCCGGCTCCGACCGCGCGCGGTCGATCTGCTCGATCGCCCGTTTCACGGCCTCGGCCACACCGGGTTCCCCCTCCCCCATGATCGCAGGGTTGGACCGGAGTCGATCGAGGGGGATACCCTCGAATTCTTCATGTCGCTTGAACTTGGTGAGCACCGAACGGCCGCTCATGACCATCATACGGCGCACGATGAGATCGGGCGTCACGACGACGAGCGCGATGGTGCCCTTGGCGAGCCGGCCGCGGAAATTGCCGGCTCCGACAAAGCCGTCCTTGAACTCTCCGGTGACGCCTTTGAAGACGTCCGCATAATGCCGCATCTGCAGCCAGACGCCGAGCGATTGCAGCGCCCAGACGACAAACAGCAGAAGCAGCGCCCACTGCCAGATCGCCATTTCGGTTTCCTCCCGATTCTCTTCCTCCGGCACATATTGGACGGAGGTGAGATGACCCGAAAGTGAGAACATTTGTTTCCTAGAATGTCAACATGTATTATATTAGCCGCCGTAACGCTCCACAGGCGGCTGACCGATTTCGGCAACGGCAGCGCCTGTGCTAGCCTGTCGCCAAACGGGATATGAGACATGGATCTGCCTTTCAGGCACGAACTGGCGCTTATGCCGGACCTTCGTCACCGGCTGCGGCAGCTGCGCTGGTTTCGCGCCACCTTCCGCAGCAGCGCGAAGGTGGTGTCGGAAACCTTCGGCGTTCGTTTCGAGATCGACGAGGCCAAGCTGACACGCGCCTTTCTCGACTGGATCGACGTCATGGAAGCGCAGAAGCGATTCGCAGCTGTCGACCGCGCGGACTTCATCGTGTTCGCCGCCGGGCTGGTGCTGCGCGAGCTGATCCGGCAGGCGCCGGCGCGGGAGATCTCAGGACTCACCGAAATGATCGAGACCGAAGCCAATGCTGGCACGGCGGAAATCGTGCGCTTCTGGCCGGAGGGATTTCTCTATACCAACTACTGCGTGTCGGCGATTCTGGCTGTGCACGAGCAGGAGTTCGGCACGGCGCCCAGCATCGACAAATGCGCCGACGACCTGCGCACCTGGTGGTCCTACCGCGAGAACGCGACGGAAATGCCCGCCTATGCCGTGGCCTTCCTCGACCGCTTCCTCGGCGCCGAGCCCAACTGGATCACACCCGACCGCGCGCAGTCGCGCCAGGCCATGCAGCGCGCGCTTGGATCCACGCCGGTCAGCGAGGCGCTGCGCCAGCTTTGATGGGCAGGAGATGCATCCGCCTCACTATTGAACATCTGACTTTTTATCGATAGCGATGTGCGTATGGCACAGAGGCCGGGAGAAGCGCGTGGCGCAACCTAGACTGATTTTTGATTGCGACGGCGTTCTCGTCGACAGCGAACCGCTGGCCGCCAAGGCCTATGAGCGCGTCTATGAGAAGCATGGCATGCCCGGCGTCCATGGCGGCATCATCGCGCAATGCATCGGCATGAAGCAGGCCGACATCATTATCAAAATCAAGGAACTGACCGGCCATCAGTTCCCGCCCACCGCCGACGGCGACATCTGGGCCGAGACCAAGCTGCTCTTTTCGGAGGAGCTGAAGCCGACACCGGGGATCCTGCCGTTCCTGAGCGCGCTTGCTGGCGACCGCTGCGTCGCCTCGTCATCTTCGGTCGAACGCATCAACCACAGCCTGTCGGTGACCGGACTGTCGCGCTTCTTCGGCGAGGCGATCTTTTCCTCCTCGATGGTCAAGAACGGCAAGCCGGCGCCCGATATCTTCCTCTACGCCGCCGAGAAGATGGGCGCCAAGCCGGCCGACTGCGTCGTGATCGAGGATTCGCCATTTGGCGTCCAGGGCGCGGTTGCGGCCGGCATGATCGCGATCGGCTATACCGGCGGCGGGCATACCTATCCCGAGCACGGCGCCCGGCTGAAGGCCGCGGGCGCGGATTTCGTCTGCGCCGACTGGCACGACGTCAGCCGGCAGTTGGCCGGGCTTGGTGTCCCGGCCTGACTAGCGGAGACTTGGGAAGCGACGCCGCGTCCACTCCCCAGGCGGGACCAATCCCCCCACGCGGAAATTGAAGGACAGGACCCTCGTTGCATCGGCGTCGACCTCGCAGCGGAAGCTCAGATCATACCACTGGGTTGTCGTGCTGAAGGCAGCCTGCGGAGGGTTAAGAACATTGCCCTGCTTCAGGGGAATGGTCGGCAGCCATTTGGGCGAGTAATCGGCACTCTGCAATTCCTGGTTCAGAACATTGGCGCAAAGATTGGCAACGCGCTGATCGCGCGGCACGTTCTCCATCGAGCTTGTGGCAAACGCGTTGCCGGTCGCACCTGGCGAGTAAAGCTTTCTGACGCCCGGAAGGCCGGAATAGATCGGCGATCCCGCGACCTCGCTGTCGGCGGGGCTTGAGCTTCCCGGGTTTCCCCTTGGCGCTCTCAAAGCTCTTGCGGATTTGAACTTCATAGCTTTGGAAGGCTTGGGCTTTGCCTTTTCGGCTGGCGCAGGCTTGTCGCCGGCCTCGGCCGTCAACGGCTTTGGCGTTTCGGCAGCTTGCTTTTCGGCGGTTTGCGGCTGCTGTTTGTCAGTGTCCTCGGTTGCCTGCTTCTCCTCGCTTTGCGCGGGTTTTTCGTCCGGCGCGGTGGTTACCGGCTTCTCTTGAGCCTCGTTGGTGTCCGCCTGCTGCTCGGGCGTTGCAGGCGGAGCCGGCTGGTTGGGCGCGGGTTGCGATGAGACGGGCGGCTTCGCGGATTCATCCTTGGGCGGCGACGGGGCGTTGGCCGGCGCGCTGCCGCCGTCGGGAGATTTCTCCGGGCCGGTATCCTTCTCGCCATACTGGAAAACGCGCTTCAGAACTGGGACGTCCTGGGGTTTCGCCGGCTGCGGAGGCGGTGGCTTTTGCACGGCCTGCTCGGGCGGCTTTTCAGCCTTCTTTTCAGGCTTCGGCTCCGGTGGCTTTGGAGCGGGCTTCGGCTTGGGCTGCTCGGGCGGCACGATCGCGACGTTGACCGGCTGTTCCTGCTGGTCCGGCAGTTGGTCGGGTCTCGGCAAGCCGAAGAACAGGAACGCCGCGATCAGGGCATGCAGGAACAGCGATGCGGCCAAGGCCCATCGCCAATTCCGAAACCATTCCCGCATCTTGCCGTTCATTGCGCCCGATGTGGAACGAAATGACGGCGGCTTCAAGCACCGGGCCGGGATTTGCGCGAGCTGCCGGCCTGACAAGTCGGTGATCGGAGGGCCTGTGGCGTAAGCAAGCCGGATCAAGGCCCTGCAGGGATTGGCTTACACCAGCATGCCCATCGGGTTTTCGATCAAGCGCTTGAAGGCGCCGAGCAGCTCGGCGCCGAGCGCGCCGTCGACGGCGCGGTGATCGGTCGACAAGGTCACCGACATCACGGTGGCTATTCTGATCTCGCCCTTCTTGACCACCGCCCGTTCCTCGCCGGCGCCGACCGCCAGGATCGTCGCATGCGGCGGGTTGATGACGGCGGCGAAGTCCTTGACGCCGAACATGCCGAGATTGGACACCGCCGTCGTGCCGCCCTGATATTCTTCCGGCTTCAGCTTGCGGCTCCTGGCGCGGCTTGCCAGGTCCTTCATCTCGTTGGAGATGACCGACAGCGTCTTTTCGTCTGCATGCCGGATGATCGGCGTGATCAGGCCGCCGGGGATCGAGACGGCGACGCCGACATCGGCGTGCTTGTGCTTGACCATGGCGCTGTCGGTCCAGGAGGCGTTGGCGTCCGGCACCGCCATCAGCGCCATCGCCATGGCCTTGATGACCATGTCGTTGACCGAGAGCTTGTAGGCCGGAACCTCGCCCTTCTCGGTCTTCCGCATCGGGGCTGCGGCATTGAGCTGCGTGCGCAGCGCAAGCAGCGCGTCGAGCTCGCAGTCCAGCGTCAAATAGAAATGTGGAATGGTGGACTTCGCCTCGACCAGGCGACGCGCGATGGTCTTGCGCATGTTGTCATGCGGCACGAGCTCGTAGGAGCCTTCGGCGAACAGCTTCAGCACCTGGTCGTCCGACATCGGCTTGGCTGCGGCCGGAGCGGACGGGATTTCGACCGGAATCTCGGCGGCTGGCTGACCAAGGGTGGCCGCGCCTTTCGCTGCGACTGCGGCTTCAACGTCGGCGCGCACGACACGGCCGCGCGGACCGCTGCCTTGTATTTCGGCTATCTTAAGACCGGCTTCGCGAGCCAAGCGGCGCGCCAGCGGCGTTGCGCGCTCGCCCTGCGATTGGCCGATCTCGCCCCTCGTGGGGGAGATGCCCGGCAGGGCAGAGGGGGGCGCGAAGGAACGAGACGTTGGCGGGACAGCGCCCCCCTCTGCCGGCTTCGCCGACATCTCCCCTATTAGGGGGGAGATTGGCGCTCCGTTCTGCGGCGTCGTTCCTGATTCATAGACTTCGTCGTCTGCATAGATCCATGCCACCGGTTCACCGACCGGAATGTCGACGCGCTCCTTGCCGGTGACGTCGCGCAGCGTGCCGCTGGCCGGCGCATCGATCTCCATCGCTGCCTTGTCGGTCTCGATTTCGAAAAGCACGTCGCCTTTCTTGACGTGCGAGCCCTCCTCGGCGAACCAGCGCGAGATCTGTCCGGTCGCCATGTCCATGTCGACCTTGGGAAGAATGACTTCGGTCGGCATCGCTCAGCGGACCCCTTTCACGAGGTCGCGCGCGGCGGCGATGATGTCGGAAACCTGCGGCACCGTGGCCTTTTCCAGATCCGGATTGTAGGGGATCGGCGTCTCGGCGCCGCCAAGGCGCACGATCGGCGCATCGAGATAGTCGAACGCCTCGCTTTCGGCGACGAGCGCGCTCACTTCCGCGCCGATGCCGAGCGTCTTCACCGCTTCGTAGACGCAGAGCAATCTCGATGTCTTCTTCACGCTGTCGATCACGGTCTGCCTGTCGATTGGGCGGATCGTACGCAGATCGACCACCTCGATGTCGATGCCCTCGCCTTCAAGCACAGCCGCGGCGTCGAGCGCCTTCTGCACCATGATCGATGTAGCGACGATGGTGAGGTCGCGGCCTTCGCGGCGGATCTCGGCCTTGCCGATCGGAACGGTGTAATGGCCTTCCGGCACATGGCCCTTCATCTTGTAGAGCAGCTTGTGCTCGAAGATCATGACCGGGTCCGGATCGGCGACCGCGGCAAGCAGCATGCCCTTGGCGTCGTGCGGCGTCGCCGGCTGGATGACCTTGAGGCCGGGCACATGGCCGAGCCAGGCCTCTAAGCTCTGGCTGTGCTGCGCGGCAGCGCCCGTGCCGGAGCCGGCGGGGAAACGCATCACCACCGGCACCGAGACCTCACCGCCGAGCATGAAGCGCATCTTGGCCGCCTGGTTGACGATCTGCTCCATGCCAAGCGTGGCGAAATCCGAGAACTGGAATTCGAAGATCGGCCGCATGCCGGTGACGGCCGCGCCCACCGCGACGCCCGCGCCGCCCAGTTCGGAGATCGGCGTGTCGATCACCCGATCGATGCCGTAGCGCTCGACGAGGTCGCCGGTCACCTGGAAGGCGCCGCCATAGACGCCGATATCCTCGCCCATCAGGAAGACACGTTCGTCCATGTCCATGGCGATCGCCATGGCTTCCTGGATCGCCTGGGCGTAGCTCAGTTCACGCAGCGTGGCGTCCATCACGCAGGCTCCGTATAAACGTAGTTCTGAAGGGTGGCGATCTCGGGCGCCGGGCTCGCCTTGGCGAACTCGATGCCGTCGGCGATCTCGTTGGCGACCGCGTCGCGGATCGCCTGGATACCCTGGTCGTCGATGAAGCCGAAATCTCGGAGTTCCGTCTCGAAGAGCGTGATCGGATCGCGGTTCGCCATCCAATCCTCGATCTCTTCCTTGGTGCGGTAACGGTTGCGGTCGCTCTTGGAATGGCCGCGATGACGGTAGGTCTTGGATTCGATCAACGTCGGCCCCTCGCCGGCCCGCGCCCGCTCCACGGCCTTGAAGGACGCCTCGGCGACCTCGGAAAAGATATTGCCGTTGACAATGACGCCGGGCATCGAATAGGCGGCCGCCCGCTCGGCGATGTTCTTGACCGCGGTCGAGCGCGCCGTCGAGGTCGACATGCCGTAGCCGTTGTTCTCGCACACGAAGATCACCGGCAGCTTCCAGACCGCCGCCATGTTCAGCGCCTCGTGGAAGGCGCCCTCATTGTTGGCGCCGTCGCCGAAGAAGGAAACCACGACCTTGCCGGTCTTCATCATCTTGGACGAGAGCGCGGCGCCCACCGCGATCGGGATGCCGCCGGCAACGATGCCGTTGGCACCGAGATTGCCCTTGGCGACATCGGCGATATGCATGGAGCCGCCGCGGCCCTTGCAGTAGCCGGTGGTCTTGCCAAAGAACTCCGCGAACATGCGGCTGACTTCGGCGCCCTTGGCGATGCAATGGCCATGGCCGCGATGCGTCGAGGTGATCTGATCATCCTCGGCGAGCGGCATGCAGATGCCCATGGCGCTGGCTTCCTGGCCGATCGACAGGTGCATGGTGCCGTGGATGAGGCCTCGCGTGTAGCACTCTTCCGCGCCCTCTTCGAAGCGGCGGATGAGGTACATCTTGTGAAGCACCTCCCTCAGCTGCTCCGGACTGTACTGGCGATAGACGAAAGGCAGGTTGGCCCGGCTATCCACGACGGCGGCTTTGCTGGCTCCAGCCATGATCACGCCTCCACGGCGCCGTAAACGAGCTTGTCCTGGCGGGCACGCAGCTCGGCGATCTTCGAGCCCGGCGCGGGCGCCGCGTTGGCATAGGTGATGAGCTCGCCCTTCTTGATGGGTGCAGTCACGGAGCCGCCCTGCAGCAGGCCGCAGGGAACGGCGCGCGCCGCATGGGCTTCCGGGGCCGTCATGATCCAGGCGCGGTAGCAATATTCACCGATGGCATCGAGCTTGTCGCCGGGCTTCAGATCCTTCTTGGCAACGGCGCAGACTTCGGCCACGGGCTTGGCCAGCGGAACCATGTCGGCCTTACCATAAAGCACGACACGGGCGCAGGTAAGCGGCACTTCCAGCGAGGTGAGGTGATAGGGACGATGGAAGGTGAAATACGGACCCTTGCCCATCTTCAGGTCTTCCATGCGCTCCGAGATGCGCGGATGCGACATGTCGGCGACGACGAAGACGCCGGGCGCCACACCCTTGCCGATCGAATAGTCGACGACGCCGACCTTCGACAGCACGCCGCCGTCCTTCTCGGGCACCAGCACTTTCGACAATTCGCCGAGTGTCGCAGCCGGACCGTGCATGCCGGGCTTGTCGGGAACCAGCCCGGTCGCATTGGCGATCGCCGCCATCTCGACCATGGTCTTCGAACCGTCGACGAATTCGACCAGCATGCGCACGTTCATGTGCCGGCGCTTCGCCTCCTCCTCATAGTCCGGAGGCGTGGCGTCGATGTTGAGCGGATTGTTCTTGCCCTTGCCGGCGGCAACGATCGGGTGGCCCATGGCGGAGACGAACTCGATCAGCTCCATGCATGAAGACGGCTCGTCGCCGGCGCCCAGCGAGTAGGTGACGCCGAGGCGGTCGGCTTCGCTCTTGAGATAGGCGCCTATGGTGACGTCGGCCTCGACATTCATCATCACCAGATGCTTGCCATGCTCCATGGCGCGTAGGCCGATCTCGGCGCCGACGGCCGGAACGCCGGTCGCATCGATGACGACGTCGATGAGGTCGTTGCCGATGACGAGGCTGGAATCGTTGGTGATGGCGATCTTGCCGGCCTCCATGGCCGACGTCATGGCCGATGCGCTCGAAACCTCGCGCGCATGGCCGGTCTCCTGGAAGGCGATATCGACGGCCTTGCCGGCGGCCGGCAGGTTAAGTTCGGAAATGGCGCCGATCTCGATGCCGGACATGTGGGCGACGCGGGTGACGATGTCGGTGCCCATTTCGCCCGAGCCGATCAGGCCGATGCGAATGGGCTTGCCGGACTTGGCGCGCTCCTCGAGGTCACGGGCAAGGCCCGTCAACGAAATATTGGAAGCCATGCCGCTTATTCCTCCCACATCGCATGCTGTTTGATCGCTTGACGGGTATTGAACATCTGTATTTCTGTCAAGACTAATGTCCAAATCTTTGACCATCCTCGACGCTTTTCGAGTCGGTTGACGCGCGACGGCGAAAGGCGCGGATGCCTATACCAAACCAAATGGAGCGAGCGGGCCGCGCCGAATGTCGGTCAAAGCCGCGCTACGGCCCGCGACGAACCATGACGGGATATCTAGGCGGCAATTGCTACTGGCAAACGTCGACCCATACGGCGCCGACCAGATAGGCCATGCGCTGCGGTGTGATGCGCACCGCGGCATTGGTGGCGCCGGCTGCGGGAACGACTTCGTCGAAGGCCTTGAGCGACAGATCGCAATAGACGGGTAGCGGCGACGGCAGGCCGAACGGGCAGACGCCGCCAGGCGGATGGCTGGTGATTGCCAGCACCTCCTCGCCGCCCAGCATGCGCGGCTTGCCACCCATGCTGTCCTTGAATTTGCGGTTGTCGAGCCTGGCGATGCCGCTGGTCACGACCAGCATGGCCTCGTCGCCCACGCGCAGGCAGATCGTCTTGGCGATCTGCGCCGGCATGACGCCATGGGCTTCGGCGGCAAGCGCGACGGTGGCCGAACTTGCCTCGGTGACGATGACTTCGATATCGGGCGCATGCTCGGCAAAAAAGGCGCGAACCGATTCCAAACTCATGGCGACCCCTCGTCAGACCTGTCGAACACCGGCTGGCGAATCGCATGGCGGCGCGGTCATTGACAAGAGCCACGGCCGTGCGTTGCGCATCCTTGTCTTGACGCATGCCGTTTCCCCAAAACCGCAGCGCATAGTTGGGCGACATGCATCAAAAAGCCCGCCAGGCATGCCTTGGCGGGCTTTCACATGGACGCTTGCTTGCATCCTATTGCTGCGTGGGCCGGTTCTCGGCGGCCGGCACTCTGATCAATTCCTCTTCCGGCACCTGCAGGGCGGAAGCGATGCGCCGAAGCTTGGCGGGGTCGGCGTCCTTGCCGTCCTCGATGTCGACGATCTCGCCCACGGCCAGGCCGCAGGTCAAAGAGAGCTCCTCGATCGTGTATCCCCTGGTTTCGCGCGCGGCTTTGAACGGGTTGAGGCCGGACGCGGCAATAATGTCGTTGGAAACAGCGTTTCGTACGGTGTTGGGCATGGCAACTCCTTGAGATGAAACAGGGTCGGATGAAATGTGGTGTTGCCTGAGACGGGCGGGAGAATGCTCGTTAACAAATGATTTGCCAAGAGCACCCATGCGGCGTCACGCGTTCGTGAAGCTGCGTTTCGGCTGATGCCTCGGGCTGCGTACATGTAAGGTCGCGCAGCGCTCAATCAAGTTCTTTTGAAGGTCCGCGGTCGGATCCGCCGGCATTTTCGACGTCTCGATTCGTTAGCTTGCCGTCACCGGCGGCAGACAGGCTAACGCCGGGCGTTTCTCAGAAGGATCGGATGCCATGAATTTGAAATCGTTCGCAATTGTGCTCGGCACAGTCTCAAGCGTCATCGGCGCGACGCAAGCGTGGGCCGCGGATGCCATACGTGTTCGAGGCACTGTCGTCAGCGTTGCCGGATCGACGCTGACGGTCAAGGATCGCGATGGCAAAACCAATGCGATCACGCTCGGCAACGGGTGGAAGATTTCAGGCGTAGCCACGGCCTCGGCAGCCGACATTAAACAGGGCGATTTTCTCGGCATCGCCTCGATATCCAAGGCCGACGGCGGCAGCGGCGCGCTGGAAGTCGTGATCTTTCCGGCTGCTCTGAAGGGTACCGGAGAAGGCGATCGCGACTGGGATCTGCAGCCCAACAGCCGCATGACCAACGGCACCGTCGCCGATGTCACCGAGATCGAAGGCCGCACCGTCACGCTCACCTATGACAACGGCCAGAAGAAGCAGATCGCTATCCCGCAGACGACACCGATCGTGACATTCGCCACCGCCACGCCGGCAGATCTCACGCCGGGCATCGCAGTGTTCGTCAATGCCGAGCGTGGCGGCGACGGCAAGCTGGTCGCGAATCGGGTCGTTGTCGGGAATCACGGCATCGCGCCGCCGATGTGAGGAGGCAGCGAGCAGCTCGAACAGCTTTGGCCGCTTGAACACTCGGCCTATCTGAGGCGGCGGCATCGCGGAGTGAGCCGCCTCCGTGTCGGGTGCCGCGCGCCGGATGCGTGGCGCGCGCCGAGGAGAGCCGCGCCCGGCTTTCCCAATCCGCCGATATCGCCGGTCAAATGAAAAAACTCGCGCATCATATGAACCTTTCCATTGGCCGCAGCACCAAGCGGTCATGGGCACCGCGAGGTGCTCCTCACCCCAACGGGACGCCAGGACGGCGATCCCAAAACCAATGGAAGGAAATGCCTAATGATCAACTTCAAGCGTATCACCCTGGCCGCGGCTCTCGTCGTCTCGGCTTTCGGCTCGGTCTCGGCTCCGGCTTTTGCGGGCACGCATCCGACCGGCGACGGCGGCGCGGTCTGTAAGGGCCATGGTTCTTGCCTGGTGCTGCAGCTGGATTGCAAAGGCACCTATACCGATGCCACCGACAAGAACGGCACCGTCTACGGCAAGTGCAGCCAGGTCATGAAGGTCGACCCGAAGACGCGGCTCAAGCTTGCGAACTGATCACCTGTAGCGGCACGGAAATGGTGGCCGTCGAGAACGGCCGCCATTTCTGTTTATATCCCCTCGATCGATCAGCGCCGGCCGATCAAAAGGCCGGCAAGCAGTCCGACCACGACCAGCCCGACGGCAGCGGCCGTCGCCGGATGATCGCGCGCCGTGCGCTCGATCGCCTTGCCCCTGCGCCTTATTGCCGGCAGCGCCTCGTGGAGGCGATCGGCAAGTTGCGAATAATAGTCGGACGCCGCCTCGCGGCCATCCCCGTAATAGGCGTCACCGCGCCTGGCCAGAACCTTCTTCAGGTCGTGCAGTTGTCGCGAAAGTGCCGCGACCTGCTTGTCGATATCAACGTCGGAGAGGGTCGAAAACGATGCCATGCTTGTTGTCCTTCTCTTCGAGAAGGCCTAACGCACCGGCGAAGAGCCCGTTCCGGCCGACCGACCGACCGAGTACCGTCAAGTCGAAGATGATCGTTCAACGAACCTGGTCTAGCAGGCGCTTGCATTCCAGCAAGTCGAACAGCGCCTCCTGCAGCAAGGCGCGATTGTCACGCGACAATCTCGACGAGTCGGGTTGAACCGGACCTTCGTCGTCGCTCTTGCCGAGGCCGAAGAAACGGCGGCTGGGCTTCACTTTCGGCTGGCCGACCAGCGCGTCCTCGTCGCCGCGCGGCTGCGCGGCCGCCGTCAGCGGCACCTGCTCGGCCTGGCGGCGCTGGGCGATGGCCTCCACCGCGGCCATGTCGCCATTGCCGATGGCGACCAGGAAATGGTTGCCGTTCTCGCGCAACAGCTTCTGCACGCCTTTGATCGTATAGCCCTGATCGTAGAGCATATGCCGGATGCCCTTGATGAGCTCGACGTCTTGCGGCCGGTAGTAGCGCCGGCCGCCGCCACGCTTCATCGGCTTGATCTGGGTGAAGCGGGTCTCCCAGAAACGCAGCACGTGCTGCGGCAGGTCAAGATCTTCCGCGACTTCGCTGATGGTGCGGAAAGCATCGGGGCTCTTGTCCATGGGCCAATCCTCCACACTGGACCACGATCCTGGCGTGGTGCCGAATCGCGCCTTATTTCAGCGATTTATGAAACGATATTCAAGCCCAGCTTGAAAACCACCGGCGGTTTTCAACCGCATTCGCCAGCAAACTACTTGCCGCCCTTGCCCTTGCTGTTCTGATGCGAACGCAGGATCCGGTTCTTGAGCACGTTCGAGGACTTGAACGTCATCACCCGGCGCGGCAAGATCGGCACTTCCTCGCCCGTCTTGGGATTGCGGCCTATGCGCTCGTTCTTGGAGCGGACATGGAAGGTGGCGAAGGACGACAGCTTGACCGTCTCACCGCGAACGATGGCTTCGCAGATTTCGTCCAGCACAGCCTCGACGAGTTCCGCCGATTCCGTTCGCGACAAACCAACCTTCCGGTAAACGGCTTCAGCAAGGTCGGCACGCGTAAGTGTCTTTCCCCCCATGCGACCGTCCCATCTGCTCGCAAAAACGTAAATCGATACAGGCAAAGGCTGAGCCTAAGTAATTGATCCGGCAAGGTCAAGGACCGAACCGGCGAGTTCGGCACTTACCAGCGGAGCAACACCGCGCCCCAGGTGAAGCCTCCACCCATCGCCTCGAGAAGAACCAGGTCGCCCTTCTTGATGCGACCGTCGGCGACGGCCACCGACAAAGCGAGCGGCACCGAAGCAGCCGAGGTGTTACCGTGTAAATCGACGGTGACCACCACTTTCTGCTCGGCAATCCCGAGCTTCTTGGCGGAAGCGTCAATAATCCGTTTATTGGCCTGATGCGGCACGAACCAGTCGAGGTCCTCGGCCGTTATGCCGGCCTCGCTGAAGGTCGCTTCGATGACGTCGGTGATCATGCCGACGGCATGCTTGAACACTTCACGGCCTTCCATCCTCAGATGGCCGACGGTTCCCGTGGTCGAAGGACCTCCGTCGACGAAGAGCTTGTCCTTGTGCACGCCGTCGGAGCGCAGGCTCGCGGCCAGCACGCCGCGATCGGTGATCGCGCCGGCGCCGTCTTCCGCTTCGAGAACCAGCGCGCCGGCGCCGTCGCCGAACAGCACACAGGTCGAGCGGTCGCTCCAGTCGAGGATGCGCGAGAATGTTTCCGAGCCTATCACCAGGACGCGTTTGGCCAGGCCGCCGCGGATATAGAGATCGGCAGTGGCAACGGCGTAAACGAAGCCAGAGCACACGGCTTGCATGTCGAAGGCAAAGCCGTGATGCATGCCGAGCCGGTTCTGGATTTCGACAGCCGTCGCCGGGAACGTGTTGTTGGGCGTCGAGGTCGCCAGGATGATGAGATCGATATCGGCCGGCGTCATGCCGGCGCTGTCGAGCGCGGCCCGCGCCGCATCCTCTCCAAGCGAGGCAGTCGTCTCGTCGTCGGCGGCGACGTGGCGCTGGCGAATGCCGGTGCGCTGGACGATCCACTCGTCGGAGGTTTCGACCATGCCTTCGAAGTCGGCATTCTTCATGATGCGGCGGGGCAGCGCGGCACCGTTGCCGCGCACGACTGATCTGATCAAGGCTCTTTCCTATCCCTCGGCGTCGGCGACGCCGGACTTCCTGTTTGCCTGCGCGTTCGGGTTGCGCGCATGGAACAGATCGAGGTCGGCCTCGATCCGGTCAAGCAGATTGTTGCGTACCATATCGTAGCCAAGCTCGATGGCGGCCGCGAATCCGTCCGAATCGGCGCCGCCATGGCTCTTCACGACGATGCCGTTCAACCCCAGGAAGACGCCACCATTGGAGCGACCGACATCCATTTTCTCGCGCAACCTGTCGAAGGCGCCCTTGGCGAAGACGTAGCCGATCTTGGCCATGAGCGTGCGGCTCATGGCGGCGCGCAGATAGCCGGCGATCTGCCTTGCAGTGCCCTCGGCGGTCTTGAGCGCGATGTTGCCGGCGAAGCCCTCGGTGACCACCACGTCGACCGTGCCCTTGCCGATATCATCGCCCTCGACGAAGCCGCGATAATTCATCGAGGCCATGTTGGCCTCGCGCAACATGCGGCCGGCTTCCTTGACCTCTTCCTGGCCCTTGATCTCCTCGACGCCGACATTGAGCAGGCCGACACTCGGCCGCTCAACGCCAAACACCGAGCGCGCCATGCCGGTACCCAGAATGGCGAAATCGATAAGCTGATGCGCATCCGCGCCGATGGTGGCGCCGACATCGAGCACCACGCTTTCGCCGCGCGTCGTCGGCCAGAGCGCCGCGATCGCCGGGCGGTCGATAGTGGCCATCGTGCGCAGGCAGAATTTCGACATCGCCATCAGCGCGCCGGTGTTGCCGGCCGAGACGCAGGCCTGCGCGCCGCCGTTCTTGACCGCTTCGACGGCCTTCCACATCGACGACTTCCAGCGGCCGTGGCGAAGCGCCTGGCTCGGCTTGTCATCCATGCGCACGGCGATCTCGCAATGGACGAACTCGCATATCTCGGCGAGTTTCGGGAACTTGGCGAGCTCTGGGCGCACCACGTCCTCGCGGCCATAGACGACGAAGCGGATGTCAGGGCGGCGGATGGCGACGGTCATCAGCGCCGGGATGACCACGCTCGGTCCGTGATCGCCGCCCATGGCATCGATGGAAATCCTGATCACGTAGTGCTTTTCTCACGGTTTGCCTGGCTTGCGGCGGACGCCTGCCGAGGTAAGGGGCCTCGCGAAGGTTCGGCGAAAATAGCGGTTTTGTGCCTGCGCACAACCAACTTTTCCAAAATCCGGACCACCTCAGGATTTTCCAAGCAGCGAACGCAGCTTTTTCTGGAATTCGCTTTCCTCGGTCTGATCGTCGCCGGCGACGTCGAGCGAGGCTCCCGACTTGCGCGGATAAGGGTCGATAGCCAGACCGAAAAACTGTTCGGCCAGCCCGCCGACATCGATGGTGTCGCCGGAAAATGTCTCCGGACTGTCCGGCCCGTCGGCGTCGAGGACGATCTCGCCGCCGCCTTCGAAACCTTCGCGCCCAAGCTTCGACTGCTCGGGCAGAAACAGCGCCTCGACGGGCTCGTCGATATGCGCCGCGACCGGATCCAGGGTGACGATGCAGGCTTGCGTGATGTCGGCCGCGACGCGACCGGTGACCTTGACGCCATTGCGCTTCCAGGGAACCACAAGCAGTTCGGCACGATAGCTCTCGACCGAAAGCAGATCATAGTCGGCGGCAAGCGCCTCGCGCTGGCGCTCATCGGCCTCGACAAGGACAGGCAAGCCCTTTTGCGGCAGGCGCGCGACATTGGCGACGAAGGATACCGGGCTGCGCAGTTCGGCGCCTTTCATGTCGGCCTCCTTCACGCTGCCCCGGCCGCCGGGAACGCGGCGGTGCCGGCGGCGATCCATTCGGTCGGCTGGGCGGCAAGCTTGTGCGAGGCCTCGCAGACATAGTCCGCCAGCAGCGGCGCCTGCGGCCAGGCGCCGGAGTCCGGCCTGACGTTGCGCGCGAGCGCCGCCGCAAGCGCCACCCGATCGTCTTCCTTGAGCGCTTGGTCATAGGCAGCCGTACGGCCGTAAAACATCTTTGCCAGCCTCTTCATGCGTTTGGGCACGCCGACATCGCCAATGCCAAGTTCGCGCAGCGAATGCTCGACATCGAGGAAGAACTCGTCGATCAGCACTTGCGCGACCTCGGCGGCAACGCCTTGTTCGCCATGCAGCCGGTGCTGGACGAGATACATGTGCAGCGACAGCATCTCGAAGCGGCCGAGCGGCGTATCCGGCACATTCCAGTCGGAATAAAACACCGTTTGCCGCGCCGCCGCCACGATTTGTGCGTAGAGCGCGTCGGTGATAGCGCGGTTGGCATTGCGTTCGCGGCCAAAAAGGCGCTGGAACATTGAGGGCGGTCTCCCGGGGACCTGTTGTTTGATTTGGCCTTGTTGCATCGGCATGCAAGCTGGTTTACCGGTTTTGCGGCCCAGCGCAAGTTGCGGGGATGTGATGGAGATTTGTTGTTGGGTGCGCTGAAATTCAAGTCGTTCTTTGCGCCCGCCCCGGTGGGCGCGGCTTCGCTGCTGGTAATGGTGTCAGCGCTTTCCGCCTGCAATTCGTCCAAGATGTTCGGAGATCTCCATCCGAGCGAGACGCTGACGAAAGGCTACGTCATCGACCAGCAGGCAATCGATTCGGTGCCGGTCGGATCGAGCCGCGAGCAGGTGCTTCTGGCGCTGGGCACGCCGTCGACGACGGCGACCTTCGACAACGAGGCCTTCTACTACATCTCGCAAACGCGCAAGCGCTACGTCGCCTTCGACAACCCGCGCATCATCGACCAGCACGTGCTGGCAGTCTATTTCGGCGCTGACGGCCGCGTCACCCAGATCGCCAATTACGGTCTCAAGGACGGCAAGGTCTTCGACTTCATCTCGCGGACGACGCCGACCGGCGGCAAGGACCAGAACTTCCTGAGCCAGGTCATCAGCGGCGCCAGCAAGCTGGCGCCTGGCATTCCCGGCGGCGGTAGCGGCGGTACGCCCTGAGTTCGCTCGCACGGCAACCTGACTGAACGAAAGACTTCGATCGACGGCCTTTCGTCGCCTGCCGGCGACCGTCCGACTGCGCTTGCCTATACCCGTATAGCCACGTATGACGCTTTGGCGATTTCCGGGGGGCTGGATATGAGCAACAACGATCGTACCGTACCGCAGGGCTGGATGGCGACCGGCACGCCTGACCAACAGACGGTGACGCCGGACTGGCTTGCCGTCGATGCGCCGCCGATCGAGGGCGTCACATTCAAGGAAATCAGACCCGTCGCGACTTCCAACGGCTACCTGACCGAGATCTTTCGCGAGGAATGGGCTCTCGATCAATCGCCGGTCGGGCAAGTGTTCCAGCGCACCATGTATCCGGGCGCAGTGACGGGCTGGCACGCACATGCGGCGACCCTCGACCGCCTGTTCTGCTGCGCCGGCAGCGTGCGGATATCGCTTTTCGACGGGCGCAAGGCCTCGCCCAGCTTCGGCACGGTCTGGCACAAGATCGCCGGCGCCCTGCGACCGGCAATCGTTACCATTCCGCCTGGCGTCTGGCACGGTGTCGTGACCCTCGGACCGGAGACAGCGTTGCTGCTCAACCTCGTCGACAAGGCTTACGCCTATGACGCGCCCGACCATTGGCGCCTGCCGCCCGATACGGAACAAATCCCCTACAAGCTGGTGTAGTGTGGAACAGGCCGGTCAAGGCGCGCCAATCGGACCGATCGAACCGCTGGTCTCGATCGTGATAGCGACGCACAATCGTCCGGCGGTGCTGCATCAAGCCCTGAAGAGCCTCATTGGTCAGACCCTGCAGGACTGGGAGGCCATGGTCATCGGCGACGCGTGCCGCCCTGACACCGCGGCCACGGTCGCTGCATTCGAAGACGCCCGCATCTGCTATATCGATCTTCCCGTGAACTTCGGCGAGCAGTCGGGTCCGAACAATATCGGCTTTGCCCGGGCCCGCGGCCGCTTCATCGCCATCTTGAACCATGACGATCTGTGGTTTCCCGACCATCTGGCGTCCATGTGCGGCTGGATCGACGCCACCGGTGCCGATGTGGTGATCGCCCGAGGTGCAGTCATCGAGTCGTCCGCGAGCAAAGGCTCCAGGCATATGATCCTCGGGATGGGCCGGGACGGCTTCTATGACCCAGTTACCACTGTCGGATTCGGTTCCGCGCAAATGATCCGGCGCGCGTCGCTGCCAAGGCTTGGGCCATGGCGCCCGGCCAGCCAGTGCGTTTGCGAGAGTTCCCAGGAATGGCTGTTCCGTGCCTGGCGCAAGGGTGCGGTGATTGCGACAATGCCCCATCTAACCGTGCTCATGCTGCATTCGGGCAAGCGCGAAGGCAGCTACGCGCGAGATACGGCGCGGGAACAGGAAGAACTGATGGACGCGATGGATGCTCCAGACGCGTTGCGGGTCAGGATTCTCGGCAACGCCGAGGAGCCTGCCCCCCTCAAGCGCTCCCGCTATCTCAAACGCAGGCTTCTGGCCATGTTTGGCATACATCCGCGGGCGCGGTCCTTCCGTCGCCAATATCGCCGCGGCGCGTTCATTGCCATGTTGCGCCGGACACGCGGCTTGCCGCCGATGCCCGAACGAGAACCAGACGCCAACGCGTTGCTGGCCCGCTATCGCCGTGACGGCGAAAGGCCGGAAGCCGGTTGAGTGCCCCGGAATGTATGATGTCATGCCGAAACACAAAGCCCGCGGGATCGCTCCCGCGGGCTTTGTCCTGGAATAGCCGCAATCAGCCGTGCGCAAGCACGGCAAGCAGAAGCAGCGCGACGATGTTGGTGATCTTGATCGCCGGGTTGACGGCCGGGCCGGCGGTGTCCTTGTAGGGATCGCCGACGGTGTCGCCGGTGACCGAGGCCTTGTGCGCTTCCGAACCCTTCAGGTGCTTGACGCCGTCCTTGTCGGTGAATCCGTCCTCGAACGACTTCTTGGCGTTGTCCCAGGCGCCGCCGCCGGAGGTCATCGAGATGGCAACGAAGAGACCGTTGACGATGACGCCGAGCAGCGAGGCGCCGAGCGCCGCAAAGGCCGAGGCCTTCGAGCCCGAGATCAGGAGCACGCCGAAATAGACGACGAGCGGCGCGAGCACCGGCAGCAGCGACGGGATGATCATTTCCCGGATCGCCGCCCTGGTCAGGATGTCGACGGCACGCGCGTAGTTCGGCTTGGAGGTGCCGGCCATGATGCCCTTGTCCTCGCGGAACTGCTTGCGCACTTCCTCGACGATCGAGCCGGCGGCGCGACCGACCGCGGTCATCGCGATACCGCCGAACAGATAGGGAATCAGGCCGCCGAAGATGAGACCGGCGACGACATACGGGTTGGAGAGATCGAAGGAGATCTCGCCCATGCCCTGGAAGTAGGGGTACTTATCGCCATTGGCGGCAAAGAACCTGAGATCATTCGAGTAGGCGGCGAACAGCACCAGCGCGCCGAGGCCGGCCGAGCCGATGGCGTAGCCCTTGGTCACCGCCTTGGTGGTGTTGCCGACCGCGTCGAGCGCGTCGGTCGAGTGGCGCACTTCCTTGGGCAGGCCGGCCATTTCGGCAATGCCGCCGGCATTGTCGGTGACCGGGCCGAAAGCGTCGAGCGCCACAATCATGCCGGCCAGCCCGAGCATGGTGGTGACCGCGATCGCTGTGCCGAAAAGGCCGCCGAGCTGATAGGTGGCGATGATGCCGCCGACGATGACGATGGCCGGCAGCGCCGTCGATTCCAGCGAGACCGCGAGGCCCTGGATGACGTTGGTGCCGTGGCCGGTCACCGACGCCTGAGCGATCGAGTTCACCGGACGCTTGTTGGTGCCGGTGTAGTATTCCGTGATCACGACAATCAAGCCGGTCACAGCCAAGCCGATCAGGCCGCAGATGAACAGGTTCTTGCCGGTGATGACGATGCCGGCGACCGTGCCGACCTCGCCCCAGCCGAGCGTGGCCGATGTAGCGGCGGCGAGGCCGACGATCGACAGCAGGCCGGTGACGATCAGGCCCTTATAGAGCGCGCCCATGATCGAGCCGTTGGAACCCAGCTTGACGAAGAAGGTGCCGACGATCGAGGTCAGGATGCAGGCGCCGCAGATGGCCAGCGGATAGAGCATCGCGGCCCCCAGCATCGCGGTACCGCCGAAGAAGATGGCGGCGAGCACCATGGTGGCGACGACGGTCACCGCATAGGTCTCGAACAGATCGGCGGCCATGCCGGCGCAGTCGCCGACATTGTCGCCGACATTGTCGGCGATGGTGGCCGGGTTGCGCGGATCGTCTTCGGGGATACCGGCCTCGACCTTGCCGACGAGATCGCCGCCGACGTCGGCGCCCTTGGTGAAGATGCCGCCGCCGAGACGGGCGAAGATCGAGATCAGCGAGGCGCCGAAGCCGAGGGCGACGAGTGAGTCGATGACGACGCGGTCGTTCGGCTGCAGGCCCATCGGGCCGGTCAGGATGAAGTAGTAGATCGAGACGCCAAGCAGCGCCAGGCCCGCGACCAGCATGCCGGTGATGGCGCCCGACTTGAAGGCGATGTCGAGGCCGGCGGCAAGGCTGTTCGAAGCGGCTTGCGCGGTTCGCACATTGGCGCGCACCGAGACATGCATGCCGATGAAACCAGCGGCGCCCGAGAGCACCGCGCCGATCAGGAAGCCGATGGCGGCGGTGATCGAAAGCAGCCACCAGGCAAGCAGGAGAACGACGATGCCGACGATCGCGATGGTCGTGTACTGGCGCGCCAGGTAAGCCTGGGCGCCTTCGCGGATGGCGGCGGAGATTTCCTGCATGCGCTGATTGCCCTGATCGGACGCAAGGACCGAACGTGTCGCCCAGATGGCGTACAGAACTGACAGCAGGCCGCAGGCGATGACGGCGGTAATGATGGTCATTGCCGGATTTTCCTCGATTGATGGCCCAAAAGAACCCCTCCCTGGGCCGTTGGAACGGAGATGGATGCCGCATGCGGAATCCACCCCTTGGCTGGGGTGTATGCGAAACAGGGCTTGGAACGTCAAGATATTGTTCGGTTTTTGCCCGGCTTTCGCCCAAAAGACGATGGTGCCAATAGCTGTGTCGGCGCAGGCTTCGAATTAGATCGATTGAAATGACGCCGGGTATTGCCGACCAACCAGCTACTCCGCCCCCTGCCCCATACGCCGCGCGGCGTAGCGTTCGATCGCCGACAGGCCGTCATAGATCAGCACGGCAAGCGCCGCGACGATCAGGCCGCCCTGCAGCACGAAGGCAAGGTTGTTCGAGATCAGGCCGGCGATTATCACCTCGCCGAGCGTCTTGGCGGCAACCGTTGAGCCGATGGTCGCGGTGGCGAGGCTGATGACCACCGAGAGCCGGATGCCGCCGAGGATCACCGGGGCGCTCAGCGGCAGCTCGACCTTCATCAGCCTTTGCCAGCCAGTCATGCCTGCGCCGCGCGCCGCTTCCATCACGTTGCCGGGCAGCGTGGTGAGCGCCGTCAGCGCATTCTCGAAGATCGGCAGCAGGCCATAGAGGAAGAGCGCGATCAGCGTCGGCTTCTCGCCGAAGCCGACGGCCGGCACGGCAAGCGCCAGCACCGCAACCGGCGGGAAGGTCTGGCCGATATTGACCAGGCTGCGCGACAAGGGCAGGAACTCGGCGCCCGCCGGCCTTGTGACCAGGATGGCTAAAGCCACCGCGACGATCGTCGCCGCCACCGTGGCGACCAGCACGATCCGCAGATGCTGCAATGTCAGCGTCAGCAGGCTGCCCTGGTTGTAGATTGCAGGCGCGCCATTCTCGGTCAGTGGTTTCAGCAGCGGCTCGAACCAGTTCGGGCTGGTGATGAAGACCGCCAGCAGCAAGAGAACAGCGAGCCTCAGCAGCGCAGGCAGCCAGGCTTTCATTGCGGCCTCGCCGCACGTTTGACCAGGCCTTCGATGGTGACGCGGCCGAGCAGCTTGCCGTCGGCGGCTTTCACGGGCAGCGCCGGGCGGCCCGACCACAACAACTCGGCCAGGGCGTCGCGCTGCGTGGCTTCGCCGGGGATCGCCTCGCCTTCGGCACCGCCGGGCTCCACCGCATCGCGCACAGGCCCGAGCGACAGCAGCCGGAATGGCCTTTCGCTGGCGCCGACCAGTGTCTCGACAAAGCCATTCGCAGGCCTGGCCAGAATCTCCGCCGGTCTTGCGTATTGCACCAGCTTGCCGGCGTCCATGACGGCGATCTTGTCGCCCAGATGCACGGCCTCTTCCATATCGTGGGTGACGAGGATGATGGTGGTGCCGAAGCGCTTCTGGATCGCCAGCAGATCCTCCTGCGCCTTGGTGCGGATGATCGGGTCCAGCGCGCCGAAGGGTTCATCCATCAAAAGCACGTTGGGCTCGGCGGCTAAAGCGCGGGCAACGCCGACGCGCTGCTGCTGGCCGCCGGAAAGCTCGTGCGGGTAACGCGGCCCATAGGCTTGCGGGTCGAGCTGGTAGAGCGTCATCAACTCGTCGACACGGGCCTTGATGCGATCCCTGTCCCAACCGAGCAGCAACGGCACGGTGGCGATGTTCTGCGCCACCGTGCGATGCGGAAACAGGCCGTGGCCCTGGATGGCGTAGCCGATGCTGCGGCGCAGCTGATAGCCGGGCACCGAGCGGTTGTCGGCGCCGTCGAGCTTGATGACGCCGGAGGTCGGCTCGACCAGCCGATTGATCATCCGGAGCAGCGTCGTCTTGCCGGAACCCGACGTGCCGACGATGGTGGCGACGGTTAGAGGCTCGATGACCATCGAAACATTGTCGACCACCGTCGTCTCGTCATAGCGCTTGGTGATGCCTTCGATCTCGATCATGCCGTTTCGACCCTGCGCTTGGTGGCGGTCATCTCGATTACAGCGTCGAGGATGATGGCCGCAGCAAAAGCCAGCGCCACGGTCGGCAGCGCGCCGAGCAGCACCAGATCCATCGCCGTCTGGCCGACACCCTGGAAAACGAACACGCCGAAGCCGCCGCCGCCGATCAGCGCGGCGATGGTGGCAAGCCCGATGTTCTGAACAAGCACGATGCGGATGCCGGTCAGGATCACCGGAAAGGCGAGCGGGAACTCGACGTCGAAGAGGCGCTGGCGATCGGTCATGCCCATGCCGCGCGCGGCGTCGTTGGCGGCGCGAGGCACGCCGGCGAGTCCGACCACGGTGTTGGCCACCACCGGCAGCAGCGAATAGAGGAACAGCGCGACAAAAGCCGGCGCGGTGCCGATGCCCCTGATGCCGACCGCGGCGGCACCCGGCACGTGCAGGGCGACCCAGCCGAGCGGCGCGATAAGAAGGCCAAAGAGCGCGATCGACGGAATGGTCTGGATGATGTTGAGCACGTTGAGCACCCCTGCCCGCAGCTTCTCGACGCGATGGCACAAGATGCCGAGCGGTATCCCGACCACGACCGCGCCGGCCAGCGAACCAAGCGCCAGCGTGACGTGCTTGGAAGCTTCGGCCCAGAAACTGTCGGCGCGGCCGGCATATTCCTTGAGGATGGAAAGACTGTCCCAACGTCCCGAAACGAGCAGCGCGGCAATGGCCAAAGCGGCAAGCACGAGCACGCCGACACGCGCCCTGGGCGACAGGTTCAGCCTGGTCAGCACATCGGCGAGGAGCAAGGTGAAAGCAAAGATCAGCAGCCAGAAACCCGAAGCCGGCGAGACGCGAGCGAAGGTGTTGCCGGCGGGCGTCAGAAAACCGCCGGCAACACCGATCAGGACCGATAGCGCGACCAGCGCCACGACGCCAGCGATCAGCCTGAGCAAAAGCGGCGTCCTGAGCAGGGCGACGATCGCGGCCGCTATCACTATCGCCAGCAACAGCATGCCAAGCGTGGACGGCAGCGCTTCGAGGATCGAGCGCGCCTGCCCCGGCACGATACGGTTGGCGCGGAATGTTGCGAACGGGGCGAGGAACGCGGCGTAGGCCACGATCGCGGCAATGACGGCGCCGAGCTTGTCGAGGCGCGGAGTCATGACGCGCGTTTGCGCGAGGCGCCCCCCTCTGGCCTACCGGCCATCTCCCCCTCTAGGGGGGAGATCAGATGTCGCGAGGGCCTTCGCCAATCACCAAGGCCGGAGAAGGGAGCGAGGCGCAGCGACAGCCAATCTCCCCCCTTGAGGGGGAGATGTCCGGCAGGACAGAGGGGGGCGCCTCGCAACGACTTCTCGCTTTTCAAGGCGGGCTTATCTTAGTTCAAAAACCCGTTCTTCTTCAAAAAATCCTCCGCGACCCCCTTCGCCGGCTCGCCACCCAGCTGAACGCGGCCGTTGAGCCCCTGCAGCGTGGTGAGATCGAGCTTGGCGAAGACCGGCTTCAGCAGCGTCTCGATCTCGGGATGCTGCTTCAGGACCTCTTCCCGGATGATCGGTGCGGGCTGATAGACGGGCTGCACAGCCTTGTCGTCCTCGAGCACGACGAGGCCGGAAGGCTGGATGCCGCCGTCGGTACCATAGACCATGGCCGCGTTGGCGCCGTTGGTCTGGTTGGCAGCGGCTGCGATGGTCGCCGCGGTATCGCCACCGGAGAGCGTGATCAGCTGATCCGGCTTCAGCGTGAAGCCGTATGTCGTCTGGAAGGCCGGGAGCGCCGCCGCCGAATTGACGAACTCGGCCGAGGCCGCCAGCACAACCTTGCCGCCGCCCGCGACGTATTTGCCGAAGTCGGTCAAGGTGACGAGCTTGTTCTCGTCGGCCACTTCCTTGCGCAGGGCGATCGCCCAGGTGTTGTTGGCCGGCGACGGCGACAGCCAGACGATCTTGTTGGCGTCATAGTCGAGCTTCTTGGCGGTTTCGTAGCCCTTGGCGGCGTCCTTCCAGACCGGATCGTCGGCCTTCTGGAAGAAGAAGGCGGCATTACCGGTATATTCGGGATAGATGTCGATCTCGCCGGCGGTGATCGCCTTGCGCACCACGGGCGTCGCGCCGAGTTGGATCCGGTCGGTCGTCTTGATGTTGTTGGCGTTGAGCACGAGCTGGATGATGTTGCCCAGCACCCCGCCTTCGGTATCGATCTTCGAGGAGACGACCACCTGGGCGCTGGCCGAGGCAGTGGCAAGGCCGAGCGCGAGGGCCGCTACGGCGAGCTTTCCGATGGAAAACATTGTGAGAATCCCTTGCTGTGGACCGATTGATCGGTAGCCGCATGTGAGCACGGCTATAACGGCCAGTCCGGGTACACGGTTTCATAATTGAGGGGATCAGCGCAATATCTTTGTTCCCCGCGCCAGGGGAGCGCCGCGGAAGTCCCCGACAGCGTGATGTCAGCTGGCGGCGCGCAAGCCCGTCAGCTTCAGGGTCGCGAGCGCCAGGAAGCAGAGCGCGACGACCGGGAAGACGATCCAGTTCAGCATGGTCCAGCCCCAGGCGTTGTAGATCGCGCCCGACATCAGCGAGGCAAAGGCGACGGAGCCGAACAGGGCAAAGTCGTGGAAACCCTGGACCTTGCTCTTCTCGGAAGGCCGGTAGCTGGCGGCGACCATTGCGGTTGCGCCGATGAAAGCGAAATTCCAGCCGAGCCCGAGCAGGATCAGCGCCGTCCAGAACTGCCAGAGCGCCAAGCCGGAAAGCGCCACGGCAGCACAGCCGATCAATAGCACAAGCCCAGTGGCGACGATGCGCTCGGCGCCGAAGCGATGGATCAGCGAGCCGGTGAAGAAGCTCGGCGCGAACATGGCCATGACGTGCCAGGAAATGCCAAGCGTGGCATTGTCTTCAGACAGGCCGCAGCCGACCATGGCGAGCGGCGCACCGGTCATGACGAAGCTCATCAGCGCGTAGCTGCCGACGGTGCAGAAAAGTGCTGCGACGAAGCGCGGCTGGGTGACGATCTCGATCAGCGGTCGGGCATCGCTTGCGGCGGCTTCGGTCACGGCGTTCGCATGTGCGGAAACCCGCAGGAACGACAGGATGAGCGCGCCGACCGCCGCCAGCGGCAGGATCGAGGCGAAGGATCCTGCAAACATCACCGGGGCCAGCAATTCGCGCGTGTAGATCACGATCTGGGGCCCGAGAATTGCGGTAATGATGCCGCCGGCCAGCACGAAGGAGATGGCGCGCGCCTTGAACTGCGGCGGTGCATTGTCGGCGGCCGCGAAGCGGAATTGCTGGACGAAAGCGCCGCCGACGCCAATGACGCAGAGGCCGAAGGCGAATAGCCAGAAGCTTGCCTGGAAGAGCGCGAGCGTCGCGACCAGGCCACCGAGCGCAGTGACGATAGTGCCTGTCATGAAGCCGCCGCGATGGCCGAGCCGGCGGATGATGGCGGCGGCCGGCAAGGCTCCCAGCGCCACGCCGATATTGAAACCGGTGACCGGCGCTGTCGCGAGCGACTTGTCTGGACCGAGCAGATATTGCCCGGCAAGCGCGCCCAGCGAAATGGCGATCGGCGCGGCCGAACCGACGATCGCCTGCGCTGCGGCAAGCAGCACCGCCGTGCGACGCCCTTCCCTGCCGGTCTCGGCGACCGCGGCCGTTGCGGTCGTCACGAAGCGTCCTTGCCGCGCCCCTCGCCGCGAACCCGGCGCGAAACGCGATCCAGCACGGCGTTCACCAGCTTCGGCTCGTCTTCCTCGTAAAATGCCTTGGCGATGTCGACATATTCGGAGACGATCACGGCCACCGGCACGTCCTCGCGCTTCATCAATTCGTAGACGCCGGCGCGCAGGATGGCGCGCAACGTCGAATCCAGCCGCGACAGCGGCCAGTCCTCGGTGAGCGCCTGGCGGATGACGGGATCGATGGTCTTCTGGTTCTCGACGACGCCGGTCAGGATGGCGCGGAACCATTGCGCGTCGGCCTCGCGATAGAGCGCGCCGTCGACTTCCTTGCCGAGGCGGAAGGCTTCGTATTCGGCCGTGATCTCGAAGACGCCGCTGCCGGCCACATCCATCTGATAGAGCGCCTGGACGGCGGCAAGACGGGCGGCACCGCGCTTGTTGGCGTGGCGCACCGCACCGGTCGAGGCGGGATCGGTCACGATTGGGCTCCGAATTTCTCTTTGAGCGCGATCATGGTCAGCGCCGCGCGCGCCGCGAAGCCGCCCTTGTCGCCTTCCGTCTTCCGCGCGCGCGCCCATGCCTGCGCATCATTCTCAGTCGTCAGGATGCCGTTGCCGATCGCGATCGCCTCCTGCACCGAAAGATCCATCAGAGCACGGCTCGATTCATTGGCGACGATGTCGAAATGATAGGTGTCGCCACGGACGACGGTGCCGAGCGCAACAAAACCGTCGTAATGCGTGCCGCCTTCGGCCGCTCCATCGACCGCGAAGGTTATAACGGCCGGTATTTCGAGCGAGCCGGGAACCGTCACCACGTCATAGGTGGCGCCGGCCTCATCGAGCGCGCCGGTCGCGCCTTCGAGCAGGGCGTCGGCGAGATCGTCGTGAAAGCGCGCTTCGACAATGAGCAGATGCGCCTTCGCCTTCGGGCGAATGAACGCTTTGCCGTGTTGGGATGTGCCAGCCATAAAAGTCTCCGGGGGGTTGCCGGTGACTTAGGCCGAAGCCGGGTTGACCGCAAGCGGAAGATTGGCGGACCGACACCAACGCTCCATCTCTCGAAGGATTCAGGTCCCGGGCAGCGCGATATTTCGGTACTTTGTTTGGCTAGGCAGGCGAAGCCTCAAGGATCGAGATCGGTGCGCTGGTGTCGATCACTCGCTCTAGCTTCAGCCCTGCGGCCTCGAACAGCCTGGCGTATTGCGCCTCGGTCCGCTCAAGGCCGCCGGTGACCGCGAGCATGACCACATCGATGGCCTTGATCTGGGCCGGTTCGTCGCCCGCAGGGACGAGCGTCTCGGCCACGAGCACCCTTCCATGCGTTGGCATAGCCTCGCGGCAACGGCGCAAGATCAACTCCGCGCGTTCATCGTCCCAATCGTGGATCACCTTCTTGATTACATAGACGTCGCCGACGGGGACGCTGTCGAAGAAGTCGCCGACGACGAAGTCGGTGCGGGACGCATCGCTCCCGGCCTCCTGGCGCGCCGCCGCCACTCCTGAGGCGAGATCGAGAAGAACTCCGCTCAAATGGGGATTGCGGGCAAGGATGGCCGAGAGAAGCTGTCCATGCCCGCCGCCGACATCGACGACCCGCGGATATCGGCTGAAATCATAGGCGTCGGCGATCGCCTCGTTGCTGCCTTGGCCCTGGGCAACCATAGCTCGCTGAAACAGGGCAGCCTGTTCCGGGTGGGCCGAAAGCCAATCGAATCTCGGGCTTCCGAAAACCTTGTCGAAGGCCGGCTTTCCGGTGCGGACGGAAAACAGAAGCTGCTCGAACGCAAGATAGGCCTCGCCGTTGATCATCCGGATGAAGTCGCGTGGTCCGGGCCGATCGGAACGAAGCGCCGCGCCGACCTCCGTCAAGGCAAATTGACGAGGGCGAACTTCAGTGAAGACCCCCTCCGGCGCCAGAAGCCGCATCACGCGGTAGAGCGGCTCCGCATCCGTCTTCGTGGCGGCCGCCAAATCTTCAACTGACTGCTCGCCGGAGGCCAGAAGATCGGGGATGCCGAATTCGATGACGACGCGCAGCGCCTGTGACACGGCAAATCCGAAACCCAGCCTCATGACTTGTTGCGACGGGTTGGTCATGGCTTTCCCCTCCGGCCAGTGAAAAGCTTACGAGGGGCGAGAGCAGAAGTGAAGCGGGACGCAGTGTTGAACGGCGCGCCCTCACAACCTGCTTTTAGTCAGAGCCCCTCTTTCGCGGCCTCGGCCAGGCGCGCGGCATAGCGGGCCATGGTGTCGATCTCGATGTTGACGCGGTCGCCGGCCCGGCGCTCGCCCCAGGTGGTGACGCTGAGCGAGTGATGGATGAGGAGCACGTCGAAGCGGGTCGCTTCGACCTTGTTGACAGTAAGCGAGGTGCCGTCGAGCGCGACCGACCCTTTGGGCGCGATGAACTTCGCCAGATTGCGCGGCGCTTCCAGCGTGAAGCGCACGGCATCGCCTTCTTCCTTGCGCTCGACAATTTCGGCGGTGCCGTCGACATGGCCGGAGACGATGTGGCCGCCGAGTTCGTCGCCGATCTTCAGCGCGCGTTCGAGATTTATCCTGGTGCCGGGCTTCCAACTCGACGCGGTGGTCAGCCTGAGCGCTTCCTCCCAGGCTTCGACCTCGAACCAGCGCGCGTTGGAGCCATGCTCGGGCAGCGCCGTGACGGTCAAGCAGACGCCGCCGCAGGAAATCGAAGCGCCGATCGCAATGGTCTCGGGGTCGTAGGCGGTGTCGATGCGCAGGCCGATGCCTTCGGCGAGCGGCTTCACGCTCGCAACCGTACCAACATCAGTCACAATTCCCGTAAACATCAGAGAGCGTCTTTCGTTTCGACCGTGATCTTATCCAAAAACCGGTTCCCACTGTTCGCGATCATGGCCTTACCCATTCGGCATAGCTGTCCTCGCCAAAGCGCATGTCGCGCAATTTGCGAAAACCTGCCGGGATATGGTCGGCGTCGATGGGCGATGCAATGCCGTCCTCGCCGATCGCCTCCGGCCCCTGGAACAGGACGATGCGGTCGACCAGGTCTTCCTCCAGGAAGGCTTTGGCCACCCTGGCGCCGCCTTCGACCAAAACGCTCGCCATGCCGAGTGCCGCCAGATCCTCCAGCAACTCCGGCAAGGCTATCTCGCTTTCATAGGTTTCCGTGCCGATGAAGTGCACGCCTGCGCGTTCGAGCGACGCCCGCCGGTGCGCATCGGCCTCTGGGCAAGCAGCGACATAGAGCGGCACGCGGTCGACGCCCGAGACCAGCTTGGACGTCTCCGGCAGCCGGATCTGCCGATCGAGGATGATGCGCGCCGGCGAGCGGTTCTCCAGTCCCGGCAGGCGCACGGTCAGCGCCGGATCATCCTCCAGCACGGTGCCGATGCCGACCAGGATGGCGTCGGACTCGGCGCGCATCAGATAGACATCGCGCCGTGCGATCTCGCCGGTGATGGCAACCTGGCCGGCGCCTTTGCGACCGATCTTGCCGTCGCTCGAAAGCGCAAGCTTCAGCGTCACTTCCGGGCGTTTTTTCAGGGAACGAGTCAGGTAGCCGGCCATCTGCTCGGCGGCCTCGGCGGCCAGCACCTTCTCGACCACCTCGACACCGGCGGTGCGCAGGATGGCGTAGCCTTTGCCGGAGACGCGCGGATCGGGATCGCTCGCCGCACCGACGACGCGGGCGATGCCGGCATTGACCAGCGCGTTGGCGCAGGGCGGCGTGCGGCCGTGATGGGCGCAGGGCTCCAAAGTCACGTAAGCTGTAGCGCCGCGCGCAAGCTCGCCGGCCTCGGCAAGCGCTTCGGTCTCGGCATGGGGGCGGCCGCCCACGGCCGTCACGCCGGTGCCGACGATCATCGGGCCGGCGCCATCGTCGCGCACGATGATGGTGCCGACGGAAGGGTTGGTGGAGGTGCGGCCGGCATTGCGGCGCGACAGCCTGATGGCCGCGGCCATGAAACGGCGATCAAGGGCCGCCTGCGCGGCCTCGTCCAGTCGCTGTCCCGCCATGATCAGCCGGCGTCCTCTTCGGTCTTCTCCTCGTCGCCCTTCAATTCGCCCAGCAGCTCGTGAAAGTCCTTGGCCTCGCGGAAATTGCGATAGACCGAGGCGAAGCGGACATAGGCAACGTCATCGAGCGACTTCAGCGCCTCCATGACCAGCCGGCCGACCTCGCCCGAGGCCACCTCGGTTTCGCCGGAGCTTTCGAGCTGGCGCACGATGCCGGTGACGGCGCGGTCGATGCGCTCGGGATCGACATTGCGCTTGCGCACCGCGATCTCGACCGAGCGCAGCAGCTTGTCGCGGTCGAATGGCACTTTGCGCCCGGACTTCTTGACAACCACGAGGTCACGCAATTGCACACGCTCGAAGGTGGTGAAACGACCACCGCAATCAGGACAGACGCGGCGCCTGCGGATGGCCGCGCCATCCTCAGCGGGACGCGAATCCTTCACCTGCGTATCTTCGGACTGGCAATAGGGACAGCGCATGGGAAGCTTTCGGTTTGGCGATTCTGTAGGATGCCGGAAGGCTTAGTTTGTTTTGCCGCTATGGCAAAGCGCGGAGCCTTCCTATCAGAGATAGCGAGGCGCAAGCACAATTGCCAGCGCCCGCCCCAAGGCCGGCAGCGTCAGGGCGCGACGTCCTTGGTCGAAAACCCGCAGGACGTGCCGAGATTGCGATAGGCCTTGGTGAAGCCATCCATCGGAATGCTGGCGACGGCCTGTTTGCCGAAAGTCACATCGAGCGAGGTGACCTTGCGCATGGCGCGCAGCAAGGCCAGGCTGGTCTTGGCCTGGTTGTCGACCAACCAGCTCGGGCGGCCGCCGGCGGCGGCGTTGGAGGTGACCGTCGCGGCGACCTTCACGCCAGGGTCGCCGAAGGTCGCGGCGATCTTGTCGCCGGTCGGCAAGGTCTTGTTGTCGACGATGAACATGATGGCCGGGTAGGCATCCGGCGGCAGCGCGTCGCCGGTCGAGATCGACAGCGTCAGGGAGCCTGCGTTACCGGCGCCGTCGAGGAAAGCCGTCGAGGCGGCGCAGGTCTTGTGCGCGTCCTGCCCGGTATCGAGCGTATCGATGATGGTGGTCCACCTGCCGAAGGTATTGGTGGCGGGCAGATCAGCATTCGGCTTGGTTTCGTCCTGAGCCATCGCGGCGGAGGCGGCGAAGGCGGCAAGCGGGCCAAGCAAAGCCGCGGCGAGACGGGAAGTACGCATCATCGGATCTCCAGTAAGCCGCGCCGCCCACAGGAGCGGCGCAAGCGCAGGATAAAAGATGACGCGCGGCGCCCGGTCAACCGAGATAGGGATAGAGCGGGAAGCGATCGGTCAGCGCCGTGACCTTGGCCTTCACAGCGGCCTCGACCGCCGCGTTGCCGTCATCGGAATTCGCCGCCTTCAGCCCGTCCAGCACCTCGGCGATCAGCTTGCCGATCTCGCGGAACTCGGCCTGGCCGAAGCCGCGCGTGGTGCCGGCCGGCGTGCCGAGGCGCACGCCCGACGTCACGAACGGCTTTTCCGGATCGAACGGGATGCCGTTCTTGTTGCAGGTGATGTTGGCGCGGCCGAGAGCCGCCTCAGCGCGCTTGCCGGTAGCGTTCTTGGGACGAAGGTCGACCAGCATCAGATGGTTGTCGGTGCCGCCCGAGACGATGTCGAGGCCGGTCTCCTGAAGGCTGGAGGCCAGCGCCTTGGCGTTCGCGACGATGCTTTCGGCATAGGCCTTGAAGCTCGGCTTCAGCGCTTCGCCGAGCGCCACCGCCTTGGCGGCGATGACATGCATCAGCGGCCCGCCCTGCAGGCCCGGGAACACCGCCGAGTTCATCTTCTTGGCGATTTCCTCGTCATTGCACAGGATCATGCCGCCGCGCGGGCCGCGCAGCGACTTGTGGGTCGTCGTGGTCACGACATGGGCGTGGGGCAGTGGCGACGGATGCATGCCGCCGGCGACGAGACCGGCGATATGCGCCATGTCGACCATGAGGTAAGCGCCGATCGAATCGGCGATCTCGCGGAAGCGCTTCCAGTCCCAGATACGCGAATAAGCGGTGCCGCCGGCCAGGATCAGCTTCGGCTTCGTCTCATGCGCGGTCTTCTCGATCGCGTCCATATCGAGCAGGTGATCGTCCTTGCGCACGCCGTAGGAGACGACCTTGAACCACTTGCCGCTCATATTGACCGGCGAGCCGTGGGTGAGATGGCCGCCCGAATTCAGGTCGAGACCCATGAAAGTGTCGCCGGGCTGCAGCAGCGCCAGAAACACCGCCTGGTTCATCTGGCTGCCCGAGTTCGGCTGGACGTTGGCGAAGTTGCAGCCGAACAGCTTTTTGGCGCGCTCGATGGCCAGTTCCTCGGCCACGTCGACGAACTGGCAGCCGCCATAGTAGCGCTTGCCCGGGTAGCCCTCGGCATATTTGTTGGTCATGATCGAGCCCTGCGCCTCGAGCACGGCACGCGACACGATGTTTTCGGAAGCGATCAGCTCGATCTCATGGCGCTGGCGGCCGAGTTCGTTGCGGATGGAGCCGAAGATTTCCGGATCGGCATCGGCAAGCGTGGTCTCGAAGAAGGATTCGAATTCGGTGGAGGCTGCCGCGGCATTAGACATGGCTTGCTTTCCCTTGGGGCCGGAGGTCTGCGAGGTCGCCGCGCATTAACACAGTTGTTTTCGGCCCGCCACGTTTGGGGCGCGAAATTTGCTGGCCGGTTTGCGCCAAGACAAGCGCACCCGGTTCTAATCCCGCGGTTCGCCGCCCTTGAGGTCGTTTCGGAGAAGGTGATCTCGGTGAACAGCTTGCACGCCGTGTGGTCGTTGATGCCACCACGACGAAGCATGGCCTGCAGTTCGGCGCGCTCAGCCTCGATGCCCGCCAGTCTGAAGCCGAGTTCGATCCCTGATCAAACCCTGCGGCTGGCCTGAACAAAAAAGACCGCTACGAGAGCGGCCTTTTTCTTCTTAGATCGGATGCTTAAAGCGCGGAGCTGATCTGCAGCTCGCTGGCGCCGTCGAGGCCGTAGATGTCGTCGCGGAACTGCACGACGCCCGGAGCCGTCGACCATGCCGACAGATAGAGGAAGTGAACCGGCACCGGGTTGACGACCTGGATCGGCGTGTTCTCGCCAGTCTTGATCGCCGCCTCGAAATGCTGGCGGTCCCAGCCGGGCGTGTCGCGCAGGATCCAGGTGACGAGGTCGCGCACGTTCTGGACGCGCACGCAGCCCGAGGAATCGAAGCGCATCAGCTTGCCAAACAGGCTCTGCTGCGGCGTGTCGTGCATGTAGACGCCGTCCGGGCTCGGGAAGTTGATCTTGACCGAGGCCATGGCGTTGCCGGCGCCGGGATCCTGGCGGAAACGGTATTTCGCGGCGTCGTCCGTCGACCAGTCGATGGTCATCGGATCGACCTCGCTGCCATCCGGCGCGAACAGGCGGATGTGGCTGTCCTTGAGGTAGTTCGGGTCCTTCCGCATCAGCGGAATGATGTCCTTGCGCACGATCGAGACCGGCGCATTCCAGTACGGATTGACGATGATCTCGTTGATCTTCGAGTTCACGATCGGCGTCTGGCGGTCGATCTTGCCGACGATCGCGGTGTGGCGCAGCACGACGCGGTCGTTCTCGACCGCTTCGACCTGGGCGCCCGGAATGTCGACCAGCACGTAACGGTCGCCCAGCGTGCCGGCCTTTTCCTTCAGGCGCTGCAGGTTGGTCTGCAACTGGCCGAGCCGGACCTGCGCCGACACGTTCATCGCGGCGTAGGTGTATTTGCCCATGGCGCCGTCGGCCGGCAGGCCATGACGGAGCTGGAAGCGCTTTACCGCCGAGTCGACATAGGAATCGAAGGCCGTCGAAATGCCGGCGCTCTGCGGCAGGTCGCCCGAGACCATCAGGCGCTTGCGCAACGGCACGACATCCGGATCGTCGTCGCCAAGCTGCAATTTCTTGGTGGCCGGAACCTGCTCCCAGCCGCCCTGGGAGACGATGTTCTGGTACTGCGCCACCGCCTGCTCGGTGAAGGCCACCGTCTGCAGGCTGAAGATCGGCAGCGTCGAAGCGACCTTGTTGGTGTCGGTGCCGCGGGCGTCGAACTGGTCGTCCCAGTTGCCGCGGGTCGAGGATTTCAGGATGTCCCCGATCACGTCCTGGGCGCTCGCTTGGCCGGCGACCATTGCGGCGGCAAGCGCGGAGGCTCCGGTGAGGAAGAAACGGCGGCTGGTTCTCATGGCAGACATTCTTGGCTATTCGCTCTCGCTCAATCGCTTGCCGGGCGGCTTGTCCGCACTCTAGGGGTGGCAAACTTAACAATTCGCCAACCATGACCCGCATCGGTCGGCCGCCAGAAACGCGCTGCCGCAACGCAGGTTCCAACGAGCGCAAGGCACAGGCCCGCAGCGTCACTCACAAACCGCATTGACCGCGATTATGGCGGCAACGTGGCCTTGGCCCGCGATTTGCATGCGGCGGCAAGGTGAAAGGAAGGGCGGCGATGCTTTTTTGCATCGCGCGATGCTGGCGCATCCTTGCGAAGTAAGCACCCTGCCCTTCAGGCGCGGAGCTTCAATGCGCAGAGCGAACGGTCAAACTCCCGCAGATGCCCGCCTTCGCAAAAAGAATAGGACCGGTGCGCTTCAAGCACCGATCCCGTACTCCTCCCCCGGTCGCGTTTCTTCGGCGCGGCTTTCCCGTCCCCAATTTCGAAGCGCTCACATACGATACGCGATCGTATCGTTCCAGAAGCGGTCGAGCCGCTGCAGCGCGCGGTTCATCTGCTTGAACTCGTCGGTGTTGATGCCGCCGACCGCCTCGATCGAGCCGACATGGCGCTCGTAGAGGCCGGCGACGACGTCTGCCACCTCGTTGCCTTTCGGCGTCAGCGAGACGCGGACCGAACGGCGGTCGATGCGCGAACGCTGGTGGTTGATGAAGCCGAGGTCGACCAGCTTCTTCAGATTGTAGGAGACGTTGGAGCCGAGATAATATCCACGCGAGCGCAGCTCGCCGGCGGTCAGCTCCGAATTGCCGATGTTGAAGAGCAGCAGCGCCTGGATGGCGTTGATGTCGGAGCGGCCGTTGCGGTCGAACTCGTCCTTGATCACGTCAAGCAGGCGGCGGTGCAGACGCTCCACCAGCTGCAGCGATTCCATGTAAAGCGAGCGGATAGCCTCGCGGCGATCGTCGGATACGTTTGCGGTCTTCGCCGCCGGACGCGAATTGATCATTGTCTTTGCCTCTCGTTTGTCGCCTTGGTGATTTTTTGTTTTTCACCTTGATCGCGACACTATCGAATACTCATAAAATTCGACTTAAACGCCAGGGCTAACAAGAGCTTACCGGTAAGAGGTTTCGGAAGACGCTTAACGATCGGTCACCCGAGCAAGAACAATTAACCTAAAGATTTAGCCAATTGATTTTCCAGTGAAACGGGGCCGCGAAATCGGCCCCGAAGGCCGGCCCTCGGCCGGCTTTATGGGTGGAGCATGATGTCGTCCGAAAACCGCTTCACACTTTTCGGCATCATGCTCATTGGCGGAGCCGGCGCTTCTGCAGCCAGATGGTGACGCGAAAGACGATGTAGAGCAAGGCCACGCAGGCGTGCGATACGACGATCAGTAGCCGGTGGCCGAAGAGATCGGGGAAACCGGCATACATCACCGTCTCGGTCGCGGCGCAGATGAACCAGATCACCGGCCCCCACGATGCCAGCATCCAGAGGCCGGCGGCGGCGAAGGGAAAGAACACCGCGAGCATGGCCGCCGCCACCTGCCAATGCACCGGCATCAGGTCGAAGCGCCACATCTCGCCCGGATAAATGCCGATGAGGCGGATCCAATAGAGGATGCCGAACAACAGGCAGTAGCCGGCGATGACGCGCTGGAACCAGGCGAAGATGACCTCGGTGGTCGAGGGCTGCAGCACCACGCGCCTGGAGGTGACCTCGCTCACAGGACAAGCTCCTTGTCCCCGAGCGGCGCGAAATAGGCGTCGATGTCGGCCGTCCGGACCTCATCCAGGCGTGCGGGCCGCCACTCGGGCTTCGAGCCTTTTTCGATGATGGCGGCGCGGATGCCTTCGTAGAAATCATGGCCGGCAAGCATGCGGTTGAGGATGCGGAACTCCATCTTCATGCATTCGTCCATCGACAGTGTCGAGCCGGCGCTGATCTCGCGCCAGGCGACGTTTAGGCTGGTCGGCGAACGGGTCTTGATCGTGGCAAGCGTCCTGGCGGCGAAAGCATCGCCGGCGGCGGCCTCCTCGAGGCTGGCGATGATATCGGCAAGCGAGCTTTGCGAAAAATGGCGTGCGATCGAATCCAGGTCCTGCTGCTCCGTCTCGCGTTTTGCCGGGACGGAGAAATTGCGCAGCTCGGCATCCGGATCGTTGCTGGTCGCCAGCTCGTCGAGCAAGCCCACCTGGTCCTGCGCCTTGATGGTGTGTGTGGCCAACCCCGACCACAGCGCATCGCCGTGGCGGATGCGATTTCCCGTCAATCCGAGATACATGCCGAAGGAGCCGCCGAGATCCGGCAGCAAATGGCTGGCGCCGACATCGGGGAAAAAGCCGATGCCGACCTCCGGCATGGCGAACTGCGCGTTCTCGGTCAGCACCCGATGCGAGCCATGGAAGGAAATGCCGACGCCGCCGCCCATGACGATGCCGTCGATCAAAGCGATATAAGGTTTCTTGAAGCGGGCGATGCGGGCGTTTAGCCGGTACTCGTCGGCGAAGAAATCGACCGGCGGTTCGCCGGCGCGGCCGGCCTCGTAGATGTGCAGGATATCGCCGCCGGCGGAAAATGCCCTGCCCTCGGCCTTGACGACGACGACACCGACGCCCGTGTCCTGCTCCCAGGCGTCGAGCGCCCTGCCGAGCGCCTTGACCATGTTGTGCGTGACGGCGTTGAGCGCCTTGGGTCGGGTCAAAGTGACCACACCCGCTCTGCCCAGCCGCTCGAAGCGGATCTCGTCGCCTCCGCCAAAATCCATCACCAGAGAATCCCTCTCTCCGCCCGCCGGGGGAGAGAAGTGCTAAAGGCGGCATGGAGACGCGTCAATGGCGGCGGTTACTGGGGAGCGCTCCTTGCGCTGGCGGGCGGCAGCGCCAGATGTTAGGTAACCGGCAAAGCACTGTGCCCGCGCCCGACAGGTTTCGAGCAGATCGACATGCCTGGAATTTCCCGCTTCGCGGTTGGATTGGTCGGTCTCCTATGTCTGGGACTGCCGGTCCGCGCCGCGACAATCGCCGAGCTCTACCAGGCGCAGGCGATCGTCACCGGCACCAGCGAGGCAAATCGCGAGATCGGCTTCAAGGATTGCCTCGACAAGGTGCTGGTCAAGGTTTCGGGCGACCAGCGCCTCACGCAGAAGACGGAGATGCTGGCTCTGCGCGACAAGGCGGCCGACTTTGTGCAGTCCTTCCGCTATCACGACCGCCTCGAAGGCATCCCGATCCATGACGAGCAAGGCACGCATGACAGGCCGCATGATCTCACCTGCCTCTACAAGCCAGCTGTCATCGACAAGCTGCTGGCGCAACTCGGCAGCAGGCCCTGGCTCGGCGAGCGGCCGCCTGTCGCCGTCTTCATGACCGCCGAGCAGGGCTCGCGGCATTTCGTGCTGACGGCGGATGAGGACCTGGGCAAGACCATGAGGGAATCCTTCGCCAACGCCACAAGTCCACTGCTGATGCGCATTGTCTTTCCAAAGGCCAGCCAGCTCGGCGGCCTTGACGAAAAGGCGTTCGCGGCCGCCGATATGGCAAAGCTCGACAAGCTCGCGAAGAAAGCGGGAGCGGCCCGGGCGCTCGCCGGCAGCATCGTGTGGAGCGACAAGGAGCTTGGCTGGATCGCCGACTGGCGGCTGGACGATCGCGGCAGGACCTACCGCTGGCAGGCGCGCGGCGTCAGCTTCGACGAGGCGTTCCGTGTGGCGATCAGGGGCGCGGCGCAGATCCTGTCGGGGCACGGGCAGCCGTGAGGGTTCCTCGCCCCACGCAGTGGGGAGAGGTGGCTCGGCGAAGCCGAGACGGAGAGGGGAGCGCCCTACGAAGGCCCC
>NZ_JAIUHP010000022.1:0-71608 GCF_020165175.1 Mesorhizobium sp. CA16
AGCCGAGACGGAGTGGGGGTCGACCAGCGCTACATTAGCCAATGCATGCGCCAAGCTGCCATGCACGCTATCGCCAAGGCCAGCCGCTTGGAAATATGCATGCCGTGAACGAAGTGGGGAGAGGTGGCTCGGCGTGCAGCGCCGAGACGGAGCGGCGCCGGCGTCTGCGATTACGCGCCCGACAAGCTCACGCTGAACAGTCTGTAGAGCGGCTCGCCGTTTCCATGAACCGAAGAACCGCCTAGAGTTCCGCACGACGGACTTGAACCATCGGGGAGGGGAGCATCGCGATGAACGAAGCCACGCCGCTTAATCCGAGACCGCTTTCGGAAATCGCCAGCTATCACGCTCACATCTATTACGGAGATGAGGCGCAGCGCCGGCAGGCCGAATGGCTGCGCCAGCGCATCGGCGAGCGTTTTCGCGTGCGGCTCGGCAACTGGCGCGACGAGCCGGTCGGCCCGCACGAGCAGGCCATGTACCAAGTCTCCTTCGCCACCGAGATCTTCGCCACGCTGGTTCCCTGGCTGATGCTGAACCACGGCGGCTTGAGCATCCTCATCCACCCCAACACCACCAACCCCAAACGCGACCACCTGGTCGACCCGATCTGGATCGGCCACGCGCTGCCGGTGAAGGGCGAGGTGCTCGGCGAGGAGGACGAGGCGGAAGAGGCGCTGGAGGTGAATACTGAGCCGACGCTGGGGGTGTGAGGGTAGGGAACCTTTGGGATTGCGGCCCTGTTAGGCTGAAGGACGGCGTCCCTTACCCATCGGGCGCTCGACGAAGAGATCGTGCCGCGCTGACGAGAGTGGCGAATGCTGCTGCATGGGCTGTCTGTGATTGGGGCGTACGCCCGGGCAGCGGCGTGGCGGGAACGGCCATTATGGTCCGGTTCAGGTCAACCTATACGAATTTCGCCTCAGCCCATTCTGCGTACTCTGCTTCGGAATACCGGGCTTGTGATAAAAGTTGCCCGGCTTGAGCGATCAGCTTGCTCTGCAAATGCTTGTCGCCTGCGAGCAGATCGTCAAGATCGAACATCTTGCCAACGCCCGCACTCAGATCCAATGCACATTCAATCTCTGAAAACTGAGGAGGGTGATCAGGCGCTGGCAAAATGGCATATACATCTTTGACGGCGTGCACCGGAGCTTCGCATCGGAAAGCAAGTGAAAGCATATCCGGCCCATCAGGACCTGACTGATAGTAGCAACTGCTCAGCAGCTTCAATTGGCGCGGCGGTGCCGCGTGACTGAGAATCCCAAGCAACCATTTGCCCAGACCTAAGCAAAACAGCCGAAGGAATTGCGCATCCTGCTTTCCCCAGATAGCTGCTAAATCGGCCTTCAACTGGTCAAGATCCACGGCGACCAACTCGGCAAGCCGAGCGCGGAATTCGGCACTCGCATCAACATTGGCGTCAATTGCCAGCGTAAAACCGTCGCGGGCGAAGTCACCGAGCAGCGCCGGCTGGGCCTTTGTCGTTATGAACAGCAGCCACGGGGTCGAGGAATTAAGCTGCAAGCTTAGCAGCTTCCCCAGAGCTTCAAGTGGGCTTCCCTTCGCGTGTCCAACCTCGCGGAATGCAATTGAGTCGCAGAGGTCCAGGTTGATTGCGTGAAAAGGCCCAGCTTGCCGAGCACGTGCAGATGCTGGGCTGCGGTCGTTAGCGACCGCTTCCAACCGATCCTCTATGACGCTAGAAAACTCATCGATGGAAGATAGAGTTCTGACTTCGCTTTGCGACAACGCAAGCTCGGCCTGGTCAGGAGTATTGGGCCCGACACTATTGAAGCCTAAGTAGCGCAGCTTCACTCCAAGTGGCTGGCAAACTCCATGTAAGGCGCGGATGTCCAGCAGTTCGTTCCCTGGAAGCGTTAGATATCGGAAAGGATCGCCGCCCGCGAGGCCGAGCTGTGGAATAAGTTTCCTCACCTCCGAGCACCACTGTCGTATTCTAACAAACTGCTTGCGCGGATGATGCCAAGCAGCGAAAACCTTAGTTGGTGCAAGTGCATGTACCGGCTCAGGCTGATAGACCTCCAGCAGCCCTTCGGCGGTTTCTTCGTCGTCAGGTGTTGCCATCATATCTGAGCATCGTCGAAAAATACCGCCAAGATCGCATTCAAGAGCCGGTGCTGCTCCTCGTAGGACATGTCTTCGAAGAGTCCGAAGCCGTCGAGAATTGTCGCCACCGCTTTAAGTTTCATTTCGCGGTCCGCGGCGTCCCGCGGTGCATTCTTGCCATTTGGCGGCCTAGCAGAAGTCAGTTTGCTGCGGTCGAACGCTATGATGCCTTGTCGGCGCCGCTCAGCAGCAGCAGCAGGATTTGTCACTACCTCAACCGATGGCGGTCGCTCGGCAGGTTCCTTTCGGGCGGAATGCCAGGATCTCTCGACGAATCGATTTAGCCGATCCTTGTCCTGCTCTTGCCTCTCTTGCGCTTGCTCGTTCCGGATTGCCTCGCTGAGAGCCTTCTGAGTGTTAGCGAGTTGCCGCAGTGATCGATGTAGCCAATTGCTAAGTAGAGCATAATGAGGATGTGCAAAATTAAAAGACTCGCGATCAATGTTAAGCGCTGCATCCAAACCTTTAGTAACGAAAATCTCGGCTGTAACTTGCCGCAGTCGAGTCTGCTCTGATATTTGATACTTCATGAATGTATCGTCGAACAACGCTCCGCTGGCTCCATTTATTCGAACAAGGACGCCATTATTTTCTTTCGGAACGATTTTTGAATTCCAAAATAGGTAGGCTTCAAAGGCGAGATCGCCTCCTCTAACAGCGGAAGGGATCTTCGACAGATCGGGCGAATAGCGTCCGACAAACATCAACGGATTTTTGATCGCCTGGCGCTCTGAAGGCCACCATTCGAATGTAATCGGTCGCCGAAGCTCGACTTCATCAACAAAAACTTTGAAGCCACCCGCCGGAGCCTGAGCGCTATTTGTCAGTTCCGCAGCGTCGCGAATCCGCTCGCCGGGCTTGAGCTCCAGGGCGCGGGCTCGACCCCGCATATTCGTCAGCAGATAGGCGGCCGAGTCATCTTCTGTTGTCAAATCGAATGGATGTTTCCGCAGATATTCAATGGGCGCTGAAAGGCTCAAAGTCCATAGCGTCGAGAGATAGGTATCCAGAGTTGTTGCTAAGTCTGGCCGGTCCTGGGTCGTGCCTACTTGGTCTGCGAGCGCAGCACGCAATTTTTCAAATTTCGCTAAAGGCGGATCGGATTTTTTCCACGGCAGCTCTGGTTGCTTCCGAAACACCAACTCACCGTCTTCTGGGTCAGGCTCTTTTGCAAGAACGCCGCTATGGAAAATCGGTGCAGAAACAGCGGGATCGCGTTCATCCTCGGGAAGTTCAGCTTGCTCGAACCATCGATCCCAGCGCTCTCTGCTTCGCAAAATATCTCGAGCCCGCGGATGAAGCCGACGTAGGATAATCTGCGTACCTTGGGAGCTATGATCATCTGCCGGTACGCTAATCACACGTACGCGGCCGGTCTCGAATGTTCCGTCCGCTTTTTCGCTGCCATCTTCCATGTACGTCTTGAGAATTACGTCGGCAAAAAGGCGATAGTCGTTCCCTTTGATCTTGGTGATGATCTGGAAATGTGAGGTGAGCTGGCTCACTGAGAACAGACCAATACCTATCTTGCCAATTAGGCGCCGACCACCTGCGGAGAGATTGGGGTCAGTCTCGGATGTAGTGCCAATCTCTTTTCCTAGGCTTGTCCGTTTTGAACTCCCGCCAATGTGATGAATTAGCCGCGACAATGCGACCTCATCCATTCCACGGCCATTATCGCGGACCTCGATGCGGGAATATCTCGGCGCATCGGTGTCTATGTACATTTCGGTTGCGTCGGCATCGTAGCCGTTTGAGATTAGCTCTCTGAGCGCGGATGAGGGTTGTCGGTAAATGCCGTCCGTGATCCGTGCCAACACACGGTCATCAGTCCGGAGGATCGCTTCCGCCGGCTTGCCGCTCTCGCGCGATGCTCGCATATCTTGCGTGAAGCGACGTTCGTCTTCGAGAATCGCGTTCTGCTCAGCTTTACCGATGGGTTCTCCAACCATTACTTCACCTGGCTGAATAGTTGAGCATGACGTCCTCCTTAAGCCGCGTCGTTTTGCTTTAGCTGACTGAGCAACGTGGCCACAGAACGTCCCACAGCTTCCGCCATCGGCGGCGGTACAGCCTCGCTGACCTGATCGATCTGCGATGAGAGCGAACCGAGAAGTTCGTATTCGTGCGGAAACCCTTGGAGCAGCATTGCTTCGTAGACACTGAGGCGCCTATGGCAGTCGGGATGAATATGAACTTCCCGATGACCATAGGCCACCGTGATGCTTGGCCTGTCCCATGCAAGCGTCTTGAAGCTGCGATGACGGCTGTTGCCTGCCTGCAGACCATTCATAAAGCGAGCAGACTTCGGCGTCATACACCAGTGATTGCGGTGATGGGGGAAATTCTTTGGATCTGCCGACCTCGAGAAATACACCGGCTCAGGCAGCCCCCTCAGTACTTTTTCGACAGAGAGATTTCGCTCACCGTCGGCGGCTTTCGGAGGCGGCCGCCATTCAATCTTCCCGAAAACATTCCGGTTGAGGCCGACAATAAACAGGCGCTCCCGGTTTTGGGGTGTTCCGTAATCGGCCGCGTTGAGCAACTGCTCAGAAACATGGAAGCCGGCGTCGGAAAGCGTTTTCTTGAAAAGACTCAGCCGATGTGAATGTAGTCCGCTTCGTAACCCCTTGACGTTTTCCATGACGAAGAACTTCACGGGATTTCGGTCATTAAGCGTCTTTAGCAGGCGCGCATACACCAGCGGGAGCTGATGCCTCGGATCGGTTTCTGTGATTGTACGATTCGCTTGGCTAAAACTCTGACAGGGCGGCCCTCCAATAAGCCCTTCCGGTTTGAACTCCTCCCCCCACAATCTGTCGAGCATTTCGAGTGTAATGTTATTCACATCTTCGCAATGGCCGTGGACATCTCCTGGCCGGTTATGGTTATAAGATTGGATGCTATCGGCCTTCTTGTCAAAGGCTAGGCCAACCCTGAATTTTGCGCGTTCAAAGCCAAGGTCTAGCCCCCCCGCACCGGAAAATAAACTCAGCAGCAAAAAACAGGCTCCTTGCTCCTGATTCCCGGTCACCAACGGATCGTATTATAATTTCATTTCTCAGGACTTACCAGAAGACGACATGGGTAATGGCTGATTTAATGACGCCTGCGCAGCGCAGCCGGTGCATGTCGCGCATCGGCTCCAAAAACACCAAGCCTGAACTGACGCTACGCCGGAAACTTTTCGCCAAAGGGCTCCGCTTTAGAACCGGGCTGAAATTGCATGGCAACCCGGATATTGTCTTCACTCGTGCCCGTCTTGCAGTGTTCGTCGATGGTTGCTTCTGGCACGGCTGCCCCCAGCATGGAACTATGCCTAAGTCGAATTTAGATTACTGGTCAATGAAGCTGAAGCGGAACCAGGACAGGGATACGGCAGTCAATGCCGCACTTCGTGCACAGGGCTGGAGAGTCCTGCGATACTGGGCTCACGAAATCGCCGAAGATCTCGACCGTGTTGCAGCAGACATCGAGGCTAAGTGGCGAGCAGCTCGGGGCAGGTAGTTTACTAGCCCTGCACCCGTCACTCGCCGACGAGGCAAAAATCCGCCCCCTGCAGCAGGTTGCGTTGTGACGTATCCCTTTAGATCGTTCTATCAATCGCCACCGCGATCCCGCCGTCGATCCAAGGCTCGGTCTCAGGATACTGTTCCGCCAGCCTGCGGAGCAGCACCCTGATGCCCTGGCCTCGATATCGTGCCTTGCCTTGCCCCGGCGAGGCGCCCAGCGCGTTCCAGCGGGTGATGTCGGCAAGCTAGGGCCGACCCTTCCGGTCCTCAACCTTCCTCCGGCACCACAAATGAAAGCGCGATCAGGTCGTCGACGTCGATGCCGCCATGGCCGTTGTCCAGCACGTCCGCGACCTTTTGAAAGGCCAGCATGTCATCCATGCTGAGCTTGGCTTCCCGCAGCCTGTCTTGCAGGCCCGCCACCTTGGTTTCCAGGATCCTGGACGTCTCGATCATGCTTGCCTCCGTTATTCTCCAACGCCGCGTTCCACACGCTCAGCATCAGGCACGTGAACACGACCGGCCCGATGAAAAGGCCGATCGCCACGGCCGCCGCGATGCCCATCCGCTCCGCTTTCGCGGCGATCCTTGCAAAGCCGTCATCGGCCGGGACGAGGATGGAAAGATCGCCGTGTTGGAGCGCGCTGTTGTCGTTTACGGCCGTCGGGGGCATCTCCCACCGCTCTCGGAAAGGAAGCTGCTGCTCGCCAAAGGGTTCGCGGGCACTCATCCGCATAGGTCACACCCCCGAAAACGCCGCCTTGCCGTGGCGTTCGAAAAGCGCCAGCTTGGCCGAATAGCCAAGCCTGAGCTTGGTCTTGCAGGCATCGCACCGGAAGGTGCTCACCGACTTGAACCATGAACCGTTCCTGATGATCGGCCGGCGGCAATTCGGGCATTCATAGCGAAGACTCACGTCCCGCAGCTCCTCGGAAATCGACATTGTCCACCTCTGTCCCCAGCCCCTGTTCTTTCTACGGATGCCCACCACCTGGGAGCAGGTGGCGGGCGATCCAGCCAACTGACGATGAAGGGACTGATTGCTCGTCAGCGCAGCCCTAATGAGATCGCAGGGATTATGTTTCGCGCGATGGACCAATGCGCTGGCGAATGGGACCTCAGTCGGAGAGAGGGCCCATCTGTGGAACCCAACGTTCTTCGGCGCCTATCATGGGCGGGCGGGTCTGAACTTCTCAGATCCATTCCGAACCATAGGAACATTAGCGCGCCCTAAGGGTTCTCTCAGCAAGGATCGCACACCCAGGTGGAACCATGGCCGAGTTGGCATTCGCTTTTGTGTACTATTCGGGGCTGACCGGACCCGACATGCTGGGTGCGGTCGTGTCTTTGACCGCGGGGCTTCTTCTCTACAACGTCGTGCGGGAAGACCGGCCAAACCGATAACCAGCCCGATAATCATGAGCGGCCCGGCTCGAAAGCAGGTGGTGTCCGCAAGCCTGACCGGCGGGGGCAATGGACTGGAGACAGGGCGCCTGCCGAACGAAGGACGCTTGGAACAGCCGCTCTAAGGAACATTAGCGAACGCTAATTATTAATCCTCCATAGGAGGACCTGCCATGCACAGCATTATCTATCTCATCGGCCTCGTGGTCGTCATTCTCGCCATCTTGAGCTTTTTCGGGCTTAGACGGTAAGGGCAACCCCAAGCGGCCGGCACGGTCGCCAGACATGCCGGTTTCAAATTCGACAGTGCCAATATCATGGCGCCAGCCAAGGAAACCCGCGGATGGAGGTGGCTGCGGATATCTTCGCCTATGTCTGGGACGCCTGCGTGCTGCAGCGGTTCTGTCGATACATTCGTCGCCGCCCGAAATCAAACGGCAGCGGGAACTGCGTGAGCGGCTCGACAGCCAATGGTGGGCGTGTGACGGCCAGCCGCCGGTTCAATCACCCCCCAGCCAGCCGCGGCAGCAGGAAAATCTCCGCCCCCTCCGGCAATTCCTTGCTCCACGTATCCCGATAGATCGTGCCGTCGATCGCCACGGCGATTCCCCGATCGATCCACGGCTCGATCCCGGGATACTGTTCCGCCAGCTTGCGGAACAGCTCCCTGATGTCCTTGGCCTCGATCTCGTGCTTGGCCTTGCCGCCGGCGACGGCGCTGAGCGAGCCCCAGAGGGTGACGGCGACCATTAGCGCCTCAAGGTGTGTCGATATTTCAGGTGAGGCCGGCCTGCGAATGAAGGCTTCCTGCGCTTCCGGTGCTCACGTACGTCAAGTACGCTCCGCTCCGGTTCTCGGAAGCCATCATTCTCGGCTCGGCCTGACCTGAATCTCATCACACCTTGCCCTAACTTGGATACCTCTCAGCCTTCCCGTTCCGCGTCGAGCGCCGCGAGAATGCGCGGCGGCGACATCGGGATGTGGGTCATGCGCACGCCGACCGCGTTCGACACCGCGTTGGCGATCGCCGCCAGCGGCGGCACGATCGAGGTCTCGCCCACGCCGCGCACGCCATAGGGGTGGTTGGGGTTGGGAATTTCCAGGATTTGCGTGTCGATCATCGGCAGGTCGGAGCAGACCGGGATGCGGTAGTCGAGGAAGCCGGCATTCTGCAGCCGCCCGTCCTTGCCGTAGATATACTCCTCGTTGAGCGCCCAGCCGATGCCCTGCGCGGCACCGCCCTGGTACTGGCCCTCGACATAGGTCGGGTGCACCGCCTTGCCGGCGTCCTGCACCACCGTGTAGCGGATCACCCTGGTCGAGCCCGTCTCGGGATCGACCTCGACGTCGCAGATATGGGTGGCAAAGGAGACGCCCGCGCCGTCGGCGACGAGCTCGCTATGGCCGGCGATCGGCCCGCCGGTGGTGCCCGACTTGGCCGCGATGTCCTTCAGCGACAGCGGCGAGAGGTTGCCGTATTTCTCGCCCTTGGCGATGGCGTGGCCCTTTTCCCAGGTCACGTCCTCCACCGGGATGTCCCACATCTGCGCGGCGCGATCCTTGAGAATCTTGATCGCGTTGCGGGCGGCCGAGATCGTCGCCATCGACGAGGAGAAGGTGCCGCGGCTGCCGTCGGTCATGTCGTTGTAGCCCAGCGAGGACGTGTCGGCGACAATCGCCTTGACATTGGAGTAGTCGATGCCGAGCTCCTCCGCCGCCACCAGCGACAGCGAGGCGCGGGACCCGCCGACATCGACGGTGCCGACGGCCAGCGACACCGTGCCGTCCATGCCGATGTTCAGATCCGTGCAGGTCTGGCCGCCGAAGTTGAACCAGAAGCCGCAAGCCATGCCGCGCCCCTGGTTGGCTTTCAGCGGCGCCTTCATATGCGGATGGCTCTTCACCGCTTCCAGCGTCGGCCCGATGCCGATCGGTCCGTAGACCGGGCCGTAGGACGAGCGCGTGCCTTCCTGCGCGGCGTTCTTGATGCGGAAGTCCACCGCATCCATGCCGAGCTCCTTGGCGAGCTCGTCCACCGCGCTTTCCACGGCAAAGGCGGCCATCGGCGCGGAGGGCGCGCGATAGGCCGCGGTCTTGGGCCGATTGACCAGCACTTCGTAGCCGACGGTCTTGACGTTCTCGAGCTTGTAGCAGGCGAAGGCCGTCATGGCGCCGATCTCGGCCCAGGAGCCGGCATAGGGGCCGCAGCTATAGCGCAGCGTCGCTTCCGCCGCGGTGATCGTGCCGTCCTTCCTGGCGCCGATCTTGACGTCGATCGAGGTGGCGCTGGTCGGGCCCGAGGCGCGAAAAACCTCGTCGCGGGTCATCACCAGTTTTACGGGACGGCCGGCCTTGCGCGACAGCGCCAGCGCCACCGGCTCGGCCCAGACATGGGTCTTGCCGCCGAACCCGCCGCCGATCTCCGACGAGGTGACGCGCAGCTTCGAGGCTTCGAGCCCAAGCAGCTGGGCGCAATGCTGGCGATAGACGAAATGGCCCTGCGTGCAGACCCACAGATCCGCCGTGCCGTCCGGGTTGACGCTCGCCACGCAGGCATGCGGCTCGATATAGCCCTGATGCGTCTGCTCGGTCTTGAACGAGCGCTCGACGATGAAATCGGCCTCGGCGAAACCCTTGTGGACATCGCCATGGCCGAACTGGGTGCGCTTGGTGACGTTGGAGGGCTTGGCCGGCTTTTCCTCCAGGCCCTCGGTATAGACCTGATCGTTGATCAGCGGCGCATGGTGCTGCGCGGCCTCGTCGACATCGGTGACATGCGGCAGCACTTCATAGTCGACCTCGATCAGCTTCAGCGCCTGGCGGGCGGTGCGGGCGTCGATCGCCGCCACCGCGGCCACCGCATGGCCGTCATAGAGGGCCTTCTTGCGCGCCATGCAGTTGTCGAGGATGTCGTACATGGCGGCATCGCCATCGGTGAGGTCGGGCAGGTCCTTGGCCGTGATCACCGCCTTCACGCCGGCGAGCTTTTCCGCCTTCGAAGTATCGATGCTTTTGATCACCGCATGCGCGTGTGGGCTGCGCAGCACGCGGCCAACCAGCTGGCCAGCCATGTTGAAGTCGGCGCCATAGCGGGCGCGTCCCGTCACCTTGTCGACGCCGTCGGGGCGGACCGGCCGGGTGCCGACCGAGGAGAAATTGCGTCCGGAGTAGCGCGGATCGAAGTTCATGATCAGGCTCCCTTCATCACGTTTGCCGCATCCTGGACGGCGCGCACGATCTTGTCATAGCCGGTGCAGCGGCAGAGATTGCCGGCGAGGCCGAAGCGGATTTCCTCCTCGGTGGGCGAGGGGTTCTTCTCCAGCAGGTCCTTGGCCGCGATCAGGAAGCCCGGCGTGCAGATGCCGCATTGCAAGGCCGCGTGCTCCAAAAACTTCTGCTGCAGCGGATGCAGCTGGTCGCCATGCGCCATGCCTTCGATGGTCTCGACCTTGCGGCCCTCGGCTTCCGCGCCCAGCACCAGGCAGGAGCAGACCAGCCTGCCGTCGACGATGACGCTGCAGGCGCCACAGTCGCCGGTGCCGCAGCCTTCCTTGGCGCCGGTGAGCCCCAGCCGGTCGCGCAGCACGTCCAGCAGCGTCTCGTCGGGCTGGCACAGATATTCGACGGCGTCGCCGTTGATCGTGGTTGATACAGCTATACCGGCCATTATTTGCCTCCCGCACGCTTGTAGGCGGTCGTTGCGGCTCTCTGCGCCAGCACGCCCGCGACTTTCCGTCTGAATTCGATGGTGCCGCGCTTGTCGTCGATCGGGCGGCAGGCGCCGGAGCAGATCTTGGCCAGCCGCTCCAGCGTTTCTTCGTCGAGCTTCGAGCCGACCAGCACTTGCCCGGCTTCCTCGACCAGAAGCACCGTGGGTGCGGCGGCGCCGAGCGCCACGCGGGCGGTCTTGATCGCGCCCTTCTCGTCGAGCGTCAGGTTCACGCCGGCGCTGACCACCGCGATGTCCATCTCGGTGCGCGGAATGAAGCGCAGATAGGCGTCGCCCGCATGCTCAGGCCGCTTGTCGAGCAGGATCGCCTCGATCATCTCGCCCTTGGCCAAAGATGTGCGGCCGGGTCCGGTCGGCACGGTTTCCACGGCAATCGTGCGCTTGCCCGAAGGCCCGGCGACGACTGCTTGTGCCGCTGCCGCGACCAGCGCCGGCACGCTGTCGGCGGCGGGCGAGGCGTTGCACAGATTGCCGGTGATGGTGCAGCGGCCCTGCACCTGCTTGGAGCCGATCAGGTTGGCCGCCTCGACCACGCCCGGCCATGCCTGCTTGAGCGCCTTGTTCTCGCCCAGCACCGCGCAGGGCACCGCGGCGCCGATCCGAAAACCGTCGGCCGTTTCGGCAATGTCGGCCAGGCCGCCGATCGCCTTGATGTCGACGATCAGCTCGGGCTCGATGAAGCCGCCCTTCATCCTCACCAAAAGGTCGCTGCCCCCGGCCAGGATCGCGGCCGGGCCTACTGCCTTGGCGAGCTCGCCAACGGCATCTTCGATTGAAAGCGGACGTATGTAACGCATCGTCTCCCCTTGGTGGTCATAATCGGATCGCCCGTTATAAAGCGTCTGGTTATAATGGCCATCCCGTTCGTGCATGTCCGGGTTGGGCCAGAGCCCTATTCCAGATGCGCCCAGAGGGCAGGCCAAGGGGGAGGCAGCGCGACAGAGCCGGATGCGGCAATCGCCCAGACGGAGCCATTCATGCGATTAACGCCATGCGCGTCGCCTATTGCCTGCGTGGCGGCGTTGGCGAAGCAGCGCCGACCGTGCGGAATGGTCGAAGATGGCTTTGAGACAAGGCAGGGGGCGTCGGCTCGCAAAAGCATGGCCAAGAAATTCGCATTTCTTTTGGTGCGCGATTTCACCTTGTCGCCGCTGTCGCTGTTCATCGACACGCTGAGACTCGCCGGCGACGAGGGCGACCGCAGCCGCAGGATCGAGTTCGACTGGGAGATCGTCGGCGAGCGCGGCCTGCCGATCCGCGCCAGCTGCGGCGTCGAATTGCTGCCAACGAGAGCGATGGGCAATCCGGAGGATTTCGACAATGTCGTGGTGGTCGGCGGCCTGCTCGACACCAGCCGCAAGCTGAGTTCGGAAAAGGAGGCGTTCCTGCTGCGCGCTGCGCAGAAGGGCGTGCCGCTCACCGCGCTCTGCACCGGCAGCTTCGTGCTGGCGCGCTACGGCCTGCTCGACGGCTACAGCGCCGCGGTCAGCTGGTTCCACATCAAGGATTTTCGCGCCGAGTTCCCCGATGTGAACGCGCATGCTGACAGCCTCTATTCCGTCGACCGCGGCCGCGCCACTTGCGCCGGCGGCACGGGCGCGGCCGATCTCGCCGGCTATTTCGTCTCGCAATTCATCGGCCGGAAGGCGGCGGAAAAGGCGGCCAAGATTCTCGTGCTCGACCGTATCCGCTCCAGCCGCGACGTGCAGCCGGTCGGCGACCTTTTTCCAGCGGCCGCGAGCCGCGCGGTGAAGCGGGCGCTGCTCCTGATGGAAAGCAATCTGCAGGAGCCGATCCCGGTCGCCGAGATCGCCGCCAGGCAGAACTGCTCGCGCCGCCAGCTCGAGCGCCTGTTCGGCGCCGAGCTCGGCATCGGCCCGATGGCCGCCTATCTGGCGCTCAGGGTTCACTATGCCAGATCGCTGCTGGAAGGCAGCGACCTCGCGATCGGCGAGATCGCCTATCGCTGCGGCTTTGCCAATGCCGGCCATTTCAGCCGTGTCTTTCGCCAACAGGCCGGCATCACGCCGACCCATCTCAGGCACCCGAATCGGGTTTTGGCGAATGACGTTGCCAAGTAGCGTCCCTGTGAACGACCTCGGCAAGCTGGTTTCTATGTCACAGCGATGACCTTCCCCGTCGCACTAAGGCGACACAGGACCTTCGCTTGTCGCACTTGGATGCCGCCTGAAAGCGCATAATTTATTCGCACCTCGATCGGCGCCGCCAGACCGGCTTTGCGTTGGCGCATCGGACCGGCGCTGACCGCGTATACGCGCACAGCACCAAGCGGCGTCGTGACCGACATGATCGCCGCGCGGCAAGCGCTCACGACTTTGGGCGGCGTGCCTGGCTTCGCTTTCAACGATACAAGGGGCGCAAAAGGATAGCCCGCTCCAAACCGCCCGAACTCCCCGCCACCGGTGCTGGAGGGTTTGAGGATGGATGGCAGGCTGATCGCGGTTGTCGCGCTTCTGGCGGAGAAAACGGTGGGATTGTCGGGGGGCGCGGTGTCCCCGGTGCCTGACGTTGCGGTGCCGGCATCCGTCGACACGCCGGCGCTTGCGCTGCCTGCAGCGTCACCCGTCGAAACGCTGGCGCCAATCGACCCGGTACCAGCATTCGCGGACGCGCCAAGGCTCGCCCCTCCTGCGCCTGCCGACGCGCCAAGGCTGACGCCGCCTGAGCTCACCGACGCGCCAACGCTTGCGCCGCCCAAGCCGCCGACATTTGCCCCCAAGCCAGCGGAGACACCTTGTGATCCGGCGCCCAGTCCAGCGCCGACGCCAATGCCGCCGACCTTGCCGCCACCGCCGACATCAAGGGCGGCCGCCGGTCCGGTAGCGGCTGCGATCATCAAAGCGACCGCCACGTATTTGCCCATTTCAGGACCCCTCCTGGGCATGCGTTCGTGCCAATCCAAATGTACTGCTGACCATCATCATCGAGGTGGGGTCGGAAGCAACGCGTCGGGGAGAGTGATCGTCGTCGCCACCAGAACCCGTTTCGGTGATCTTGGGATCTTCGCTCTGTTCTTATCCTGCAAGCCTGTTCGGCGGACAGCTTGGCCATTCTGGCTGGCAAGTGGAACCGCGGCGGAACGCAACCCGGGCGCGCGCTCCATCTGCGCTGTGCGGCGCGCACTTTGCGCCTTGACCAGGTCGATCGCCTTTCGCGCAGCGGTGAGAGCGACGGACATGTCGGTCAGCTTTTGACGCTCCTGCTCAAGCGCTGCGTTCAAGTCGGCAGATGCCTGCTTCGCAGCGTCTCTTTCCCGACGGGCGTCATCGGCATCGCTTGCGGCCGAAACCGCGCGCGTGTGTTCCAGATCTAATGCCTGGTTGACATGCTTTGCGGCAGTAACCGCCAGCTGGAGGTCCTTTAGGGCGGTGGCCCGCTCGGCCGCAGCCAGATTTGCGCGTTTCTGATCGGCCTCGCCGGCCTGGCGAGCCATGGCGAGTTCGTGCTCGAATTGTTCGACCTTATGGCGCTCTTCGGCAACCGATTGATTTGCCTCGGCCAGGGACGCTTCCACAGCGTTGCGTGCTTCGTTTGCAGAAATCAATTGTGCCTTCAAGTCTTTGATGACGCGCTGCGCCGCTTCCAGATCGAGTTTGAGGGTTCCGTTGCTTTGGTTCGCCTCTCTCAGGGCCTTTGTCTGCTCTGCGGAGGTGCTGGCCAACAGCCTTGCCTGGGCGCTTGCTGTGCGCTCGGCATCCTGACTCAGGCCCAGTTGCGCTTTTGTCGACGCCAGTTCGCCTCGCGCTGCCGCGATCTGTTGCTGGATTTCGGCGCTGTTGTCTGGGGGAGATACCGCCGCCAAGAGGAGGATGCATCCGGGAATGGCGCTCCACCTCCAGTGGCGCATGCTGAAGCGAACCCACGCCGGGCGCGGGTCGTCTTCGAACTCCTCGTAAGATCCATGTATGGACGTCACTGGCCACGGTCCTCTGTCTGCCGGTATTCTTCGCGTTGCTCAAGAAACACGTCATAGCGGCTGTGCGCAAAATTAAGATTTTCGGTCTTGGCGGTCCGCTCCGTGTTGAACTCCATCTACAGCTTGGACAACTTGTATTTTGCGCAGTTGACGGGCTGCTTATACCAGGTACGCTTTTAGGGGCAGGATGCATCATCCAAATGGACTAGATGTCATGATTGATCGTCTCGAAGCAGAACTTCTCGATGGCGAGCTGATCAATGTCGGGCAGTCTAAGCGCGCGGTTGCTGCTGCGCAAAATGATGAGGGTCCGCGATGACCCTGGTCGGGTCGCATGACCGGTCTGGCCGATTGCGCCGGCGCGCAAACGAGCCGTAGCTTCGTGACGAGCGGCGCGCCGCTGTTTCAACAGTCGAATTCGCCTTCGGAACGCCATGCCGCATTATCCCGACGCCATGCCTGGATCGAAAACCCTGTTCGAGCGCGCCAGGAAGGTGATGCCGGGCGGCAATACGCGCACCACGGTCTTCGTCGATCCGTTTCCGATCTACGCCGCGCGCGGCGAGGGGTGCAGGGTCTGGGACGTCGACGGCAATGCCTATTACGACTGCATCAACAATTTCACCGCGATGATCCATGGCTATGCGCATCCCGATGTCACCGCGGCCGTCGTCGAGCAGCTGCCCTTCGGCACCGCTTTCGGCGCCCCGACGCTGAGCGAGATCGAGCTTGCCGAGCTGCTGGTCGAGCGGCTGCCCTCCGTCGACCAGATCCGCTTCACCAACTCCGGCACCGAGGGCGTGATGATGGCGATCAAGGCCGCGCGCGCCTTCACCGCGCGGCCGAAGATCGTCAAGATCGAAGGCGCCTATCACGGATCCTACGATTTCGCCGAAGTCAGCCTGGACTCATCGCCCGCCAATTGGGGCGATCTGCCGAGATCCACGCCCTATGCCAGGGGCACGCCGCGCGGCGTGCTGGAGGACGTGATCGCCGTGCCCTTCAACGACAGCGAGGCACTGCGCGCCGTCTTCGCCACCGAGGGCGACAACATCGCGGCGGTGCTGATCGACCCGATGCCCAACCGTGCCGGCCTCATACCGGCGCGTCGTGACTATCTTCAGGCCATGGTCGAGACCGCCCATGCGGCGGGCGCGCTGGTGATCTTCGACGAGGTCATCTCGTTTCGGCTTGGATGGTCCGGCGCGCAAGGCTTGTGGGGCATCGAGCCGGACCTGACGGCGCTCGGAAAAATCATCGGCGGCGGTTTCCCGGTGGGCGCCGTGGGCGGGTGCGCCGATGTCATGGCGGTGTTCGACCCGACCGGGGGCAAGCCGGCGCTTCCGCACGGCGGCACCTTCACCGCCAATCCGGTCACCATGCGCGCCGGCCTTGCCTCGATGCGGGCGCTGACGATAGAGAGCTTTGCTCATCTCGATCGTCTGGGCGCGTTCCTGCGCGACGGCGTCACGGCCTCATTCGAAAAGCATGGGCTCGCCGGCCAATGCGTCGGCCTCGGCTCGCTGTTCAAGGTTCATTTCACGTCGCACCCCGTCACGGATTACCGCTCGATCTACCCAGGGCCGGTCGAGCACAGGAAGTTCGACACCTTCCACAAGGGTTTGCTTGGCCGCGGCGTTCTGTCCGCCAGCTACGGCCTGTTCGCGCTGTCGACGCCGATGACCGAGGAAGATGCCAGCGCCATTCTTCAAGCGATCGACGAGACCTTGGGCGACGTCGCCGCGTTGTCGTGAAAGCAGGCGGACCACAGATGACAGCTTCTCCTCATGTCGTGGTGATCGGAGCCGGCACGCTGGGCATGTGCACGGCGCTCAACCTCGTCGAGCAGGGCGCGCGCGTGACCGTGCTCGAAGCGCACTCGATTGCCTCGGGGTCGAGCGGCCGGTCCGTCGGCGTCGTCGGATCGCAATTCACCGACCCGTTCGAGATCATGCTGCGCGTCCATTCGCTGCGCCGGTTCCGCCAATGGGAGGGCGAAGGGCTTCGCTTCAACCATATCGGCTATCTGCGGCTGGCGCGTACGACCAGCCAGATGGAGCTCTTCGCGAGATCGGTCGAGATCCAGGCCGAGGCGGGTCTTAGTTCGCGCCTGATCCATGCCAACGGACTCACGGAAATCGTTCCGCACATCAATCCTGACGGGCTCGAAGGCGGATTGTTCGGGCCCGACAACGGTTTTCTCGATCCGCATGAGATGTGCAATTTCCTTGCGGGCATCATCCGCGCCAAGGGCGGCGAAATCCGTCAGTACCGCAAGCTGGTCGGGGTGCAACGGCGCCCGGGCGGCTACACGCTGGAAACCAATGGTGGCCCGATCGATCGCGAGCGACGACTGATCGATTGCGATGTCGTGGTCAATGCGGGTGGCGCCTGGGCGCCGCAGGTAGCCGCGCTTTTCGGCCAGCGGCTCCACATCTGGCCCGAGCGCCACGAGGCCGTCGTCATCCATCTTGACGAGCCGCTCGGCTACACGATGCCGATGGTGATGGACCTCGTGAACGGCGAAGGCAGCGGGCTCAACTTCCGCCACGAAAAACCAAGCGAGCTGATCGCCGAAATCCACAAAGTGAACTCGATCGCGCCGGAGGACCCCGACAATTACAACGATCAGTGCGAGGAGCAGTCGAAGGTCGATCTGGCCGAGCTGCTTTTGGAACGCGTGCCCGACCTGCCGGGCGCGCGACTCGGCCGGGGGTGGGCGGGCCTTTATCCCGTCACCGCCGACCATCGCCCCTTCGTCGGACCATTCGATGCCTCGGAGCCGACGCTGATCACCGCTGCCGGCGCCGGCGGCTATGGCATCCAGCTCGCCCCTGTGATCGGCCAGATCGCGGCCGACTGGGTGCTTCAGGGTGCGCCGGTTTCGGTGCCCGGTTCGCAGAGCCTGGCGCCGTCGGCCGAGCGCAACGTCCTCGGTCACTGACCGATGCATCAAGCTGGCCCCTGACGCGTAAGATGCGAGTGTTCCCGTTAACCATCGATTAACTATCCGGTCGCCTTTAATAGGGTTCTGGAGGATACTGATTTCGGCCGCGAGCGAAGAGTTCACAACCGGCCGAAATGAGAAAAGAAGCGACTGATACCGTCGCCATTCTGCCGGGGAGGCGCCCAGCATCTTTTGATGAGGAGCGCCGGAATGAATGTCGAGGAAGCGGTCACTGCAGCGACGGCGGGGTCGAGCGCGCTCCTGTCCTGTCTTGGCCAGCCGGTCGTGGCCTATCACGTCACGGCCATCATGCGCGAAACCGACGCAAGACATGCGCGGCAGATGCAGCTCGCCTTGCTGCGGCGAAGCATCGAGGCCCTTGTCGAGGACGGCCTCGAGGACATCGAAGCCAAACGCTTCGCATCGCAGTTCCATGGGCGCGTCGGCTCGGCCTGGGATCTTCTGCATATGGCCGGCGACACGTCGCATTGATCCCTGCCGCGTACGCTTTTGCCGGGCCGACTATGTAACACTCCCGTCATGAGGTAGACTGTCGGCTGCGACTGGACTGACCTTCATGGAGTGGGGGACATGCGATGCAGGCGATACCGATAGCGCATCCGGCGGAAGCGCCGGTCGCCCGAGCGATACCGTCGCTGGCTGGTTATCCCGCCGCCGTGTTGTGCTGGCTGCTTTCGGCCGGCGTCTATATCGCGGCAAAGTGGGTGGCACCGGAAATGCCGCCTTGGGGACTGTGCTTCTGGCGGCTGGCGCTCGCCTGCCTCATTCTTTTGCCGATCGTGCACCGCCATCACGGCGCGATGTTGGCGCTGCTCAAATCGCGGCCGCTGGAGATCGTCGCCGTCGGCGCCATCGGCCTGACGCTCTGCCAAGGGATGATCTACCATGGACTGAACGACACCGACGCCACCACGGCCGGCATCATCATGGCGATGTCGCCGATCATGACCATGGTGCTGGCGCGTCTCGTGCTGGGCGAGCCGCTCGGGCTCTGGAAGTCGCTCGGCGCGGTTGCAGCACTTGCCGGCATGCTGGTGATCGTCGCGCATGGCAAGCTGGACGCGCTGGTGCAACTGCGCTTCAACATCGGCGAATTGTGGATCGTCGGCAGCGCCTTCTGCTGGGCGCTCTATACGGTGCTGCTGCGCCGCTCGAAATTCGGCCTCGAGCTCCTGCCGCTGGTGGTCCTTCTGCTTGGCGCCGGCGCGCTGGTGGCGCTGCCGTTCCACCTTTGGGAAATCTTCAACGACGAGCGCTCCGCCTTGAATGCCGACGGCCTTCTCGCGCTTGCCTATCTGGCGGGTCCCGGCGGCGCGCTGATGTACTATCTCTATAACCAAAGCGTGGAGACCCTCGGCGCTAGCCGGGCAAGCATGTTGCTCTATCTGCAGACCCTGTTCGTCGCCGTGCTCGCCTACCTGCTGCTCGGCGAGAGCCTGCACGATTACGATCTGCTCGGCGCGGCCTTCATCGTGGTCGGGGTCGTGCTGGCGACGGCGATCAAGTCGAGGCCGGTTCCGGCAAAGGCGTGAACGAGCGGCCACGTGCCTTGATGGACATATGCGGCTGCCCGAGCCGCCAGGTCGATCTGGTTCCTCGGGCGGTGAGCCGTCCGGACCAAGCTTTCCTAAATTAGCCAATTTTGCTATTGGCTGCCCCTTCGCAGCGTCGGCCAAGGCCGAAGGGGATCATGGCGATCGACAAGCGTGTGGACGCATGAACGGCGGTCAGCACATGCTGGAACTGCGCGTGCTTGGCGATTTTCAGGTCAGGCGCGACGGCGAGCCGCTTCACCTGCCGCCATCTCGCAAGACGCGGGCGCTGCTCGCCTACCTCGCCGTCACCGCCAGGCAGCACCAGCGCGAGCGGCTGTGCGAGATATTCTGGGACATCCCGGACGATCCGCGCGGCGCCTTGCGCTGGAGCCTGTCCAAGATCCGCCAGGTGCTGGGCGCCGACGAATCCGTTCTTGCCACCGATCGCAATGCTGTCGCGCTTAATATCGAGACGGACTATGCGCGGCTGGCGCCGCTGGTGAAGACCGATCTTTCATCACGCTCGACCGAGGAGCTCGAAGCGGTCCTGGCCTCGATCCGAGGCGGCTTTCTCGCCGATCTCTCGCTCGAACGCTGCTTCGACTATGAAGCCTGGCGGCAGGCCATCGCCAGCGAGGTCGAGATCGTCGAGCTTGGCATGCTGCGCGAGCTGGTCGAGCGCCTGGGGAATGAGCCGCGACGTGCGCTGCCGTTCGCCCAGCGTCTGCGCCGCCTGACGCCCGACGACGCCAGCATCGCCGCCGAGATCGAGGCGCTGGAGGACAAGGTTCGGTCGGCCGCCGCTCAAGCCACGGGACGCGCGCCGCAGTCCGCTCCCCTCGCGCCGCCGTCGAAGCCTGCCGCGTCGCCGCAGGATTCCGGCCGCGCCGTGCAGTTCTGTCGGGCTCTCGACGGCACCAGGCTCGCCCATGCCAGCACCGGCAGCGGGCCGGCGATCTTGCGCGCCGCGCACTGGATGTCGCATCTCACCTTCGACTGGGACAGCCCGATCTGGCGGCATTGGATGCGGGAATTGTCACGTCACAACCGGCTGGTGCGCTATGACGAGCGCTGCAATGGCCTGTCGCAAAGGCACGTCGTCGACATCTCGTTCGAAACCATGGTGTCGGACCTCGAATGCGTGGTCGAGGCAACCGGGCTCGACCGCTTTACCTTGCTCGGCCTGTCGCAGAGCTGCGCGGTTTCGATCGCCTATGCCATCCGCCACCCCGAGAGAGTGTCGGGCATGATCCTCTACGGCGGCTACGTCAAAGGCTGGCGGGCGCGCGGCGATGCCGGCGAGATCGCGACGCGCGAGGCCGTGGCGACGCTGATGCGCGAGAGCTGGGGCAAGTCGAACCCGATGTTTCGCCAGGCCTTCTGTTCCATGTTCATCCCCGGCGCCACGCACGAGCATTTCGCCTGGATGGACGATTTGATGCTGCGCACCGTCTCGCCCGACGATGCCTGGCGTCTTCAGAACGCCTTTTCGGTGATCGATGTCAGCGACTTGCTGGACAAGGTGCGCGTGCCGACCTTGGTGTTGCATGCGCGCGACGACAACGTGGCGCCGGTGGAGTCGGGCCGCACCATGGCCGCCGGCATTCCCGGCGCGCGCTTCATCGAGCTCGATAGCCAGAACCACATCCTCCTCGAAGGCGAGCCCGCCTTCGAGGAGTTCATAGACCACGTCCGCGCCTTCATCGCCGAGACGGCGGGCGGGTAACCGGGCACTCGCGAAGCCCTCAGCCGCCGATGAGCGGCACGGTGAACACCGTCGCCGTGCCGGTGAGGCAAAGCTCGCCCGCTTCGTTGCGCACCGATGTCTCCAGCTTCGTGATCGGCTTGTCGGCGCGCACGTCCTTGACCTCGACGCGGCCGGTGATCATTTCGCCGACGCCGACCGCCTTGACGAATTTCCACGAGACTTCGAGGAACACCGAGCCGGGGCCGGGGAGGTCTTCCGCGACCACCGCGTTCAGGATGCCGGACGTGACGCCGCCCTGCACGATGAGCTTGCCGAAGACCGAAGCCTCGGCCAGCGCCTTGTCGTAATGCAGCGGATTACGATCGCCGGTCATCTCGGCAAAGGCGTCGATATCCTGCGGCTGCGTGCGCCGCGAGCGTTCGGCAAAGGCGCCCACCCTTGGCCGGCCCTTGATGACACCGATCCACCCGTCCTTCATCACATGCACAGTCATGGTCTTGCTCCAGTTCGGTTGCGGGAAAAATCGGCCGGCGGCCCGTCCTGGTTGGCCGGCGCTCGATAGGTCGAGGGCTTCGATGCGGTAGCGCGGCGGGCCGGCATGGGTTGCCCGGCCAGCGCCTGCACCTCGGCCTTCAGGACGGCGCTGAATCGGCGATGCCGCTCGCCGAGATCGTCAAGCGTCCAATCGAAGCCGGCGATGGCGTCCGTGGTGTCGAGGATCTGGTTGGCGATCATGTCGCGCTGCTGCTGCCAGACCGCGAATGCTGCCTCGGACCCACTGAGGATTGCCCGCGCGAGGCTCTCGGCGTCGCGCAGCGCGTCGGAAATGCCGTGCGAGGTGATCGGATCGCGGAAGAAGCCGGCGTCGCCCACCAGCGCCCAGCCCGGGCCGTGCGGCTGGCGGATATAGCCCGGCACGCCGCGGAACGCCTGCAGGCGCGCATCCTTGGGTGCCCGGGCCGCCTGTGCTGCCAGTGTCGGGGAAAGCGTCTCGAGCACATCCATCCGGGCGCGGGCGTGGCCGAGGCGGAAGCGCTGGTCGAACAGGCCTGTCGGCACCGAAGCGACGATGCAGGCGAGGCTGTCATTGGTCGGGATTAACGAGCCGGCGATCCCGTCGCGGAAGTACCAGTGATAGCCGGCGCCCGGCTCGACTGGCGCATAGCCATAGACATGGGCAGCCGACACCGCGCCGCGCCGCAAGGGCTGGGCGTCGACGCATTTTGCCACCAGCGAGCCGATGCCATCGGCGCCGACGACGATATCGGCGCTGACCCGCACGGCAGTACGGCCGGCGGCGCGGATCTCGATGCCGCGCACGCGGCCACGCGTGTCGGCAAAAAGACCGCCGACCGCGACCTCGTGCAGGATCTCCGCGCCGGCCTTGCGCGCCGCATCGACCAGGATGCGGTCGAGCACGGTGCGCCGCGGCGCGATGAGGCCGGGGAGGTCCGAGCTAGCGGCAAGGGGGATGGTGATCTCCTCGTCGCCATAATGGAAGGTCGTCGTCTCGATGAGCGGCGTGCCGGCCTTGAGCAGCGGCTTGAGCAGACCCCAGCGCCAAAGCTGCAACACGGCCGGTCGCATCAGCGCATGCGTCGACAGCATGTCGGATCCATAAGGCTTGCGGTCGATCGCAAGCACCTTGAGGCCGGCGCGCGCAAGCAGCATCGCCGTCGCCGCGCCCGCGCAGCGCGCGCCGACGACGATAGCGTCGTAATGGCCATGCTTCGGAGCGGCCATCAGGGAGATGAGGTTGTTTGCCATGTTCAATGTCCTCAGGCCGCCTTGCGGGCGTTGCAATCGAGATAACGGGAGATTTCAGCGGCGATCGCCTCGGCATCCGCGCCGACGCCGCCGATGAAGTTGGAATCGCGTTTGCGCAGAAAGCGGAAGCCGAGCGCGTAGAGACCCGGCACGCTGGTGACGCCGCCCTGATGCGCCAGCTCGCCATCGGCGCCGAGCGCCAGCGGCTCCAGCCAGCCGAACGAGCGCGCATAGCCGGTTGCCCAGACGATGCTGCGGATCGATCCGTCCGTCAGCGAAAGCCGCGCCGCGCACGTCGCCGGCGTCGCCACCGGCTCGGGCCGGTACGGTGTCGTCATACCCGCGAAGCGATCGATCTGGTCGAGTAGGCGCGCCTGCTTCGCTTCGGCTGCCGCGATGTGCCGGCCAAGATCGCCGGCGAAGCCGATCTCGCGGTCGCCGACGCCATGCACCCGCCCGGTGAGTTCCACGCCGAGCGCCTGCAGCGTGGCGAGGTCGACATCTGCCCTGTCCGGTCGGCCGGCGAGCTGCAGCGATGGTTGGCGCCGGGCGCCTTCCGGATCGGCGAGGTCTTCCTGGCGCTGTGCCATCAAGCCCATTTCGCAAAGCCAGAAGAAGATATCCTGGCCGCGCCATGTTCTGGGCAGGCGTGTATGCTTGCCGACCGAAAGCACCACGCGCCGCCCGGCGCGGACGAGCTCGTCGGCGATCTGCACGCCGGAGGACGAGGCGCCGACAACCAGCACACCGCCGCCCGGCAGCTCGCCAGGCGAGCGATATTGCGAAGCGTGGATGCTGAGCGGTCCGCGAAGCATCTCAGCCGAAAAAGGGATGACCGCCCGGTCGCAATGTCCCGTCGCGACGACGACCGCTCGCGCCAACAGCTCGCCGGCGCTGGTGCGCAAGGCAAAGCCTTCGACGGTCCGCCTGGCAGCGATGACCTCGACATTGCTCTCGACGGGTGCATGCCATTCCCAGGCGTAGCGTTCCAGGCTTTCCACGAAAGCCTCCTTGGTCATGAAGCCGTCCGGATCGCCGCTCTCATAGGGCGAGCCGGGCAAGGCGTTCAGCCAGTTCGGCGTGAGCAGCCTGAGCGAGCGCCAGCTCTGCGAACGCCAGCGCTCGCCGATGCGGCCGCGCTCCAGCACGGCATGGTCGATGCCGGCCTGGCCGAGGCAATGGCTGAGCGCAAGCCCGGCCTGGCCCGCGCCGATGATGACGACGTCCGAGCGTCTCATGGTTCATTTCCGTCTCGGGAGGCGGCGGCCCGGATCGGTTCCGGACCGCCGGCCTGCTTACTGGATGGTCTTGATGCCGACGGTGACCGGCACGCCTTTGGTCAGCACGTCGAACACGGCCGAACGGGCGCGCGACTGCTCGACCAGCTGCTGGAGCTTCTCGGCCGGCGCATCGCCTTCGATCTCGAACGACACCTGGATGTTCTGGAAACCGTTGCGGACCTCGTCGGAGATGCCGAGAATGCCGCGCAGGTCGATGTCGCCGTCGACCGAGCATTTCACCTTGGTGAGCTTGATGCCGCGCGCGGCGGCGATGTTGGCGACGCCCGCCATCAGGCAGCCCGCCAGCCCGTGCAGCAGCCACTCGACCGGGGTCGGCGCATTGTCGGCGCCGCACAAGATCGCCGGATGATCGGCATCGGCATAATGCGGCTTCTCGTGCTTCTGCTCCTGTCCGGCGCCGAAGAAGCCGTTCATGACGGTCTTGCTGTGCGTGCCCTCGATCCACTCGTTGTGAGCACGGAACTGGAACTTGGCCAGCTCCGGCTGCCCGGCGACGAAATTGATCGTCGCCAAAAGGTTCGGCGTGTCGACGCCATTGAGCGGAAGCCGTGCAGGTTTGGTGTTGGGTTGCATCTTCATCTCCAAAGGTTCGTTTGCGGCTTGGTTGCCGTGACGGCCTCTGTTTGCCGATGGAGCGTTTGAACGAGAGTGGATGCGGCCGTGGAATTTTTCATACGCCTACCGTGGAAATTGCGTCGGGCGTATCGTTTGAAACGAAGTGTCTTGACCCGAATGCGCCGGAACGCAACAGCCCCGGGCGTGGGGAAGCCCGGGGCCTGTCGACGGCGTGGCGACGATCGCCATCGGCGGTCAGCGGGCGCTGCGGATGTCCATCCCGTTGGTGTCGGAGGCGTAGCGCATCGAGGTGTAATGATCGATTTCAGAACGGGCGATACCCATGTCCTTGAGCAGATAGTCGGGCATGGCCTGCATGGCGGCGCGGTCGCTGCGCATCCTCATTGCACGGTAGAAAAGCCTGAGTGAACGGCCGGCAAAGCCAGTAAGGCTGAGGCCCGCGCGGCCGGTTTCATAAGCGGTGTGTTCCATGGTCGTCATCGTCGTCTCCATCGTTTTGCGCGCGATCCTTCGCGTCGTCGATGGGAGGAGTGTCGCTGACGATCGGGGGAACCAGCGTTGGAGCGGGCGTCGAAATTACCGTGGAAATGGAGGTTTGCCGCTGACGCGCCCAACCGCCGGCGTCCGGGTCGAGGGCGGCCGCGGCCTTCAGGAAATCCGCAGCCCGGTCTCGTCCAGCAAGACGCAGTCGTCGGCGTCGAAGCCGAGCTCGATCGCTTCGCCTTCGCGCAGCACCCGGCCGTCGATCGGGGCGTTGGCGCGGATGTTCGCCTTGCCGCCTATGTCGACCTCGTAGATAGCGCTGCCGCCGAGATAGGAGGCCGACACGATCCGGCCGGGCAACCGATTGGCGCTCGCTCGACCGACCGACAGTTTCTGGGGCCGCACCACGACGGTGACTGCGCTTCCCTGCGGCAGCGCCTTGGGTGAAAGCACATTGACCGTCTGGCCGCCGGCGAGCGTGACAATGGTCGGCCCGTCGGACCTGCTCACCGTGCCTGACAGCATGTTGGCCTTGCCGAGGAAGTCGGCGACGAAGGCGGTGGCCGGCCGCTCGTAGACCTCTTCCGGCGTGCCGATCTGCTCGGCCGAGCCGGCATTCATCACCACGATGCGGTCCGACATCGACAGCGCTTCTTCCTGGTCGTGTGTGACGAAGATGGCGGTGATGCCTGTTTCCTTCTGGATCTTCTTGATCTCGACGCGCATCTCCTCGCGCATGTTGGCGTCGAGGGCCGAGAGCGGCTCGTCGAGCAGAAGCACCTGCGGCTCGAAGACGATGGCGCGCGCCAGCGCAATGCGCTGCTGCTGGCCGCCCGACAATTGCGAGGGCAGTTTCTTCTCGCTGCCCGGCAGCCGCACCATGTCGAGCGCCAGGCCGACCTTGCGCTTGATCTCGGGCTTGGCGACGTTGCGGTATTTCAGCCCGAAGGCGACATTGTCGAACACGCTCTTGTGCGGAAACAGCGCATAGCTCTGGAACACCAGCCCGATATTGCGCTTGTAGATCGGCACGTCGTCGACCCGCCGGCCGCCGATCATGATCTGGCCGGCAGAAATATCGACCAGCCCGGCGATGGAGCGCAGGATCGTCGTCTTGCCGCAGCCCGAAGGGCCGAGCAGCGTGACGAAGCTGCCCTTGCCGATCGACAGCGAGAAATCGCGCACCGCGACGAACTTGCCGTAGGCTATCTCGATGTTGCGGAACTCGACCGCCGGGTTGTTCGCCCCGGCGGCCGCGCTCGCGCCCTCCGCCCCGGCCGAGGCCGGCCGGGGATTAAGTGTCGTGCCCTGGCTGTCAGGCACCTTTCGAGATCCTGTTCCACTGCTTGGTCCAGGCGTCCTCGTTGTTCGCCCAATAGACCGGATCGGCGAAGGTCAACGCCTTCATCGTGCCGGTCGGATCGAAAGCCGGCAGCTTCGCGATCTTGTCGGTCAGCTTGACCTTGTTCGGGTCGAGCGACGGCGGATAGCTCTGGCCTTCGGCCACCGCGATCGAGGTCGCCGGATCGAGCATGAAGTTGATCAGCTCCTCGCATTCGGCCATCGGCGAGCCTTTCAGGATCAGCATGTCCTCCATCCAGGCGTAGGAGCCGGCCGGATCGAGATAGCCGATCGGATGACCCTGATCCTGCAGCGCCGCGACGCGGCCCGACCAGGCGTCGGTCACCACGATCTCGCCCTTGGAGAGCAGGTCCATCAGCTCCGCGCCGGAGCTCCAGAATTTCTTGGCGAGGTCGCGCGTCTCGCGCACCTTGGCCCAGATCGCGTCCATGTCCTTGAGGTTGTTGGGGTCTTGTCCGGTGGCGAGAGCCGCGTACCAGACGCGCGTGGTCATGTCGGAATAGCCGCCGACCTTGCCGGCATATTTCTTATCGAGCAGAAGTCCGGCGCCCTTTTCCTTGGCTTCCTCCGGCGAGATCACCTTGGTGTTGTAGGCGATGCCGGTGGTGCCGTAATCGTAAGGCACGGCCGATAGCTTCGGCGTAAGCTTGCGGAACGGCTCGATCATCGGCTGCAGCACATTCGCCATGTTGGGAATGTTGGCCTCGTTGATCTCCGAGTTCATCCCGGCATTGATATATTTGATGTAATAATTGACGCCGGACGAATGGACGATCTGGAAGTCGCCGGGCTTGGCCGTCTTGATCTTGGTGATGATCTCGTTCTCGTCGCCGAACGTGCCCTGGACCACCTTGATCTTGGTCTTGGCCGTGTAGGGCTGGAAGGCATATTTGTCGATCGCGTCCTGCACCGTTCCGCCCCAGCCGTCGAAGCGCACCTGCTCGACCGCGGCAAGCGCCCGGCTCATCCATGGCATGGAGAGGCCGGCCGAGGCCGCAGCAGCCGCGGTCAGACTCAGGAACGTCCGTCGGCTGAGATCGCCGTTGACATAGCGGTCGTGCAGCCGCTCCAGCCGCTTGGTGGTGGTCAGTTTCATCGTGCTTCCTCCTTGGGTTCGCCGCGTCTTCTCAGTTTTGTCAGGCTTTGCATCAGCAGGCCGCCGATCAGCGGGATGCCGACGGTCACCACAATCATCACCGTGCCGAGCGCGTTGATCTCCGGGCTAATCGAGATTTTCAGCATCGAGAGGATTTGCGTCGGCATGGTCTCCACTCCAGCCGGCCGCCAGAACAGGCTGGCCGACGTGTTGTCGAACGAAATGGTGAAGGCGAGCAGCGCGCCGCCGACGACCGCCGGGATGAGCAGCGGCAGCGTGATCTCGCGGAAGGACGAGAAGCGCGAGGCGCCGAGCGAAAGCGCCGCCTCCTCATAGACGCGCCTTATGCCCACCATGCGCGCCTGCGCGATCAGCACCACATAAGGTACCGCAAGCAGGATGTGGCCGAGCACCAGGAGCAGCATGGTGCGCGGCTGGTCGATCGCCTTGATCAGCACCAGAAGGCCGACGCCGAGAATGGTTTCCGGCACCAGCGCCGGCAGGATCACAAGCGTGCTCAGCGCCTGCTTGCCGCGGAAGTCGAAGCGCGCCAGCGCGAAGGCCGTGACGACGCCTATTGCCGTGGTGACGGCTGCGGTGACCAGCGCGATCCACAGCGAGGTGCGGAAGGCCGTCAGCACCGCGTCATTGTTCATCAGCTTGGCGTACCATTGCAGCGAAAAGCCGGTCATCGGGAAGCCGCCGAACATCGAGGCGTTGAACGACAGGATGACGGTCGCCACGATCGGCGCGAACATGAAGATGTAGACGCAGAGCGTGACGAAGCCGGTCAGCCGCCAGGCCCATTTGCCTTCCTTGTTCGGTCGCGCAGCTTTCATCCGCCCAACCCCTTCACGATCTGCGACATGCCCATGTAGCGGGTGTAGATCGCGGCGAAGAAGCCGAGCACGAGGAACAGCACGATCGACAGCGTTGCGCCCATCGGCCAGTTCAATTCGCTCATGATGGTGTCATAGATCAAATTGCCGAACAGCGCGTCGCGGCCCGAACCCAAGAGCTGCGGCGTCACATAGCTGCCGGCCGCCAGCACGAAGCAGAGCAGCAGGCCCGCCGCGAGACCCGGCAGGGAGAGGGGCAACGTCACCTCGCGGAACGCCTGCGCGCTGGTGCAGCCCATCGAGCGGGCCGCCGAGATCAGCGTGCGGTCAATGCCCTCGAGGCTGACATAGACGTTGAGGATCATGTAGGGCAGGAGGAAATGCAGCAGCCCCAGGATTACCGCGCCTTCGTTGTAGAGCATCGGCAGCGGCGCATTGATGATGCCTATCTTGAGCAGCGCGACGTTGATGACGCCCTGTTCGCCAAGGATGTTGATCCAGGAAAAGGTGCGGATGGTGAAGCTGATCCAGAACGGCACGATGAGCAGGAGCAAGAGCAGCCATTTGTGCCTGAAGCTCGTCGCCCAGATGAAATAGGCCGGAAAGTAGCCGAGTACGCCGCACAGCAGCGCGGTGATCGCGCCGACCCTCAACGTCTTCAGCAGGAAGCCGGAATAATAACTGTCGCTGAAGAATTCCTGCCAGTTGGCGGTGGTCAGCGCGCTGGTTTCGACGCCGGCAGTGACGAAGGTGAAGAACGTATAGGCCGCCATCACCGCGATCGGCAGCACCAGGAAGAAGATCAGCAGCAGAAGCACCGGTGCAACCAGCATCCAGGCCAGGCGTGGATCGTACAAGGTCCATCGATTTTTCATGCGCACCCGAAGGTCCGCGCTTTCTTCGAAGCGCTTATGTTCCCGCAGTGAAGATTGTTTCATTGCCGCCGCGATGTCTACAGGCGGTGATTGAGCCAGAGAGATGGAAGCGAGGAGGGTAACCCCTTTTGGTATGTCGCCGGGCTACATTGTGGCGTTGTCTGAGCGGTTCTCCAGCAGCTTCGAAGAGCTTGATGCATCCGCATTGGTTGGAGCCTGCCGCTTCGCCAAAAAAGGCAGAATAGCGGCATAGACGTGTCATTTCCTGGAACGAACGGTCACGTTTTCATTCAGGCTGATAACTATTCTGTGTTGCACCGCACCATTTTGTGCCGCAGTCCTTTAGCGTAGGCGAATATACGGTTTAGGAGTCGGCACGCTTGCGTTTTCCGTTGACCGGCACGGATGTTGCGGCCGCCGGCCCGGGCCATGTCGTCAGCACCAGCGGCTGCGAATGATGCCCGGCGGTCGCGACCTCCAGCTTGACGCGCTCCGGGCTGCTGCCGTCACGCTTGTGCTTTATTCGCATTTCTTCGCGCCCGGCGGCACGTCCTTCCTTGGTCATCTCGGAGTGCGGTTGTTCTTCGTGCTTTCCGGCTTCCTGATCACCAGGCTTTTGTTGGAGGCGCGCGACGCCGACCAATTCGCGGCTGGATCGGCGCTGCGCTCCTTCTATGCCAGGCGCGCGATCCGAATATTCCCGCCCTATTTCGCGGTACTGGCCTTCGTCTGGTTTACCGATCTTGAACAGGCTGGATCGTCGCTCGTCTGGCACGCGCTCTATCTGTCGAACTTCTGGTACGCGCATCGCAACGACTGGACGCCCTGGCTGCTTTGCCATTTCTGGAGCCTCAGCATAGAGGAGCAGTTCTACATCGCCTGGCCGCTGATCGTGCTCCTGGCGCCCCGCAGGCGCATCGAGGCGATCACCATTGGCCTCATCTGCTTCTCGCTCGCCTACCGCTTCTACTGGCCGATCGCCGCCAACCCGGCGCTGGCCCGAGACCTGTTGCCGCCGGCCTCGATGGATGCCCTTGCCTGCGGCGCGCTGCTTGCCGTACGTCGCGCCAGGGGCGCCGGCGTGCCGCGTTGGATGCGGTTCGGCTGGCCGGCATTCGTGGCGCTCTTCCTACTCGTCGTCTTGTCCGATCCGGGGCCGGCGAACTCGACCTGGGAATGGCCGCGCTGGCTCCTGGTGCAGGTGCTGCCGCTGGTGCCGTTGGTGGCGATCGTCTCGATGTGCTCGAACGGCCTTCCCGGCACGCTCGGCTGGCTGGCCGAACTGCCTCCGCTGCTTTTCCTCGGCCGCATCAGCTACGGCGTCTATCTCTATCACGCGATCCTCCTCGCTTACACCGTAAAGGCGCAGCCGTGGATCCCGCTCAACGTCTCGGAGGAGGGGCCGGGCCGCTTCCTGGTCGCGGGCGCCGCCACGCTGATTGTCGCCTCGCTGTCCTGGGTGCTGTTCGAAAAGCCGCTCAACAGCTTCAAGCGCTATTTCCCCTATGTCGCGCGGCCACGCGCTCGTGCGCCGAGCGAGACCCGGCGGTTCGGCGCCACATATCCCGGCGCAGAAGCGGCGCTCGATCTGCAGCCGACGGACCGGAGCTGACAATGATACGCCCGCTCATCTCCGTCGTGCTGCCGATCTACAATGCCGAGCTCTATCTCGGCGCTGCAATCCAATCGATCCTGCGGCAGGACTACGACCGGCTCGAAATCATCGCCATCAATGACGGATCGACCGACAGGTCGCTGGAAATCCTGGAGCGCTTCCGCAAGGCGGACGGCCGCGTATCCATAATCTCGCGCGAGAATCGCGGCCTCGTCGCCAGCCTCAACGAGGGGCTGTCAATAGCCCGGGGCGAGTTGGTGGCGCGGATGGATGCCGACGACTTTGCCTATCCCTGGCGCCTGTCGCGCCAGGCGGCGCTGTTTGCCGCGCGGCCCGAACTCGGCTTCTGCGGCTCGCTTGTCGACACGCTGCTGCACGGCCGCGTCGCACGGGGCAGGGTGGATCCGGTGTTCCGCCTCGGTCTCCTCCCGGTGCTGTCGAAGTTCTTCACGATCTTCATGCACCCGACGGTGGTCTACAACCGCCGGGTCATCGGCGAGGCAGACCTGTATTACGATGGCCGCTACCGGCATGCCGAGGATTTCGATCTCTTCCGGCGGCTGGCCGACCGCTATCCGGCGGCGCTGATGTCGGAAAGCCTGCTCGTCTACCGCCTGCATCCCGGCAGCGTGACCAGCTTGCATACAAGCGAGATGCGGCGCACGCACCTCCGGATTGTCGGCGAAAATCTCGAGCGCGAGGGGCTGGCGGACGAAACGCAGGATCTGCGCGCCATTGGCGACAGTGTTTCGTTCGATACTGTGCGCCGCGCGGCCGCGTTCATCCGCAGCCTGGAGGAGCGGGTCGCCGAGTTGCCGGCCGCATCGCGGCCGAGCTTCGAGGCCGGCGCGCTGAACCTGTTCTATTTCCTCTACCAGCTCGTCAACGACCAGCAGCGGCCGGCGTTGGCGCATGAGTTGCTGACGCTGACGGCGAAGTGGGACGTCATCCGCCGCCGCGAGAAATACGCGCTGCGCGCCGGCGCCTGGGCGCCCTGGCTGAGCCAGGCTTCGATATGGGCTGGCAAACGCGCGGACTGGGTCTCCTATCGCTTCAAATCCGCGCCGGCGGCGTCCGTGCTTGCGCCTTATCGGATGGGGGCGGCATGAACGCCGATCGCCATCCGCTGCTGCAGCATCTACGCTCGCCTCCCGGCCCGAGCCAGCGGCCTGAGGTCTCTTTCATCGTCTGCACGCGCGATCGCGCGGCGGTGCTGAAGTCCTGCATCGATTCGATCCGCGCCGCCTGCCGGACGCATCCTGCCTTCGCCGCCGAGCTGGTGGTGGTCGACAATGGCTCGCGCGACGGTACGGCCGACTATCTCTCGCGGATCGCCACGGCGTCCGATATAGCGCTGACGGCTATCTGTGAGCCACGGCCCGGACTGGCGGCGGCGCGCAATGCCGGGATGGCGCGGGCGCGCGGGCGTGTGCTGGTCTTCGTCGACGACGATTGCCGGCTCGACCGCGACTATCTCGTCGATCTCGAGCGGCATTATGCGAGTGGCGAGAAATGGCTGATCCGCGGCGGCCGCGTCGAGATCGGCGACGCCGGGGACCTGCCCTTCACCATCAATCGCTGCGAAAAGCGCAAGCGGCTGACGCGCGCCGTCCATCCGGGCGGCTTCGTGCTCGGCTGCAACATGACCATGCATCGCGATGTTGCCGCCTTGATCGGTCCCTTCGACGAACGCTTCGGCGCCGGCGGAGCGCTGCGCTCGGCCGAGGATACGGATTACCTGGTGCGCGCCATGCTGGCCGGTATGGCGGTGGAGTATGTGCCGGATATGACGATCTTCCACCATCATGGAAGGCGCGACCGCGGGGCGATCGAACGGCTGCACCGCGACTATCATTTCGGCAACGGTGCGCTCTGCCTGAAACATATGCGCCGCGCCCCGTGGCTGCTTCGTCACTTTTACTGGGCAACGCGGGCGGCCACGCGCGAGCTCTTCGGCGGTCCGCGCTTCGACCAGGAGCTCAGCCTGTCGCACTGGCCGATCGTGCTGATGAACCTGGCGGGCGCGGCGAAGTTCATGGCCCTGGTGCTGGCCGGGCGGCCTGACCGGCAGGAGAGGCCCGCCCAGGAAACCACCGAGGCCAGGGCCGAGGCCGGCGCGCGATGATCGAACCCAAAGCCCCTATCTTGTCGATATTGCAGCGCGCGCTCGGACGGCGTCAGCTCGGCCTGATGCCCGTCGTCGTCGTGCTCGGACTTGCAAGTGCCGCGCTCGAAGGGCTCGGCATCGGCCTGATCATCCCGCTGCTTGGCATCATCATGGGCCATGGCGAGACGACCGGCATGGCCGGCCTCTCCGCCCTCCTGCAGAAGGTCGGCGCCGGGCTAGGCGAGCGTGAGCGGCTGATTGCGATTTCGGCCGCGATCCTCGGCTCGATCCTGCTCAAGAACCTCCTCGCCTTCGCCAATTCGGTGCTGACCGCTCATATCTACGGCAAGGCGAGCCAAGCGATACGCGGCGCCCTGGCCGAGCGGCTGCTCAATGTCGGCTATCCCTTCTTTCTCAGGCAAAGCCCGGGCCGCTTGCTCAACATCATCTCCAGCGAATCCTGGCGGGCATCGGATGCCATCCAGGGTATGCTCAGCGCGATCGTCAGCGCCTCGGCGGCGCTCATCCTGCTCGCCTTTCTGTTGCTGCTCTCGTGGCCGATGACGCTCCTGGTGATGCTGGGGCTGGCGCTGGTGCAAGCGGCGCATATGGCGCTGTCGGCGCATCTCAGGGCACCCAGCCGCAATGTTTCGGCGCGCAACAGCGCCTTGGCCTCGCAAATGCTGCATCTCGTCCATGCTGGCCGGCTGATCCGCATCTTCGGCCAGGAGGCGCGTGAGAAGGCGGCGTTCGAAAAGGCATCCGACGGCGTGCGGCGCGCGGCCTTCCTGCTCTCAAACCGCCAGGGCGCGCTGGGGCCGCTGACCGAAGTTCTGCACGCCATGCTGTTCCTGGCGGTGGTGATCGGCGCCTGGCTTGCGGGCTTGAGTTTCCCGCTGGTCGCCGCCTTCCTCATCCTGCTCTACCGCCTGCAGCCGCATATCAGAGCCTTGCAGATGACCTGGAGCCAGTTGCAGGGTCTTTCCGGCTCGCTGGAAGAGGTGACCTGGCTGCTCGATCCCGATGGCAAGCCCGCGCCGCCCGAGGGCAGCCGGCAGTTCGCCGCCTTAACGAAAAAAATCGCCTTCGAGGGCGTGAGCTTCAGCTATGCCAATGAGGAGCAGCGCGCGGCGGTGCTGCACGCGGCGAGCTTCGACATCGTGAGCGGGCACTCGACGGCGTTGATCGGCCGCTCCGGCGCCGGCAAAACGACGATCGTCAACCTGCTCTGTCGCTTCGTCGAGCCGGATGCAGGCAAGATCCTCGTCGACGGCGCGCCGCTCGGCGAGATCGACCCGGCCGACTGGCGCCGCCACATCGCTCTGGCCAGCCAGGAGCTGGAGCTGGTCGACGGTACGATCCTCGACAACATCACCTATGGCAAGGACACGGCGACGTTCGAGGAGGCCCGCCGCGCCGCCGAGCTTGCCGAGGCGCACGGCTTCATCGAAACGCTACCGCAAGGCTACCAGACGGTGGTCGGCTATCGCGGGGTGAACCTTTCGGCCGGGCAAAGGCAGCGCATCGCGCTCGCCCGCGCTCTTGTACGCGACCCCGACATATTGATCCTCGACGAGGCCACCAACGCGGTGGATGGGCTTTCGGAAGCGGCGATCGTCGAGACGCTGAAGTCGCGCGCCGGCCGCCGCACCACGATCGTCATCAGCCACCACCGCAGCACCATCTCGTTCTGCGACGACCTGGTGATCCTGGAGCATGGTAGAGTGAAGAAACAGGCGCCGTTCACTGAGATGGCGAAGCTTAGTATGGATGAGTTGTATCGGCCGGAGTGAGGAGCCGAGCAGGGCTCGCCCGCATCTTCTTCGTCATCACTTCCTCCTCCTCCTCCTCCTATATGCCGAAGCGAGGACGGTTCTGGCGCAAAGGGCGTTCCGAGGCGGCCGGAAGGGCTGCCCTACCTTTCCCTGAACGCCCGTGCGAACGAGTCCATCATCGGGCGTACCAGATATTCGAAGAAGGTCCGGTTGCCGGTGCTGATGAAGGTGTCGACCGGGGTGCCGGGATAGAGCTGGTCCGCCTTCACGCCGGGGGGCAGGGCATCAGCGATTTTCAGCCTGGCACGGAAATAGGGTTCGTGGGTGGCCTCGTCGATCAACCGGTCGGCAGAGATCTCGCTCACCGTGGCCGGGACTTCCGGCGTCAGGCGCGCGTTGAGCGCCGACAGCCGGAGCTTTGCCTGCTGGCCGACATGCACCTGGTCGATGTCCTTCGGCCGCAGCCTGGCGTCGACCACCAGGCCCGAGGTCGTGGGCAGGATCTCCATGATCTTTTCGCCGGGCGCGACCACGCTACCTTGCGAATTGTAGGTCGAGGAGACGACGATGCCCGCCGCCGGCGCAGTGATCGTCGTGCGCTTCAGCACCGCCTGCGCGGCGCGCATCCGCTCCTCGATGTCGGCGAGGTTGATGCGCACATCGTCGAGCTTCGTCAGCGCTTCCTCGACGCGCTGCGTCGTGGCGCGCTCGGTCTGCGCCTCCGCTTCCACGATCTGCGTGCTGGCCGAGGCGAGGTCCGCCTCGAGCGCGCCGGCTTGGCCGACGAGGTCGGCCTCCGAGCGCAAAAGCTGCGAATATTCCCTGCGGTCGGTAAGGCCCCGGTTCAGAAGGTCGGTCTTGATGCCGAGCTCCTTCTTCACCACCTCGGCCTGCTGCTCGATTGCGGCCTTCTGCGCGTTCAGCCCTTTGACCGACTCGCGATGCATGGCGACGCGCTGCGCCAGGATCGACTGCTCCGACCGGAATCGCGCAAGCTTGGCGTCGAATTCCTTCTGCTGCTCGCGGATGAGGTTTTCGAAATCCTGCTGGAACGGCGCCGGCGCGGGGTCGGCGATCGGCGCCAGCGTGGCTAGGCCGTCGCGCTCGGCCTCCAGCCGCGCCGCGCTTGCCTTGAGCGCGATCCATTGTCTTGTCAGCCGGTTGAGATCGGCTTCCGCGGCGGTCCGGTCGAGCAGGATGAGGTCCTGGCCCTCCCGCACGCGGTCGCCTTCATGCACCAGCAACTGCCTGATGATACCGCCCTCGCGATGCTGGATGAGGATGTTGCCGCTGGTCGCCGCGATCGTGCCTTGCGTGATCACCGCGCCTGCCAGCGGCGCACTCGCCGCCCAATAACCGAAGCCGCCGACCATCAGCGCGATCGCCGCATAGCCGGCGAAGGCCGTGCGCCGGAAGTCGGTGCGCGGGCGGCTTTCGAGGATGAGGCTCTGCGTCATCGTCCAGGACCCGTGGCGATGCCGTGCGAGGCGCGGATGGTCGGCGCGAACGATCCTGTGACCACCGTGTTCCGCTGCTTGCCCGGCTGGCGCAGCACCTCGGCGCTCGGTCCGAACGCCTCGATCGCGCCGCCGCGCAAGACCATCACACGGTCGCAAGCGGTGGCGATCGAAGGGCGATGCGTGATCACGATCGTGGTGACGCCCGCAGCGCGGGCCGCCGCGAGCACCGCTTCCAGTGCCGTCTCTCCGGCGCCGTCGAGATGCGTGCTCGGCTCATCCAGCACCAGGATGCGCGGATTGCCGTAGAAAGCGCGCGCCAGTCCGATCCGCTGCCGTTCGCCGCCCGACAGCGTCCCGGCGATCATCGTCTGATAGCCGTCACGCAGCGAAAGGATCAGCTCATGCGCCTCGGCGCGCTTTGCCGCTTCCACGATCGCGGCGTCGTCCGCCTGCGCATCGAAGCGGGCGATGTTGTCGGCGATCGAGCCGGGGAAAAGCTCGACCTCCTGCGCCAGATAGCCGATATGCCGGCCGAGCTGGTTTTCGTCCCATGTCCTGAGCTCCGCGCCGTCGATCCTGATCGTACCGCCGCTCGGCTGGGCGGCCCCGACGAGCAGCCGCGCCAGCGTCGACTTTCCGGCACCGCTCGGGCCGACGATCGCCACCGCTTCGCCGGCCTGAATCGCGAAACTCAATCGCTTGAGAATCGGTTCGACGCCAAAGGCGGCATTTGGCGCAATGAAGAAAAGATCCTGCGCCGAAATCGCACCGGTCGGGTCGGGCAAGACGAGCTTGCGCGTCTCTGCCGGTTGCGCCGCGAGCGCGGTCCCCAGCCGCGTCCAGGCACGCCTGGCCTCACCGAGCTGCCGCCAGGAGCCGATCAATTGGTCGAGCGGCTGCAGCGCGCGCGACGACACGAGCGAGGAAGCGAAGATCATGCCGGCCGTCATCTCGCCCTTGAGCACCAGCCAGGCGCCGGTGCCGAGGATCGCCAGCTGCAGCATCATGCGCAGCGCTCTCGACGCGCCGCTGAAGACGGCGTTGGCGCCGGCCGAGCGGTCATGCAGGACAAGCGCTTCCGTCACATGCCGGCCCCAGGCGCGCGCGGCGTTTTCCACCATGCCCATGGCGCGCAGCGTGTCGGCGTTGCGGGCAAAGACCTGCTCGGCCCGGCTGGCCAAGGCCGAACGCTCCGCCGAGAGCGCATCGTTCCTGCCGATGGCAAGCTGGTTGGCGAAGACCAGCACGACAAGCAGCGCCTCGCCGCCGAGCGTGACCCAGAACAACAGCGGATGGATCAGGTAGAGCAGGGCGAGGAAGACCGGCGCAAAGGGCAGGTCGAACAGCACCGAGACACCGCGCGAGCGGATGAAGGCGCAGACCGAGGCAAGGTCGGTGAGCGGCGACGGCGCATTGCCGGAACCGAGCGAAGCGGCGAACGCTCTGGCGCCAAGCCTGTCATTGACCGTCGCCGCGACGCGCTGCGTGTAGACGGCTCGGACGGCGTCGAGAAAGCCGAGGAAACCGAGCGCCGCGACCGCGATGACCGACAGATACACGAGCGTCTCGACGCTGGAGGAGGGCAGCACCCGGTCATAGACCTGGAGCAGGTAGAGCGGGATGACCAGGAGCAGAAGGTTGATGAGCAGCGAGAACAGCCCGACATCGGTTACGGCGCGCAGGAACATCGGCCGCACGCCGGCCTGCCTGATCGCACCCGGAGTGCTCTCCTGTGACATTGGCTCGACCGCCTAGGCTGTGTGTTCGCCCGTGACGTTCAAATGGCTCTGCTGCAGCTCATCCAGCGTATAGGCGTGGATATAGTCGATCTTCATCTGGGCCGGCGTGGCGAGATGGTCGGGCGGCGCGCCGGCTTGTCCGCCGATCGCGAGATCGACCAGCATGTACATCGGCTTGTTCATGTCCGACGGAGTCGCCGCTTGCGCGACCTGCACGCCGTCATAGGTCCACACCAGCTTGTCCGGGGTCCAAAGGAGGCCATAGGTATGGAAGCCGGCGGTGTCCATGACGTTCACGGTGGATCCGACCGTGGTGTGCTGGCCCGTCTGATTGGTGTGCGCGGTCATCAGCAGCGAATTCGGTTTCTGCCCGTACATCTCCATCACGTCCAGCTCCGGCGGCCAGGAGCCGTCTTCCGGCAGCAGCCAGAAGGCCGGCCAGGCGCCGGCGTGTTCCGGCAAGTCGGCCCTCATTTCGAAATAGCCATAGGTCTGCGAGAAGGAGTCATGCGTGGTCAGGATGCCGGAGGTGTATTCGTAATTGTTGATCAGCGGCTTGATGTCGGCCGGCGCCTGCGCCGCGGTGATGGTGAGGACCCCGTCCTGCACGCTGAACGGATGCACCGAGCTGGTCGGGGCGTAATTGGCGTCGATATACCACTGCAGCTCGCCATTGCGCGTTAGCGTGCTGCCGTTCGGCGCCCCCCACCAGAAGTTGGTATCCCAGGTGCCGCCCTGGCTGTTGTGCAGGTTCAGCGTGTTGAACTCGTCGCTGAAGGACAGCGTCATGCCGGATTTGTCGATCGGCAGCTGGAACTGGTTGGGCTGGAATTTGTCGATCGTGGTGTTCTTGAATTCGAGAATTTCGCCCGATCCGAGGTTCAGCACCACATTGGGCCCCGCCTGGATCATGGCGTTGTGGACGGCGGCGAACGAAGTGAATCCGTAACCATCGAGCCGCACAGCATCGTTCGAGGCGAAATTGACGATCGAGTCGCTGCCGTTGCCCTTCGCGATGATGAAAACGTCCGCGCCGCCGCCGCCATCGATCAGCACATCGTTGCCCGCCCCGCCGTCGATCGTCTGGCCGCCCGCCTTGGCGGTGATGATGTTGTCCAGCGCATTGCCGAAGGCATAGTTGTGGGCGTTGGTGACGACGAGGTTCTCGACATTGTCCGGCAGCGTGTAGCTCATCCATGTGTTGATCGTGTCGATGCCCTGTCCGGCGTACTCGACCACCTTGTTGCCCGCCGAATAGAGGTAATAGATGTCGTCGCCTTGGCCGCCATACATGGTGACGTTGACGCCGCTGGAGGCCCAGATTGAGTCGTTGCCGCTGCTGCCGTTGAATGTCGGTCCGGACGTTGCCGAAAACCAATGGTTGGAAGCGCCGCTATAATAAAGAGGAACGCCTACCGCGTTGACGACGAAACTCATCGGACACTCCTTTCTTGGTGGCGGCTGATTTTCAGGCCAACCTGCAAGCCGGCCTATGGTTCCAAGGATTCGCGTCACAGTACAGATAAAAAATTACCGCTGATCGATAATGATTAGAAATAGACATAACAAGGGGTTTCTAATACAATTTATGCGCGATAATTACACCCCGAATTACTCAATTTTACTCAATATTGCGAGGCTCATGCTGAAATATGGGCAAGATGCCGCGCGTGACCGCCATCGACCAGCGCGGCTGCGCGCGGTGAGCAAGGGCTGAGTCGCCATATGTTCGACGTTGGATATTCGAGCCGGAATCCGATTTCGGTTTGCTCGACAAAAGCGATCGACCGAACGAACAGCGATGGCCAACGACGTCGCACATCGCGTCACATTGCGCCCAGCCAGCCCGCGCCACCGACGATGCCCAACCTGATCGAAGCGCTCACGTCCGCAGCCTCCGCCGCAAGGGTGGCAGGGTAGCCGCGGGCCACAAAATTTGACAGCCTCTGTCGGATCGGCTGAGGGCTGCCCGTCCTTGGGGCATCGATCAACGAAGAGAGGATATCGAGACATGCCGAGCACCATTCAACTGCACCGCGTCCTGGCGACCAAGCCGGAGAAGGTTTACCGCGCGTTCGTCGAGGCCGATGCACTGGCGAAATGGCTGCCGCCAAACGGTTTTACTTGCACGGTTCACGAGTTCGAGGGCAAGGTCGGCGGCGCCTACAAGATGTCCTTCCGCAACTTCACCACCGGCGACAGCCATTCCTTCGGCGGCGAATTTGTCGAGCTGGTTCCGAGCGAGCGCCTGCGCTACACGGACCGCTTCGACGATCCCAACCTGCCGGGCCAGATAGAGGTGACCGTGATCCTTAAGAAGGTTTCGGTAGGCACCGAGGTCAACATCACCCAGGCCGGCATCCCGGACGCCATCCCCGCCGAGGCCTGCTATCTCGGCTGGCAGGAATCGCTGCGCAACCTGGCCAAGCTCGTCGAGCCCGAGATCAACCAGTAAGGTCGGAGCTATTCCAGGAAAAGTGCGTAGGTTCCGGCGCCTTCGCCGTAACCTTCTGGAATTGCGTCAAGATGAGAGCGGGCGGCGGTCGGTCTTCCGGCCGCCGCCTTACCCAAGGTAAGCAAAATTTCACCAAGTGCTGTTAAAAGCCGCTTCCATGGATCGCAACAAGAACAATGACCTGTTTGTCCTGATGGCGGCGCTCGCCGCCATCGCGATCTACAACATTGCCTGCGGCATCAAGACAGGCGAAGTCCGCGGCAAGTTGCATTGGGTCGCTCTGGCGGACGATCCGACACGTTTTTGGAACATCGTGGTCGGCAATTCGATCGTCCTGGTCGCCTCGATAGTCTTTCTGTGGGTTCTCAATTCCCGCAGGCCCGGATGATCTAGGGGCGGCGTCCTCTTTGCCTCACACCGCTCCTTTCACACTGCTCTTGTGATGCCGCCATCGACGCGGATGTTCTGTCCGGTGATGTAGGCGGCTCCGTCCGAGGCCAGGAACGAGATCGTCGCGGCGATCTCATCCGAAGTGCCGTAGCGCTTCATCGGCACGCTGTCGCGGCGCTCGTTCGTCGCCGGCAAGCTGTCGATCCAGCCCGGCAGCACATTGTTCATGCGGATGTTGTCGGGGGCATAAGTGTCGGCGAAGATCTTGGTGTAGGCGGCAAGCCCGGCGCGCGCCACGGCCGACGTCGGGAACATCGCGCTCGGCTCGAACGTCCACGCGGTCGAGATATTGATGATAACGCCACCCTTCTGCTTCTGCATCACCGGCGTCACCAGCCGGGTCGGGCGCACGGCGTTGAGGAAATACGTGTCGATGCCCTTGTGCCAGTCCTCGTCGCTGATCTCGATGATCTGCGCACGCGGCCCGTGGCCGGCGCTGTTGACCAGCACGTCGATGCGGCCCCAGCGTTCCACCGCGCCATCGGTAAGGCGCTTCAGATCCTCATTCGACTGGTTGGAGCCGGTGACGCCGAAGCCGCCGAGCTCGTTGCCCAGCGCTTCGCCTTTGCCGGAAGAGGACAGCACGCCGACCTTGAATCCGTCCGCCGCCAGGCGCCTGGCCGCCGCTGCGCCCATGCCGCTGCCGCCCGCCGTCACCAAAGCTACTTTGTCTGTCGCCATGTCGCTGTCCATCCCGGGTGTTTGGGTTGAAAGCGACCCTGTTAGCATGCGCAGGGCAGGGGATGAACCGGATTGGATTGCGCCAAGGCGATTGATAATTGGCGAAGGCGGCGGAACTTGCCAATCTCCCCCAAAAGGGGGAAATTGGCAGTTCGAGCACCCTCAAACCTTGAACATGCTCATCAGCGTCTTCGACACTCGCGCGCAGCGGCCGGGCTTCACGTCGCCCGCTTTCAGCGGCACGCCCTTGCCCGCAGCCACTGCCGGCTCGTACCAGCCCCGCAGCGCCTGGTCGGCGGCGCAATAGCCCCAGTTCACCAGGTCGACCGTCTCTTCGCTGCCCAGAAAATGCAGCGAGGTGCCGATATCGGCAGGTGCGGTGGCGGCGGTTTGCACGAAGGCCGGCTCGGCCGTGTCGGGCTTGCTGGCGATCGACCAGAAGACGCCGCGCGTCGCCGCATAGCCGGGCCGGGTCGCGTCATTGGCCAGGCCACGATCGTCGGCGTCCTTGGCCGCCTGGAAGCGCGCCACCAGATCCCGGCGCCTGAGCGAGCGCACCTGGTTGTCGGTGGTGTCGAGCACGCGTTTCAACTGCGAGAACCAGTTCCGATAGCCGGCGCTCGAAGCCTGCCAGGGCGCGCCGGCGTCGCTGACCAGCAGCCAGCGGCAGCGTTTCAGCGCCGGCTCGATGCCGTGATTGTCGTAGACGCCGCCATCGGTGAGCACGGCGCGCGAAGGCGGCACCGGCGGGCCGACGCTCGGGTCGAGCTTGTCATTCTTCCACGCGAAGGGCGTGAGCTCGAGCCGCAGCGGCGACAGGAAAGGCGGGAAGGCCGAGGAGGCGGCAATCGCGAGAGCCACCGGCAGGTCGGCCTGGTAGGCGACGCCGATGCGATAGTCGGCGATGTAGCGCCGCGACAGCCGGAACAGCGAGCCGGTGCCGAGATTGCTGGAGCAGAACACGAACCAGGGTTTTTCCGGCAGGCTCTTCAGCATCGGCCTTGAGCCGTCGAACAAATGTCTCTCGTAGCAGTCGGCGACTTCGCGCGCCGCGCTGGAAAACGGGTTGAGCAGGCCCTTGAAGATCGACGGCACGTCGAGGAAGACTTGCGAGAACTCCAGTATCCTGTCCAGATAGATATCGAAATTGGCGGCGACACCGTTGACGAACGCGAAACGCGGCCAAAGCACCGCCAGCAGCCCGGCGGCTATCGAGCCGCCCGAGACCGAGCTTACCATGTCGAGTTTCTGGAGCAGCCCGGCCTCGTTGAGGCGGCATAGCGCGCCGGCATGAAACAGCATGGCGCGGTAGCCGCCGCCCGACAGGCAGAGGCCGAGATCATAGCGTTCGGGCGCGCTGCCATCCGCGTCCGGTGGTGATCCAGCCGCAATCGGCTCCATCGCGGCCCCCTTGCCTGTCCGTCCGGCGTCCTTAAGCCTGGCTTTGCGCAATCGAGCCCAGCACCGACATTCTTGCAAGTGGGGGGAACGCGTAACTTCACAGATTGGAAATCGGCCCGCGCCGACGGACGGGGAGATTACCCGAAGCGGTTGGTACGCAGCGCACGGACGGCGCGTAGGCTTTCGTCAATCTCCAATGGCGCCAGAGGAGATGCCTCAGCCACTCACAGCTCCTTTTCGGCCAATTCCCTAAACCCGTCCGGCACTGAGCGCGGACCTTCCAGCGCTACCGTGCCGTAGCCGACCGCCTCCTTGCCGAAGCGCTGGCGGATCTTGTCCACCGCCCGGTCGGCGCCGAAGCGCGCGAGGCCTTTGCGGCTGCCGGGCCTCAGCTTCTCGTCCGCCAGCCCGAGCGGCAGTTCGAGCTGCAGCTCGGCATGCTCCTCCAGATGCGAGACAGAGATGGCGAGCAGCGAGATGTCCCTCTCGCCCGGATGGGCGGCAAGCACGCCGCGCACCAGTTCCTCGGCGATCTCCGCCAGCATCGCGGTCGCCTGGATCGGCTGGTCGAGCGTGATCGAGCGGCTCACAGCGCGCAGATCAGCGAAGCGAACCCGCACCGTCACTGTGCGCCCGGGCCGGTCCTTGGCGCGCAACCGGCTGGCCACGCGGTCGGCCAGATGCAGGAGCGTCGGCACGAAGACGCGCGGCACTGCCGGCTTCCTGCCGAGCGCCGATTGCGCGCCGGCAGAATGCGCGCGGCGGTGTGCCTCGAGTTTTCGCGGGTCGCGGTTCCAGGCGAGCGCGGCAAGCTTCTGGCCGGCGGCATGGCCGATCAGCCGCTCCAGCGCCCCGCTATGGGTGCGCGCCAATTGCCCGATCGTCTCGACACCGATCTCGGCCAGCCTGGCCTTGATCGCCGGGCCGACACCCCACATCAGCGTGACAGGCAGGTCGTGCAGGAAGGCGAGCTCGCTGTCGGGCTCGACCACCACCAGCCCGTCGGGCTTGGCTACCTGCGAGGCGATCTTGGCCAGATGCTTCGTCCGCGCCACGCCGATCGAGATCGGCAGACCGAGCTCGGCCTTCACCCGCTCGCGGATTTTTCGCGCGATCTCTTGCGGCGATCCGAACAGATGCGTGCAGCCGGCGACGTCGGCAAAAGCCTCGTCGATCGAGATGCGCTCGACCGCCGGCGTGAAATCGTCGAGCACCTTGATCGCGGCGTCGCCGAGGCGCTGGTATTCAGAAAAATGACCGCCGACGAAGATGAGCTGAGGGCAGAGCTCGCGCGCTTTGCGGCCCGGCATGCCGCCGCGCACGCCAAAGATTTTCGCCTCATAGGAGGCCGCCAGCACCACGCCTCCGCCGACGGCGATCGGCTTGCCACGCAATGACGGATCTAGCAGTTGCTCGACCGAGGCGTAGAAGGCGTCGAGGTCGGCATGCAGGACGGCGGCCGCGGCGGTGTTCGTGGCAGCCATCGCGCGCTCCCATGGCCATTTGTGTGGCATTGCAGCATTAGCTGCGTCTTTTGTAAGGGGAATTAACGGAACATAAAGAGAACAAAAGAAGCTCTCTGTCAAGCCACCACGCTTGGCCGTGCAGGTTTCCACAACTGGGGGCGCAGCCACAGATAGAACGCCGGTTGTGCGCATGACCTTTGCGCGGGACACGCCGCCGCAGCATGAGGAGGGATCGCCTCGCGAGGCGATCCCTCCTTCGCTTCTGAACGTAAATTGCGACTGTCTGCGCTATGCCGGCTTGGCGTATTCTTCGGCGCTCAGCACCTCGATGCATTGGAACGGCTGGTTGCCTTCCACCCAGGCGTCGTGGCCGGGCGGGATGGTGTAGGAAGTGCCCGCCTCGATGGTCTTTTGCGTGCCGTCGGTCATCCGTACGGTGATCGAGCCGGACACGGCATAGCCGACATGCGAGACCTGGCAGCTGTCGGTCTTGACCACCGGCTTCACACATTCGGACCATTTCCAGCCCGGCTGCATGTTCATTCGCCCGAGCGTATAGCCCGGCAGCCGCACGATCTCGACACGCGTCTTGGCGGGCGCGCGGACCTCGTCGGGATTGTTGTGCGATTTGGATTCGAGTTTCGTCACCTTCATTGCAACTTCGGCCATGGTATCCCTCCCATGTGTGAAGCGGCGCCTGACGTTGCGATCGTCGGCGACCGCGAGTGTATTCATAAGTCTTATTATGAGCGATTGCTAATTAATTGAATTGCTAATTAATTGAGGTGACCGCGAGCTCAGCCGAACGCTTGGCGCATTGTCGTGGAAGGCGGATATTCCAGACCCTCGGGCGACGGTCCCGGGCCATCTTCGGACCGAAGTCCCATCGCACGAACGCAGAGGCCCGACACGCCTATTTTCAGGAAACAACGACGGCACCAAAATCATTGGCTAGCAAGCCGCCGGACAAAGTCCCTTCATCGGCGGTTGACCACGGCGTGCCCTCTATTCCTGCGATATGGTGGGCACGCCTTTCCCTGAAACCGCTCCTGGAGTTGCGGGCCGTGCAACCCGGTAAGATGATCGCCAATCTGTTTGCCGCACTGCTTCTGGCCGGCCTGGTCGGCGGCGTCTTCTTCGTCTTCGGCAGGCCGCTCTGGCCCGAGCGCCAGGCCCATATGGTGATCCTTCTCCCGGTCGATACGATTGCGACTGGATCGCTGCGCCGAGCCTGCCTCGAGCCATGCCTGCCGGCCCGCTTCGATCTCAAGCTCGCGCCCGCCAGGCCGCGCGGATGAAGCCGGGCGCGGGAACCAGTCCGCGCCCCGGGCCGTTGACGGAGCGAAGGGATGGCGCTGGCGGAGGCCGCCATGGACAATTTCGAACTCATCGATCTTCTGTGCGTCATCGACGCCTGCGTGAGCGACCGTTCGGCCGGCCGTATCGTGCCGATGTCGAGGGCCGTCGAGGAGTTGCGCGTCCTGACCGGCGATTTCGTCTCGTCGGATGAGGACGCGGCCAACGCCTTGACGCAGGTCGCGCTCAAGCGCGGCTGCGCCGTGCTCTTCGACGAGCGAGCGGGCGCGGATATTGTCGGCTAGGCGCGATCCTGGCGGAGGAGGTTGGCGCTCATTTCGCCAGGGTGATCATCCGGCCCGCATACGCCGTCCGGCCTCCGAGTTCGGCCGTGCAATCCGATTTCACGGCCGAGTTCCCCGTCATCGAGATGGTATCGCCGACCAGCCGCAGGCAACTGCCCTGGGCGTTCATATCCGAATTTCCGGCATAGGTGATGACGGCGTCCGGGGCGTAGATGAAGCCGCTGACCACGGAGCCCGATCCGCCGTTCAGCGTCAGCGCCTGTGTGTTGCCGTGACCCTGGTAGATGGTGATTCCGGCGTAGGCGCCGCTGGTGGGCGGCGACAGGTTCACCTGCTCGTTGGCGTTGATATAGAGTTGTGAGTTCTCCATCAGGAAGATCGTCACGCCCTGGCCGCTCAGGCTGCCGTTGCCGCCCGGCTTTATGGTGACGTTGCGCATGATGTAGGTGCCGGGATTGAGGGTGATCTTTCCCGACAAGGTCTTGTCGCAATAGGTGCCCGGCGAGAGCGTCACCGTTTTGCCATTGGGCACCGGCAGGCAGAGCGTGTAGGCGGGAGGAACGACGTCGGCCAGCGGATCGAACGAAGCATACTGGTTCTCATGCGGCGCGCCGCAGGAAAGCGTGGCGTTTGGCGGCGTCAGCCCTTGCGTGCCGCCGACCGTCGAGACGCAGCCGGCGCTGACGATCGCCGAGCCGCCGCGATTGACGGCGTCGGGCGCGTCTGAATTGGCCGCGATCACGCAGCCGTTCATCGCCACATTGGTCGAGCCCTGCAGGTTGACCGCGCCGTCGGCGTGCTGATTGAGCGCGAGCACGCAGGCTTGCGCGCCGGGTTTGAGCTTGACCGAGGCGGTGCGCGTCGCCTGCCAGGCCGGCATGCCGGCGACGAAGGCCGGCCGGCTGATACTCGACGACAGCGAAATGAAATAGGCACCCGGACCGCCGCTCGCGCTGGCCTGGAAGGCGGCGAGGCTGCCCGATAGTTCCTGCGCGTCGGCTGCGCTCATATTGGCGGCGAAGAAGGTCTGGCCGAGTTGCTGCACGTCGCTCGCCGACATGCCTGGCAGGTATTTCGTGCCGATCGCCAAGCCGGCCGCGTCCAGCGAGTTCTGCAACTGCGCGGCGTCGTCGCTCGTGCCTATCAGGTCGATGGATGCCGCCACGCCAAGCATAAGCGGCACCATGGCGACCGCGGCTGCGATGGCAAAGTTGCCGCGCCTCGATGCCAAAAAACGTCCCAACATGGAGTTCGCCCTCATCGTATGTCCGAGAGTGATATGCGCGCCGTCTCTACGGACGATTTCCAAAATAGATAAAATGCAGAGAGAGCTAAAATGCATGGTTCTACCGACGCTTAGACCTTAAGTCCGAGCCTTTATAGGCCTTAAGTCTTAGTGCGTGCGGCGCAAGGCGGGGGCAGCGGAGCGCTAGGGTCCCACCGGCAAAAATCGAGCGAAATAATTAGGCATTCGTTCATACGGCAATGATGACGTAACGGCTGGGATAGCTTGGGTGCGCTCGGCCATGGCCTTTTCAGGTCGGTTCATCAGAAATCTTTTTTCTCGACGCGGCTCTCGACGCTTTTGCGAAGGCAAGAGCGGCAATGTCGCCACCATTTTCGCGCTCACCCTGCCGGTCGTCGTCGGCGGCGCCGGGCTCGGCGTCGAGACCTCCTACTGGTACTATTCGAGCCTGAAGCTGCAGGCGATCGCCGACGCGGCCGCCTATGCCGGCGCGTTGGAAAAGATCGCCGGATCCAACACGGATGCCATCACCGCCGCCGCCGCGTCATCGGCCGCCTCGAATGGCCTTGGTGCGGGCACCATTGTCGTCAACACCCCGCCGGCGTCGGGACCGAACACGGCCAAGAAGGCGGTCGAGGTCATCCTCAACCAGGATCTTGACCGGATCTTCACGTCCATCTTCACTCAGACAAAAGTACCGGAGCGGGCGAGGGCGGTGGCGCTGATCACCGACGCCTCCAAAGCTTGCATCGAAGCGCTCAATCCGTCGGCCTCCCAGGCAGCACTTTTCTCCGGCAGCACCAGCGTCAAACTGGCCGGCTGCGTCATCATGGCGAATTCGATCGCCAACGACGCCATCAAGGTGCAGGGATCGGCGGGTCTTCAGGCCGATTGCTTGATCACGGGGGGAGGCGTCGTACTGAGCAATCCGGTGCCGATGGTCTGCAAGGCCCCGATCACCCAGGCGCTGCCGGCGGCCGATCCGTTCGCCAGCTTGCCGGCTCCCGCGACCACGACCCCATGCCAGAAGATCAACGGCAACAAGACGACGCAAACGATCCAGCCCGGGACCTACTGCAGCGGCATGAGCCTCAACGGCAACATCACGCTTTCCCCCGGTGTCTACGTCGTCCAGGGCGACTTGAAGATCAATGCGGGTGCCGTCATCCAAGGCAGCGACGTTACGATCTTCATGGCCGGCAGCAACACTGTCAGCATGAACGGCAACGCCACCGTGACGCTGGCCGCCCCGACTACGGGCACCTATTCCGGCGTGCTGTTCTATGGCGACCGGACGGGGACCGCCGCGCAGAGCACCTTCAACGGCACCGCGACTTCGCTTTTGACCGGCGCGATCTACTTCCCCAGGCAACAGGTCAACTATCTTGGCAATTTCTCGGGCGTGAATGGCTGCACCCAGGTCGTTGCCGATACCATCCAGTGGTCGGGCAACTCGACCATCAACCAGGACTGCTCGAGCCTCGGGATGAAGGACATCCCGGCCGCTCAGGCGGTTGCGGTGGTAGAGTGAAATCCGCTGCCCGTCGACTGATGCCGGCCATTCGCGATGAATCGGGCATCGCCGCGGTGGAACTCGCGTTTGTCTTGCCTGTCTTGTGCGCGGCCTTGCTCGGAATCATGGACGGCTGGTCCTATGTCGCGGGTTCGCTGTCGATGCGCGCCGGTGTGAAAACGGCGGCCAACCTCGTGATGGCTGGCTCCGCTGACGACAGCGCGACCCAGACTGTCGCGCTGGCGAGCTGGGAGAACAAGCCTTCCGACGCGCAGGTTACGATTAGTCGCATCTATAAGTGTGGGACCACCGTGGTCGATGCGTCGACCTTATGCAGTGGACCGAAAGCGCCGTCCGTCTACGTCCAGATTCAGGCATCCGGCACCTGGATCCCGCCCTTCACCTTTGGTCCATACCCAGACAATACCGCGATCGGCCATGTGCAGGTGGTCCGTGTGCGCTAAACAAAGGCTCCGGCTTTCGGCATTTGCGGCTAATGAGGCGGGCGGCGCCGGTCTCGAATTCGCCCTGGTCGCGCCTTTTCTCATCATGCTCCTGTTCGGCATCTTCGCCTTCGGCTGGTCGATGAACAGCGTATCCAGCGTGCGCTACGCGCTCGAAGCCTCGGCGCGCTCCCTGCAGCTCAACAACACGCTGACGCAGGCCGACATCCAGGCCATCGCCACACAGAAGCTTCAGGCGCTTGGCCTGCGGAATGTGAACGTCACCATCACCACCGATCCGGCGAGCGGCGGGTTCCGCATGGCACACGTCAACGCCAGCTATGCCTTTGTCATCAGCTTTCCCTATTTCAGCAATTACCCGATCAGCTACACTACCTCGGTAGCCGTGCCCCTGGTCAGCAGCTAGAGGGACGAACGGATGTACCTTAGGATTCTCTAAAAAGCTGCAAGGCTGGCGCCAGCTAGGAATGCTAGGGATTTGCTGCATCCACTATCAGGAGCGCAGCCATGACCTCGCTTGTTGGAAGCCAGCACGGCCCAGGCGCCGTGCATCAAGCGAGCAGACCCCAGGCGTCGGAAACTTTCCCGGGCAAGCGCGCCGAAAGCGTCGGCCACCTCGCGAAAGCCTCGGTTTTCGAGACGGACATCGGCGAGCCGAATGCCCAAGGAAAATCCGCGTCCCGGATCGCCCGAATGGACCTGACCGTGCTTTCCCCGACCGGTTCGGGCGAAGGTCAGGAGCCGGAGACGGCAACCGGCACGCCGACCGAGACTGATGGCACGGAAGATCCAAATCCTTCCGCTTGATGGCCGGCAAAAAGCCAGGCCCGCTTGTGCCTGGTGGCTAGCAGCCTTCCGTTGTGGTTTTCATCTGGCCGGGAGCGTTGGATTTGGCGCTCGTATCCTGTTGGCCAGGGGCCGCCTGCTTGGCACTGCCGGTCTGTTGCCCAGGCGCGCAGTCCTTCGCTGAATTCGAATTGGTCGAGTTCGTCGTGGTCGTGTCTGTGCCCTGGCTGCTGGGCATCGTCGTTGTGGTGGATGACGATGTCGATGAGCTGCCCGATGTCGTGCCCGACTGCGCCGTCGCCAGACCACCGGACAAAGCAACAAAGGCGGCAACGAGAAGAATTCGTTTCATGGTGACTGTCCTTTTAGGCAACGTCCCTTCGCTTGTTTAACCCCGACCTTTCGGCAGGGTTCCAAAGGCGCAGTTGATCCGATTGCAGGGGATTGTCGCGGCGGCAATTGCCTCTTGGGACCATGGTCTGGCGAGACAAGGGCCTTCTTTGTTCCAAACGGCCCACAGATGCTAAGCCCTTTGTATTTACGTTAAATTTCAACGGGTTAACCTGGTGTTTTGGGAAAATTGCGGAGAGGCCGCGGCTATGCTCTCATTTCGCGACCGCAGTTGCTTAAAGTTTATCCGACGCCATTAGGAAATTCTCATAAGAGGCTGCCTAGCGGTTGGGCCATAGTGACGATTCATCTGCGGAGAAGCACAATGACATTGCGAAAGACACTTCTGGCATCCCTGGCCATTCTCGCGCTTGCGACCGCCCCCGCGCTTGCCGGCGCCGGCGGTAACGGCGGCGGCCACGGCAATGGCGGCAGCCATGGCGGCGGCAACGGAAACGGCGGCGGCAACGGTAACGGTGGCGGTCATGGAAATGGCGGGGGCAGCGGCAAGAGCGGCGCCTCGCACGGCAACTCGGCCTCGGCTCCGGGCCACAACAAGAGCGCCGATGCCAGCGCGTCGGATGACAACTCGACCGATGACGCGACGACTGACGATACGACCACGTCTGCCACGCCCAAGGACAAGAACATTCACGCCAAGCTCGGCCGGCTGAACTCGCTGCAGCGCAACATCAACGCTTATATGAATTCCAAGAGCAAGAAGTTCGCCGGCGTCCAGGCTTACGTGACGCAGGCCGCGGCAGCCAAGAACGCCCAGGCCAACCTCGACGCGGCAAACGCCCAACTGGCCGCCGACCAGAGCAAGCTGGCCGACCTCACTCAGCAACTCGCCGACCTCAACGCGACCGACACAACCGGCTTCACGCCCGAACAGCAGGCGGCTCTCGATGCGCAGATCGCCGACGTTCAGGGACAGATTGACGCCCAGAACGCCGCGATCAGCACCACTGATGCCCAGGCGATCGCCGATGCGCAGGCCGCGGTTGACAACGCGCCGCCTCCCACCGATGCGTCGCTGGACGCTGCCCTTGCCGACATGGCCAACAAGCCAGTCGACGCCGACGTCACCGCCTGGGCCAAGGATACTTTGGCGGGCAAGATCGACGCGCAAGCCGCGGCCACGGCGACAACCACAACAACCCCATAAGGCCGGACGAACCGACCGGAGGGCGAGCGAAAGCCGCCGGGCCTCGCCCGGCGGTTTTTTGTTGACAGGGCGACGGGCGCGCCGTCTCCGGCAGAAAAATGGCTCGCCTCAGTCGAGACGAGCCAAAGCGGGAGCCCTATTGCCGGGTGCTGATCCCGCACCAGGTCGCCACCTGTTTTCCGGGTGGCGGGCGGTCGAAACCGAGACGCCGGCTTGCGGACGCTCTACTGCGCGCCGCGGGATAATATATCGTGCTACGACATGTTTATCGCCGGCACGGCGGGTAGGCAATCCCTTTGATCTCGCACCGGCCAGGAACGGACTGCATCACACAAGAGCAAGCTCCAGCGGTGCCTTCATTCGCGACTGCCTTTGCCGTCGCAAGCCGTGCCAATTGCGGCAGTGCGCCAGACCTCAGTCGCCTTGTATTCGATGGCGCACAGCGCCTAAGTCACCGATGCTGTTCTGCCCTCCAAGGCGCATGGCATGCTCCGCGGCCCCAGTGAACCGCCCAGATACGGGAGGTGGGGAGAGGACGGTCGATTCCTGCGGGATGTAGCTGTTCCTTCGTTGTGCCCGCCGCTGGTTCAGGCCAGCAGGCGGACCTTTGACGATCAGGGCGACGCAAACCGGGCTCATTCGGCGTGATCGAGCAGGCGGGTGGCGTCAGGGCGATTCCGGCCCTGCTTGACCCCGGCGTGATCTATGCCTTCCACGGTAATCGCGAACGTGCCGTTCTCCGTCCTGCCGATGAAGCCCTTCGACTTGAGGTACCACAGGTGGAACTCCAGGTGCTCGCGGGGGCAACCGGACAGGCGCTCGAGTTCGTCGTCGCCGATGCCCGGATTGTTGACGTCCCGCCGGCGCCTCACATAGAGAAGCGACAGCAGATTGGCCTGGATGACGGAATCCCGCTCCATGCCGCCGCCGTCGCGCGCTCCCTCGGTGAGTTCATGACGAAGACCCAGATGCTCGCGGTAAAGGATATCGTATTGAGCCCGCTTGACGGGGTCGCGGAGTGTATTGTTGGCTTCAACGATCTCGCTGAAGCGCGATTCATTGCCGGTTTCCCGATTGTCGGGGTGATAGCGCATGGCAAAGTAGCGGAAGATCCGCTCGATGGTCTCGGAATTGGCGTTCGGGCTTATTTCCAGAACTTCGTAGTAGTCGATGAACATGTAATCGCGCTTCCGAAATTACGGAAACCATTCCCCCAGGCCCAAGCATTGCCCAAATGCTGCGCGCTTGCAAGGTGCCGGTCCCAGTCTCGAACCACCAAGGCTGGCGCGAATGTTCGCCATACGAAAATGTAAGATTGTGGCCACAATTGCGGGAGCTTTCGAGCCAAATTCGGCCATCGTCCTCGCGACTATTCAACAACGTTAAGGCGGGGGACGCCTTGTATTCAGGAACGGTCGCGATGGAAACCAGACGTGGATATTCAATTTTTCAGATCGCGCTGCATTGGCTGATTGCAGCGCTGGTTTTATTTCAGCTCTTCTTCGGTGAGAGCATGACGGTCGTCGTGGACGCCGCCGAAGGCGGCCAGCCGGTATCGGCCACCGACCAGGCGCTGGGCTCAGCTCATTACTGGGTCGGCCTGTCCGTTCTTGCGCTTGTGCTTGTTCGACTGGTCCTCAGGCTGGTATCCGGCGCGCCGGCCCCCGCCGGTCATGGATCGAGATGGATGCGGGTCGCCGCGCATGTATCGCACGGCCTGTTCTATGTGCTGTTGCTGGCGACGCCGGCAATCGGGCTTCTGGCGTTCTATCTGGGCGACCCTTGGGGTGACATTCATTCGCTTGCCAAGCCGGCATTCATCGTGATGATCGCTGTCCACGTCGTGGCGGCGCTCTACCATCAGTTCTGGCTGAGGGACGGGACGCTGAAGCGCATGCTTTCGCCCGCCGGCTGATTGGGGAGATATGCGGGCCGGCGGCGTCTTCTGTGCGATGGCCGATCGGCAAAGGCTAGCGGCCGCGTGTCGGAAAAACCTTTGCCCCGTTGCGGTGGAATAAATTCCGGGCTTTGTTACGCTAGCTCTGCTTGGAATTCAGGTGGCAACCTGGATGGAGCCGACCTCAAGCCCGGCTCCCTCTTCGGCTCGCTTCGAAAGAGGCGAGCCATTTTTTTGCAAAACCGCCGCCAAACCTCGCGGCTTTCGCCCGAAGGCCGCACCGACTTAGGTGCGTCATGGCTAATATCGCTCGCACGATGTAGACTGCGCAGAGTCGGGTTTACAGAGGCATTGGGAGGACAACAAATGCCACGGGTATCGGAACTCTTCTTCAAGACGGCCATCGTCTTTCTCGTCCTGGGCGTCGCCGCCGGACTACAGATGGCGATTTCGGGCGATCACGGTGCCTTTCCGGCGCATGCTCACATCAACCTTCTTGGCTGGGTCACCAGCGCCATTTTCGGCGGCTACTATGCGCTCAACCCGGCCAAGGCCGAGCGCCGCATCGCCATGATCCATTACGGCCTCTATACGGTCGGCATCGTGATCATGCTGCCGGCGCTCTACTGGATGCTGGCGGGAGGCCACCCGGAGATCGAGCCGGTCGTGGCAATCGGCTCGCTGATCGTGGCCGCCGCGGTGCTGGTCTTCGGCTTCGTCGTCTTCTCGTCGACGGAAACGGTGCGCTCGGCCTCACCGGCCACCGCGCGCTAGCTGAGCGAACCGAGCAGGGATTTCAGGCGCGCCGGCTACAGCCTCCGATCAAGGAGAGCTGCAGCCGGCGTTTGGTTGCGCCGCATCGATTTTGTTGATGGCAGCCCATCGCCGATGCAAAGCTAGTGGCGGTCTATCGGCTCCGATGCAACGGATGGCGCCTCGGGCCCTGGCGCCGAGGTGTAGCATGGCCTTTGCGTTCGAATTGAAGAGGCAACGTGCCGGGCTATCGCGGCGTGGATGCCTGTCGACAAGCAATAGATGATCGGTCCGCGGCCGGAACTGACGCAAAGCGATCAGGGAAGCAGTTTCGGGAACAGCCGCAAGATGAGGGCGTGGATGATGCCATCGCGCTCGAACGGTCCGGGCATCTTGGCGGGTGCCGCGCTTACGTCCGCTTTGCCTTCGTCGGTTACGCGGATCTCACTGTGCACGAGCCAGAGCACGGCCACGAAATAGCCGGCCTGCAGAGCCACGGCCGCCAGGAATGTCCAACCGATCGCCATCCAGACAGATCCCGTGGACATGAAGGTCCAGCCGAGGATCACTAGAAGCGTGCCAACCATTCCCACAAGAAACTGCGGAAAATACATTTGCCCAACCGAGCGCCGCGACCATATTCGGCCATCAGCGATCTCGCCCATATCTCTACCCATTTTGACCCATGCACCTTTTCCGGGTGGACCGCAAGCTTGAACGGTTTGCCGGCGGCCCCATTGCCCTTTCGTCCGGCCCCGACAGGGACCACGGACGCAGGACTTCCGCTGTGACAACTGGCAATTGCGCCGGATCGTTCCCGAGCCGGCGACATTCAAGTCATGCCTAATGGACCGCAGCGCATGCGGGCGACTGCCTGCCGGGTTTAAGATGCCTCTCCACGCAGAAAGGCCCGCCGCCTGGGCGGGCCCTTATCCGCTATGCTGACCGGATCAGCTCAGGATCACTACGATCTTGTAGGTGTCCGGGTCGACGATGACGATGCGTCCATCGGCCAAGACGAAATACTCATAGTTTTCATAAGCCGGAACGATCTTGACGATCCGGGCCGGCAGACGGTGCAGACGCACCTTGTGGCGCGGCACCTCGACGCCGACGGAGATGTCGAAGCTGACGTCGCGAACCGGTTCGACATGGCTCTCATGAATGACCTGCGTGATCTGCGTCCTCTGTTCCACTGTCACGTTATTGATCGACGCCGTCTTGTTCTGGTCGGTCTCGACGTTGGTGTTGCCCTGGGCGTTCTGCTGGGTGGTCGTGCCGGTCTTGCCCTGAGCGTTCTGCTCAGTCTGCATCTTGGTGGTGCCCTGAGCGTTCTGCTCGGTGGTGGTACCAGTCTTACCCTGAGCCTGCTGATCGGTCTGGGTCTTCGTCTTGTCCTGGGCATTCTGCTGGGTGGTGGTACCGGTCTTGCCTTGGGCGTTCTGCCCAGTCTGCATCTTGGTGGTGCCCTGGGCGTTCTGCTCGGTGCTGGTGCCAGTCTTGCCCTGCGCCTGCTGCTTCTTCTTCTTCAGCTGTGTGTTGTCCTGGGCGTTCTGGTCAGTGTTGGCGCCTGACTGACCCTGAGCCTGCTCTTCGGTCTTCATCTTGGTCTTGCCTTGAGCCTGCTCTTCGGTGTTTGCGCCGGCCTTGCCCTGGGCGTTCTGCTGGGTTTGCGACTTCATCTCACCCTGGGCCTGGCCGCCCGCTTTGCCGCCCTTTTGGCAATCGGCCGTCCCGGCCGTGCAATTGTTGTCGCCGCCGCTCGGCTGCGCGGACTCGGTCTGCGCCATCGCGGCGCCGCAACCGACGCCGAGCGCGATCATGCTTGTGATCAGCAGATGTTTCATTGGATTGTCTCCTCGGAAAGTCGGTCCCTTCGGATGGGTAACCCAGCCCGAAACGCATTGTTCCGAAATTGTTGCCACGGTCGGAGGCGATGGTCGCGGAACACGGCGGCAGTTGTTTTTGCAGGCGCCGGTCCAGTTTTGCAGGAACAAGGGTAGGCGAACGGCGTTACGGCAATGCCGACCCGCTGTGGAAAATCGCAGGCGCAGCATTCAGGCGATTCGATTCAGATCCACATAGGAGAGACGACCAATGAAAATGCACCTCACCTCCGCCGCCGCTGGCTTCCTGCTGCTTGCTGGTATCGGCGCGGCTGCCGCGCAGGATGTCGTGATCGCGCCGGAGCAGGAAACCGTCATCAAGGAATACGTGCATAAACAGCCGCTGGCCTCGGTCAAGGTTCCGGGCGTCGAGCTGAATATAGGCAGCACGCTTCCCGACACGGTCGAATTACATGAAGTGCCCAACGTCAAATACCGTTACGTCGTCGTCGATAACCGGACGGTGATCGTCGACCCCGGTACCCGCAAGATCGTCAAGGTCCTCGATTGATCGATAGCGAACCAAATCGGATGGCCCGCCGCCTGGTTACGGCGACGGGCCATTAACCGATTATTATTTTGTTACCATGTGCTAACGGAACCTTCCCTCAGCGCTTGAGTTACCGGCTCTGGTTCACGTTGTCTCATAGACAACACAAACCAGTGGCAACGTGAAAATACGGGCGGTGGCGAACAGTACGGCGGGGCGAGGAGGAGTTTACCAACATGTCGAAACGAGAAATCGGAACATCCCGTTCGCTCGGGATGCGTGTTGCCCATCTCAAAGCCAGGATGCAAGACGCCCGGATCACCGAGCATGAAATGAAGGCTTTCCAGAAGGTCGCGGCGATCATGGGGGGCGGCGAGGGCTCCCTACGCATTGAGGCCGACGATCTGATCGCTGCGTCCTTCGTTGCCGAGGCGCTGGGCGAATCGGCACCGAACTGACAGCGGCCACCAGTCGAGATCCCGGATCGTTTCAGCCCGACCGTCAGCCGGGAAGGCGGCGGTCGGCAGGCACGATGGACGCCAGGATGCGCCGAGCTTGCTCCCAGGATCGGCCGGCCAAATCCCAAAACTTGCAGGACAACGCCGATCACATGGTGTGCCGAACGCGTCGAGGCTGGGCCTAGCCAGGCACGTGCCGGTTTGGTGCCCGGCTTTCGCGTGCCCGGATTCGCCTGATCTTTGCTTCGCGCAGCACCGCGACGGGATCGGCGCCCGTCCATTCAATCCCGGCCTTCCGCGCGAAGACCAGGAACGCCTGTCGCGCCTTGTCGAGATCGATCTCTCCGCTCCGCGCCGCCTCACAGGCGCGGAATGCGTTGGCGTAGCTGCCGCCCCGCATGGCCTGGGGCCATTCCTTGAGAAAGTTCTGCATCGCGGTAAGAGAGGCGATCTCGCGCTTGAAGCCGGCACCCACCGCGATGGCCACGGGGGGGCGAAGTTCGATGTCGCTTCTGATGGAGCCTTCCTGCATGACTGCGGCATCCTTAGGATTTCAAAGACTTGGGCAGTTTCAATGCCTTCCAATGCGGAGCCGATGCGAAGGTTCCGCCAAATCAATTAGTCGCCGCTGACGGAACAACACCCTGCCGGCGGCGTTTGCCCCGGGAGCTCCCATGTTCGACCTGCTCGTGTTTCCGCCCCTGCGGAGGCAGGGCGGAGCTCACCAACGCAACAGGAGAGAAACGATGAAAACCACCCTCATTCCAGCTGTCGCCGGCTTGGCTCTGATGGCCGGCATCGGCATCGCGGCCGCGGACGAGGTGATCGTCACCCCCGAGCAGCAGACCGTGGTCAAGGAATATGTCCACAAGCATCCGATCGCCTCGGTCAATGTGCTCGGCCTTGAGCTTGGCGTCGGCTCGACCGTGCCTGACACCGTCGAGTTGCAGCAGGTTCCGGACGTCCAGTACCGCTATGCGGTCGTCAACGACCATACGGTGCTGATCGATCCCGGCACGCGCCGCGTTGTTCAGGTGATCGAGTAGATCCAGCCCTGGAAGAGCCCGATCCTCCGAAGCACTGGGCAAGGATCGGGCTCTTTTCGCATCCGGGCATAAGGCCTAAGATAGGGCAGTGGTTTGGGAGGCAACGAAGCGCGGAAGGAGTCGTTGCCATGCATCATCCACACGTCGAATCACCTGACATCGCACGCCAAGTCGACAAGCTTTTGGCCGAGCATAGGACTGGCCTGCTGTCGATGCACGAGGCGATTACCCTGCTGCGCCAGCGCACGGGGACCGACCGCTCTGACGCGGATTTAGCCGGATTGATTACAAAAAAGGCAGCGCATCTGGGCATCGCGGTCGTTACCGACGGACACTGAGCGAAATTGCCGTCCAGGTCGGGTCGCTTGTTCGTGATACCGAAGACGACACGCGAAAATTCGGCTAATGTTCGCGCCGGGGAACCGTCCCAACATCAGGAGGCGACAGTGACGGACGACAGGCACGAACGCATTCGCCAGCGCGCGCACGAGATCTGGGAGCAGGCCGGCCGGCCCGAAGGCGCTCATAAGGAGCATTGGGACCAAGCGACGGCCGAAGTCGATGCGGCCGGCAAGCCGAAAGCCAAGAGCCCGAAAAAGGCCGCCGCCGCCAAGGCCGACAAGCCGAAAGCGGCCAAGGCGGAGAAGCCCGCCAAGGGCCCGGCAAAGGCAAAGTCCCCCGCCAGGAAGACCAAGGGCTGACCGCCAGCCAAGGCCTGCCCCCTTTTCACCGGATCATGTGACGGTGCGACGCTCCGTGTGAGAACTGTGCCCGGAGGCTATACCGACCATGCGCAAAGTCGTCTTGATCATGACCATGTCGGTCGACGGATATGTCGTAGGGCCGGTGGGAATGTCGACGGGCGGTTTTCCTGAACGGCAGAGCTCAAGCGGTGGAAACTCGATCGCATCAGTCGCGCTGGCACACACATCATGGGCCGCGTGAGTTACGAGGAAATGGGCCCGTACTGGCAAAAATCCGAGGATGCCTATGCCGCGCCGATGAACGTCATCCCCAAGGTCGTGTTTTCGAAAACGCTGAAAAAGGCAACTTGGCCAGAGTCCACTATTGCGAAAGGTGACCTGCACGAGGAATCGCTAATTGAAAAGCAACCCGGCGGCGAAATTATTGCGGGGCGGCGCAGAGTTCGCTCAGGCGCTGTCGAAGGCAGGTCTGATTGATGAGTATGTCATCCTGACTCGGCCGATCCGCCTATGGCGGTGGCAAACCGCTATTCAGCGGTTTGACGGACGCGCTCAAGCTAAACGTCCTCGTGACGGCCGCTTACGATAACGGCACCATGCTTCGCATCTACGCTCCCCGCTGAACCGTCACGACCTCTGAGCGAAGGCTTCGGCCATGGCGGCCGGCTGACCGGCACGCTCGGCGTCGCCGCCGCCAGCAGCCACGCCGGCGGCATGCGGGTTGCAATTAAGCTATAAGAGGAGGCTATCGCGTCCCTTGCTTTCCGGCGTATCGCGCGACCGCGCAGAGGAAGGCAAGCGCTGCCATGTCGCAAGCTGCGCGTGACGGCGACGGACCTTTGGCGAAAAGGACCGCGTCGGCAACCGGGACCGTCAGGCCATGCTTGCGGGCGAATGAAATGACTTCGTAGGGCTGATCGTCAGGCTGTATGCCGATGTCGATTTGTTGGTCCATCAAAACGAAATTCCTCCCTGGTATACGGCTTTACCCTCCTTCGCCTGCGCAGAATTAACGCCCGGCCGCTCGCCCGCGTCCACCAATTGGCGATTGTGTGAAACGATGCATTTTTCGAGGCCCAGAGCCGAGGGTTGCAGCGGCATGATTGTTCGCGTCGCTGGCGGCCTTGGAGTTCCTTCCCTTCTCTAACGGAAGAGGTCAAAACGCTCTCACCACGCATCGCTCGATCGGGCAAACCTGACCCCCGCGGCGATCATCGCGCTTTCGCATTCGCTGATCAGCCTGAGGTTGCGCAAATACCGCGCCGCCGTCTCCGGCAGCCAGGCCGCGCACGCCTCGACGTAGGCGCGGCCATGCACCAGCGTGCCGGTCGAAAGCCGCTCCTCCTTTTCGGCGATCACCTTCAGATATTGCCGGATGAAGCGGATGTCGTCGGCGATGTCCTGGCTGGCCATGCGCCAGGCGCCGGCAAGGCGTTCGCGCTCGGCGAGCGGCAAAGGCGACAACAACGGATGGGAGAGGTCGGCAAAAGCGGCATGGTTCGCGGTGTTCAAGCAAATCCCCTCAAAGGAAGGGAAGTATCGTACTTTACGTACGAAAAGCAATCAAGCGAGATTCGTACAATTTGAACGACAAAATAGGTTAGATAAAGCAGTTATAAGAAAACTACAAAAATCTTATAACCACCGGCATCTCCCATAGGGAGATGGGCGGTTGGCCCAACCGACACCGCAAAAAAGCGCTTTCCCAGCACCGCAAACAGTGCTTTAACCCGGCCATCCACAGGGGTGCTCCGTACGGTCGGGGCTGAGATGGTGGCGGCAAGCCTCCGGACCCTAAAGCTGATCTGGATAATACCAGCGGAGCGAGGCGGGCCATGTTTTCCGGCGCACAGATTTCCCTTTATCCCATGGCCGACGATTTCGTCGGCGTGATCCTTGGCGCGCTTGGCGCGCTCGATCCTTACCGCGACAGGCTGAGGATCGAAACCGACGATATCTCGACGCTCCTGGTCGGGCCGCCCGAGGTGCTGTTCCCAGCCATGCGCGACCTGTTCGTGGCGGCCGCCAAAAGCGGCAGGCACTGTGTTCTGTCGGCAGCCGTCTCGCGCGGCTGCCCCGGCGAGCCGGATGACCCGATCTGCCGCTCCGAGGAGATCGGCGGCCCGGCGATCCCGCTCGACGACCGCAAGCGCGCCGCGCTGCGCGCCGTCGGGGCCATGCTTTCGACCAACCAGCCGGTGGCGGCGCAATTCTCGCTCTATGTGATGGGCACCGGCGACCACATGGACGAGATCTATGGCTGCATCGATTTCCTGAAGCGGTCCGGCGTCTTCGAACGCTCCAAGCATTTTTGCACCAAGCTGCGCGGCGACGCCGGCGCGGTGTTCGCCACGCTGAACGAAGCCTTCTGCCGCTTCGGGCCGGGCGCCGGTCACGTGACGCTCGACATCACCATTTCGGCGAACAGCCCAACCGCGGCTTGAGCGCAAGCTCGATCTATCGAGGTAGATGTTGTGGCTGTTTGGCTTGATCCATTGCGTGGGGGAGATGCCCCCAGTCCCATCTCGCAGGAGAGAGGGGAACCTCTGGAGATTGGCGAAACCCGAGGTGACGGCCAATCTCCCCCCTTGCGGGGGAGATGCCCGGCAGGGCAGAGGGGGGTGCTGTCCCGCCGGCCTTTCAACTGGTTGCGCACGCGGCGTTCGCCAACCGCTCCCGCACAACTTTCGAAAGCTGGCGTTCCGTCGCGCCTCCCTCTGGCCTGCCGGCCATCTCCCCCTTTAGGGGGGAGATCAGCCTTCACCACGACCGTCGCCAAGATCTTGCCCGCTGCGCTGGCTTTCGCTCTCCTTCTCGTCGCTTGGGAGCTCTACGCCCGCCTTGGCGGCATCGCCCCTACCGTGCTCCCTGCACCCTCGCGCGTGCTGGCGCAGGCCTGGGAGAACCGGGCGGCGCTGGCCGACAACACGCTTCCCACCATCCGCGCCACGCTGGCGGGCTTTGCATGCTCGCTCGTTGCCGCCTTCATCCTCTCGGCGCTGGTTGACTTCTTTGCCCCCTTGCGCCGCGCGCTGTTCCCGCTCCTGATCGCCAGCCAGACCTTGCCGCTGGTGGCGATCGCGCCGCTGGTGGTGCTTTGGTTCGGCTTCGGGCTATTGCCGAAGATCCTGCTCGTGGCGCTGGTCACCTTCTTTCCGATGATGGTGGCATTGGTCGAGGGCTATGCCGCCACGGCCAAGGAAATCAGTCAGATGCTCGCCGCCATGGGAGCAGGGCGCCGGCGCATCTTCTGGCTGGCTCGGTTGCCGTCGGCGCTGCCCTATTTCTTCGCTGGACTGCGCATCTCCATCACCTATGCGGTGGTCGGCGCCATCTTCGCCGAATATGCGGGTGCCGCCAAAGGGCTCGGCATCTATATGCTCAACGCCAAGAACAATTTCCGCCCCGACCTGGTGCTCGCCGCCGTCGCGGTCAGTTCGGCGCTCACGCTCACGCTGTTCGGCCTCGCCGTGCTCGCCCAGCGTCTCGCCATGCCCTGGGAAAATGCAAGGAGCGAAATGGCGGAGCGCTATGGCGACAAGCCTTCCCGAGAGGGCCGGCCATGACCCGGCTCGAGCTCCGCAACGTGCGAAAAAACTTCGGCATGCTCGAGGTTCTGGCGGGCATTTCGCTGCATGTCGAAGAGGGCGAGTTCGTCTCGATCCTTGGCCCCTCCGGCGCGGGCAAGTCGACACTGTTCCAGTTGCTCACCGGCGCGATCCGGGGCGAGGGCGAGATGCGGTTCGACGGCGCGCCGCTCGATGGCGCCCGCTTCGCCTTCATGCCGCAGCGCGATGCGCTGATGCCGTGGCGGCGCGTCATCGACAATGCGACGCTGGGGCTCGAGGTGCAGGGCGTGAAGCGCCGCGCGGCGCGCGAGCGCGTGGCCCCGTTGTTCGCCGAGTTCGGCCTTGCCGGCTTCGAGCGCGCCTGGCCGACCGAGCTGTCCGGCGGCATGCGCCAGCGCGCGGCATTGCTGCGCACCGTCGTGCAGCAGCGCGACATGCTGCTCCTCGACGAGCCGTTCGGCGCGCTCGACGCGCTCACCCGCGCGGCCATGCAGCGCTGGCTGGAGACGATGTGGCGAAACCATCGCTGGACGGCGCTGCTCATCACCCATGACGTGCGCGAGGCGGTGCTTCTGTCCGACCGTATCTATGTGCTGTCGGCGCGGCCCGCGCGCGTGGTGCGCGAGGTGGCTGTGCCGCTGCCGCGCCCGCGCACCGAGAGCACGGCGCTTGCCCGCAAGACGGCCGCGATCGAGGCCGGCATCCTCGACATTTTGCTCGGCGCCGCCGAACCGATTTCCCGACCATCCGATGGAGAAAACCGATGACCGACTTCACCCGCCGTCAAGCGATGCTTCTGGCCGCCAGTCTGCCATTTGCCGGGACTGCTGCACGTGCCCGGGGCGCCGCGCAAAAAATCACCGTCGCGCTCGACTGGACCGTCAACACCAATCACATCGGCCTGTTCGTCGCCCGCGACAAGGGCTTTTACCGCGATGCTGGCATCGAGGTCGAAATCCTGCCCTACGGCGACACCGGCTCGGGCACGCTGGTGGCCAGCCAGGTCGCCGATTTCGGCATTTCCGGCTCGCTCGGCCTGTTCACGCAAAAGAGCGCAGGCGCGGATTTGAAGGCCGTCTATGCCGTCGTCCAGTCGGAGACCGGCCGCGTCGTCTTCAACGCCGACCGCGCCGCCATCAAGACTCCGAAAAATCTCGACGGCCTGACCTATGGCGGCTTCGGCAGCGCCTGGGAGAACGCGCTGATCTCGACCATCATCCGCCATGACGGCGGCAAAGGTGAGTTTTCCACTGTGACGCTGGGTACCTCGGCTTATGAGGCATTGGCCAACGGCGCGGTCGATTTCACGCTGGAAGTCTCGACCTGGGAAGGCGTCGAGGCCGGACTGAAAGGGCTCAAGCAGCGCAGCTTCCGCTATGCCGATTATGGCGTGCCGGACGAGCACACCACGTTGATTGTCTCCAGCAACGCCTTCCTCGCCGCCAACCGACAGGCGGCCGTGGCCTTCGTCCAGGCGACGCGGCGCGGCTACGCATTCGCCGTCGATCATGCGCAGCAGGCGGGCGAGCTGCTGATCGCCGCGAACAAGGATACGCTGACCAACCCAGCGCTGGTGCAAGCCTCGCTGAAGGCGCTGAACGACGGGCACTTCCTGAAAAGCGCGGACGGCGCCATCGGCACGATGGACAAGGCCAAGATGGAGGCGATGGGCGGGTATTTGTTCGCCTCGGGGATCCTACTGGATGGCAATGGCAAGGCGCTGAAGCAGAAGCCGGATCTCGGGGCATTTTTCAGCAACGAGTTTCTGGGTGCCTGAGAGGACGCAGGAACGCAGTGTCGCGCCGGAACCTGCCGGAAATCCGGTCCGGTGCCTAATTCTCGACGATGGCAAGAAGCAGCGCGGTCTTAATGTGCCACCCGGGTTCGCCATGCATTACCAGGGCGGCCTCATAGAATTTCGCCATGGCCGGGCACAGACCCGGGAAGTTCTGGTTGATGTTCGAGATAGCCTCCATCTCGGCCGGCGTGCCGCCGATCTTGGTGAAAACGTCGGCGACCAGCGACCAGTCCTGATCGCTAGGCACTGCCGCCGGTAGGCCGCTTCTTTTGGCGGCGCCGAAGGCGCGGAACAGGGTGGCGCCGATCCTGTCCAGGTCAGCCCGGAAATCGTGGCCGGGCGCACTGATCGCGTCCGGCCCGTTGCGCAGGTAATTGTTGCAGGTGGTCGGCGTTTCGCGCGCCATGAGATGATTGAGCATGTCGAGTTGCGCCGAAAGCGCTTCCGAGACGTTGCTGTCCGGCGCCGAAGGTAGGAGCGGTGCGTATCTGTGCCTCAGATCGGCGACCGCCTGCCTGCTGGCATTGCGCACTTCTGTTTGGTTTCCGGTCTGGGCCGCGGCAGTGATCTTGCGCAACATCGCATCGTAGTCGTCCGGAAATTCGCGGGCGATAGCCTCGAAGATCTGGAGATCCTGCTTCCGGATTTCGGCATCGATGTCGGCGGTGGTTACCGGCTGGGGCGGCATCTCCACTGATTGATGGTGATGATGTCTGCCGCCGCCGAACATCGTTGGCATCACTTCAGCCCCAACGATGCTGACGGGGACGACCGCCGCCACTTGCAACCATTTCCAAGGTGACATCCGCCTGCGCTCCGACACCCTGCTCACTCTGCCCCGAGACTTAGCGCCTTCTTGCGGTCGGCTTCCGCACGCTTGCGATTGCCCTTGGCTTCCCACACCGCGCTTCGCGATTTGTACGCGGCAGCGAAATTTGGCCTTAACTTGATCGCTTGGTTGAGGTCGGCGATCGCGCCGTCATAGTCCGCTTTGCGGGCGCGGATCGTGCCGCGGCCCGAGTAACCGAAAACATTGTTGCCATCGAGTCTAAGCACCGTCTCGAAATCGCTGAGTGCTCCTGTGTCTTCATGGAGCTTCATGCGGAACGCGCCCCGACCGGCATAGATCCTTGCGTTCGTTGGATCGAGGCGGACGGCGTTTTCGTAGTCCGCCGATGCTCCGTCATAGTCCCCCCGGTAGCTGAGGACGCGGCCGCGATCGCTGTAGGTGTCGCCGATGTCTGGGTCGATGGCTATAGCCTGGCTGTAATCGGCGATGGCGTGGGCATAATCGCCCTTCGTCTCCCAAAGGATGGCGCGCGCTACATAGGCGTCCCGGAAGGCGGGAAACAGCACAATCGCTTTGCCGTACTGCGCGATGGCGCCGTCATAGTCGTTTTTGTTGTCCAGCACCTGAGCCTCGTTGAAAGCCGCCCTGGCTGCGGATGGGATGCTGCCTGCCGAGGTCGCCGCTCCGCTCTCGATCTTGCCTGACGTCTTTGCCTTCGCGGCCAGTGCCAGCTTGCGGCCCTTGCGGGCGTCGGCATTGCCTGGCTGCAGGCCGAGTGCTTTGTCGAAATCGGCGATGGCGCGACCGTAGTCCTTCTTGTCCGCCAAAAGCTTGCCGCGCGCCACATACATGGAGGCGTCCTGCGGCTTGAGATCGATCGCCCGGCCATAGTCGGCAATGGCTTTCTCGGGATCGCCCTTGGTCTCAAAGGTGAGGGCTCTACAAAAATACGCATCGCGCGACTTCGCGTCGATGCCCATCGCCCGTTCGCAATCGGCGATGGCCAGATCGAAATTGCCCTTCTTCATCCATGTCAGGCCGCGGCGGACATAGGCATTGGCCAAGCTCGGATCGAACTGCACGGCCTTGTTGTAGTCGGCCATAGCCCGATCGTATTTCTGCAGGCGGAACCACAAATTGCCGCGGCCGAAATAGCCGACCACGTTTTCGGGAGCGAGCTTGACGGCTAAATTGTAGTCGGCGGAGGCGCGGTTGTTGTCACCTTTCGCGAACCAGTCGCTTCCCGCAGTGAAGGCGGCCAGCGCAATTTCTGTATCCGACATATTTCGATTGGCTTGCAGGATCGCCTGCTGCTCGGCTTTCGCGGCGACTGCTTCCGCGCGCCGGCCGCCGATATCGTCGCGGTCGGGGTCAAGCTTGATCACTTGTTCATAGTCCGCGACGGCGCGATCATAGTCGCCGATATCTTTGAAGGCGTCGCCGCGTAATGAATAGAAGAACGCATCGCCCGGCTTCAGCGTTATGGCCTTCGTGTAGCCGTCAATAGCGCGCTCCGTTTCACCTTTGGCCGCCACCGTGGCGGCCAACGTGGCGACGATGTCGGCATTGTTGGGATCGAGCTGGGCGGCCCTTTCGTAATCCTGCCTGCACCCGTCGTTGTCGCCGGACTGCGCCTTAGCCATCCCCCGGTGATAATAAGCAAGGGCATCGTCCGGGGCGAACTCGATGGCCCTGCCGTATTCGACAAGCGCCCGAGCGAATTTGTGCTGCTTGGTTAGCTGGTCGGCATGTTCAATAACCACCGCGACATCGGAGCCATACGCTTTGGAGGCGTCGCCGGCAGGCTCGGGCGCCTCTCCGCCGGCCTCCAAAGCCGCCCTGCGGCTGGCGGCATAATCCGAATTGCCGGGGTCGAGCCGGAGCGCTTGGTCGAAGTCGGCGATGGCGCCGTCATAGTCTTGCCGTCCGGCGCGCGCCATGCCGCGCCCATAGTAACTGGCGTCATCCTTGGCATCGATCCCGATGGCGACCGAATAGGCGGCGATGGCGCGCCCGGCGTCGCCCTTTGCCTGCCAGGCCAAGCCTTTGCAGTAGTGAGCTTCGCGCGCCTTCGGGTCCAGTTTGGCGGCTCTGTTGCAGTCGGCGAGCCCGCCGTCCACGTCACCCAACATTATCTTCACAAGACCCCGGCGAAGATAGGCCGTGGTAAAAGAAGGGGCGAGTTTAATGGCCGTGTCGTAATCGGCAATCGCTTGGGCGTAGGCGCGTTTGTTCACAGCCGCGTTGCCCAGGCCGAAATAGGCGAACCGGTTGTCGGGATCGAGCGCGATAGCCCCATTATAGGCGCCGATCGCTTCGTCATATTGGCCCATGTCCAGCCAGGCGTCGCCGCCCAGGATCAGTTCCACTTCATGCGGGTCTCTCGCCTCGAGAGACTTCTCGGCAAGGTCGTCCGTGGCGGCGAAATTCAGCACGACCGGTGGCATGCCAAAAGCCGCGGTCGCAGACTTCGGACTGACGATCGCCCGTCTTGGCTGCTCCAGGTCTGGCGCCGGCGCAGCTTTGCCCTCATCACCGGCAGCCTGCTGGTCGCAGCTTCCCGACCGTGCGCGATCCAGTTCGACGGCGCGCCGGCAATCCGCCGCCGCGCCGGCCTGGTCGCCCTTGAGCGTCCTGGCGCGGCTGCGGCCGAGATAAGCGTCGGCATTTTTGGGATCGAAGCCGATCGCCTTGTCGAAATCGAGCAGTGCGCCGTCGACGCCATATTTTGCCAGACGCGCTCCTGCGCGTTCGACCAATATCCTGGCGGCGGCCTGATCCTGGGCAGCCTGGTCCTGTGTGGTGGCGACCGGAACGGTTTGGGCCATGAGCGCGGCGCACGCGTCGGCACGTTTCGGGTCCAGTTCGACGGCGCGCCGGCAGTCGCTCGCCGCAAGGGCATCGTCTCCTTGCGAGGCCGCGGCGACCGCCCGGTCGTAATAGGCCTCGGCGTTGTCGGGATCGAGTGATATGGCATAGCCGAAGGAAGCGATCGCGCCCGGCACGTCGCCGGAGACCTGCTGCTTCAATGCATCCTGGATTTGCGCGGCAGCATCTTTGGAACGGATCTGCCTGCCAGTGGCCTCCAACTGCTTGGTCAAAGCGGAAAGATCCGGTTTGGACGCCGTTTCCACCGCAGGCATCTCGGCGTCGGCGGGTCCCGCATCACAATCACCGGCCTTCTCCGGCTTGAGCGCGATGGCCTTCCTGCAATCGGCCGCCGCGCCGGCAGCGTCGCCGCGCCGGGCTCGTATCAGCGAACGGGCGAACCAGGCTCCGGCATCGTTCGGATCAAGTGCGATCACCTGGCCGAAATCGGCAATGGCGCGTTCGTCGTTGCCTTTGCCCGCCCAGGCGACGGCTCGGTAGTAATAGCCGTCGACGTTTCCAGCATCGAGCTCGATCGCCTTGTTGGCGTCGGCGATCGCGCGAACCCACTCCTTCTTGTTGGCCCAAGCAGCGCCGCGTTTGGCATAGGCGTCGGCGCTCCTGGGGTCGATGCCCAGCGCAGTGTCGTAATCGGCAATAGCACGGTCGAATCCGCCCTTGGCGGCGTGGGCGATGCCGCGGTTGACCAAGGCGGTCACGTCCGTCGGATCGATCCGGATCGCCTCGTCATATGCGGCGATCGCCTTTTCCTGCTCGCCCGTCGCGGCCAAGGCGGAGCCGAGTTCGGCATGCGCCCTGCCGTTTCCCGGATCAGCCTCGATCGCCTGCTGGAAGTCGAGGATGGCCGCGTCAACCTTACCCTTGTGCAGGAAGGCCGAGCCCCGGCTGGAATAGGCTTGGCTGTCGGACGGCTCCAGGCTGATCGCCATGTTGAAGTCCGCGATCGCCCGGTCGTCGTCCCCCTTGTTGGACCAGTCGGTGCCGCGATTGAAATAGGCCGAAGTCTGCTTGGGATCGAGCGCGATCACCTCGCCATAATCGGCGATCGCGCCATCCCAGTCTTGCTCGTCGTCCAAGGCCATGGCCCTGAAGAAATAAGCCTTGGCGCGCAAAGGGGATGCCCCCGTGACGTCCTCGGCAATCACGCTGCAGGCTGCAATGCGGCGGTCGGCTGCGACTTTGGCATCGCCGGCGCTTTTTTTGTCGCCAAAACAAAGGGCAGGGTCCTTGACAACAGCGAGCGCTGGCTCGGTCAGCCCGACAAGCACCAGCATCCCCGCCAGGACTATCAGCGGCCCGCGCAAAACCTCACCAACAAGCACGCGCAAAAACGCGCCGATGCGGCATGACATTGTTGATCCTCCCCCCGGAGTTACCACGGCTGCTGCGACGGACGCTTATATAGTTCTCTTTTTGTTCCTTAATGCAAGCAAAAATTGCAAGGGCTGAATTTATGCGCTTGGCCTGGTTGGACAGAAGGACAAAAGGACAAAAGGGGCGGAGGACGTGACCTTTGCCGGACGACACCGGCCTATCCCCTCACATATCGATCATCGACCGCTTCACCCGTCCGATGATCGTGATCGCCCCCTCCAGCTCCGGCGGCGGAATGTCGAGGTAGGATGCCGGCTGGAAGGGCGGGTTGTCGTTCGGGCGCCAGCGCTTGTAGGTGGCGCGTCCAGTCTCGTCTGAAATCACGTAGCAGCCATTGGTCACCAGCCGCTTGTCGCGCAGGTTGACGAAGATGATCGAATCCGGCGGCGAGATCTTGTTCATCGACGGCCCGTCGACGCGCAGCGCGATCCACTCGCCTTCCTCGAGGTCGGCGGTGGGGATGGTCGGATAGTCGGAGAGGTTGACGACGCTGTCCTGGCTGCCGAGCTCGCCGGCGCTGATCCACGACACGATCGGCACATCGATGGTGACGGGCGAGGGGGCGAAATTGACCGGCGCCGCCTCTGCGCCATCCCCGTTGAACAAGAGCCAGCCGGGATCGACGCCGAACAGCCGGCCGTACTTCTCCGCCGCCTTGCGCGACAGCGGCCGGTTGCCGTTCTCGTGGCTGATCAGCGTGTTCTTGTTGATGTCGCGCAAGGCCCGCGCCGCATCGCTGGGCGAGGCATAGCCGGCCTGGGCCCGCGCCTGCTGCAATCTGTGCCGAGAATCCATCATCGTACAAAATGCCTGAAAATTATCGTCCAAAGTGTACGATTCCGCTTGCGCGTATTTCGTACATAACGTACGCTTAGCGCATGAATGAACATCCCGCAAGCATTTCCGCACAGCCGATGATTCCGGTGCCGCCGACGAGCATCTCAGGGCTTATCGATTCCTGGCGGAGCATCGACGCGTTCGCCGCCACGCAAAAGGAGGCGGCATGAACGCGTTGCCTTTCCAATTCGAACCGTCTTTCCCGTTCGAATCACCTGCCGAATTCCAATCGTCCGGACCGTCCTCCTCCCCGGTCCGGGCGCATTCCGGGGCGCTTGCCCCGGATCCGGCTGAACCGCCCGCACCCCGGTTCACCGGAACGGCCGGAGCCGTTCCTCCCCCGGCTCCGGCCCCCAATTCGGGCATAAGCTGCATCCGCACAGAGGACGGCACCGTCATCCTGTTCGACCGGAAGACGGGCCGCGCGGTGTCGGGCCTGACGCGGGCTGCGGCCGAGGCCGCTCTTCTCCGACTGACCGGCGCGGCGCCAGAGCAATTCCAGGAAAAGTGCGAAGCGGTTTTCCGTCCGGAATTGCGCCAAGACAACGCTGCCGGCGCCGCCTGACCTTCAACGCCTTCGCTGACCTGACCACCAAACGGCCTCGCGGCCGAACCCTGGCGCCTGGCCTTAAGCCTGGCGCTTCGACCCAAGCGCTTCGCAATCAACGGAATGAGCAGATGGCAGCCGCCTACACCGAGAAGGAAATCGACGAGATCGCCGCTTTGCTGAAGGAGGGGCTGTCGGCCTCGCGCATCGCCGGCCGCTTCAGCGCGCTGCGCGGCAGCCCGGTCTCGCGCAACGCCATCATCGGCATCGTCCACCGGAACGCCGGTTTGAGCGCCATCGGCTTCGCCAATCCCAAAGGCGGCCGCGCCGGCGGCAGGCCGAGGAAGCACGCCCGGCCGGATCGTCCGGGCTGGCGGGGCAGGGCGGCGGCCGGAGGGATGGCACTGTCGGAGCCGGCCGCGCTTGCGCGGCAAGTGGAAGACACCGACGCTGCAACAGCCAATCTCCCCCCTTGCGGGGGAGATGTCCGGTCCACCCTCCGCAGCTGCAGCGCAGCTGCTGCGGAGGACGGGCAGGACAGAGGGGGGTGCTGTCCCGCAGACCTGGCCGTCGATGGAACCGTCACGCAAGCGAATGTCGTCACTGCCCGCATTCCGCCCCAGCCCAAAAAGTCCAACGCCCGCAAACCCGCACGCACCTTGCCGCCGGCCTGGCTCGCCCCCGACACCCGCGAAAAATCCGAAGCGCATCTCTATAAACTCCCGGCGCCGCCGCCTCCGGTGAACCCCGGCCGCCAGCCGCATGTCGCGGCCATGCGCTTTCTCGATTGCCTGTTCGGCCGCTGCCGCGCACCGCTCGATCTCGCGCTGCGCGAGGACGCCGAAGCCGACCCGCAGGGCGTGCGCCCGGGACCGGACATGCTCTGCTGCGGTCTGCCAACGTCGGCCACGCGCTCCTACTGCGCCCATCACCATGCAAGGTTTCACGGCCATCGCGGCAGGTGATGTGAGGGCGCTAGGCTCTCCCTTCTCCCCTTGTGGGAGCATCCGGGGGGGGGGGGGCGGGCGGG
>NZ_JAIUHP010000023.1:0-66089 GCF_020165175.1 Mesorhizobium sp. CA16
GCCGCAATCTCTACGATCCCAAGGTGATCGCGCGCTACGGCATCGAATACTTCTCGATCGGCAGGATGGCGGCATGAGGGCGCCAACCAGGCATCTTACTTCAACATGTCCGACAGGGCAGCTGTAGTTCCTATCGTTGTGGGCCGGAGCGCTTCTTCGGTTGCGCAGCCCACGTTCTGCTCTCAATCCGGCACGGGATCCCGACTTCCAAGCGCCTCGAGCATCGTTGAGAAGATGCTGCCGACCTCCTCCGAGATCTCTTCTGATCGAATTCCAGCCTTTTTTGCGTCGCTGGTTAGTCGCCTTGCAAGCTCTTGCGCTAAGATCGTGTCAGATGATGAATGATGCGGCAGATTGCTATCCATCCACTCCTGAAGGAATTTCAGGCCTCGTTCACTCACTGTAAAACCATTCCAGGGTTGTATCCATGATTACGTACAATCAAGCTTGACCAGTTTTCCACGCTATAATTTGTCACCGCGGGGATCGTTCCCTATTCAAACTCGCATATGGCTCATATTGTTCGCGCATGGAACGACGGCATGCCATCCGGCGGGGAATAGACAGGCTTTGGGAAGTCTACGACGTAGGCGACCAAAGAGTTTTGCTCGTTGACGGAATTCCTTTGGCGCATTTGCGGGTCGAAGAAGCGCTGGACGCTCTGGACCTGCTAGAAGGCGGCTTCCTCGTTCCAAGTGACACTCCCCTGGTAGGGTGAAGTGATTGTCGACAGCCGTTCTTCGACGAATATCCCCAAACCGTTGCGACTCTCCTCCCGAACATAGTGCAACTAAATGCCTGGCTAGGTGAAGCTCTTCACATGGCGGGTCCGCTGCGACAACGCAGGCATGTCCCAGTATCATTAGACCGAATGAGCTTTCACCTCCGAGGCCCTCATTCATTTAGCCGATGCGCCGGCATGGCGGAGGTTCTAAGCGGGAGAATTGATGAGGTTAATGGCCGCGGCTTGAGAAAGCTTCAGCAGGCTCGATTGAAGGACTGACGCGTTTGCCGGCAACGGACACCTGCTCGCTGGTGGCGAGAATGACCTTTCCATTCGCGCTGGTGGGAATTGTTTTATTAGCTCTGCTGCCCGGCGGTATCCTCGATATGCTGGGCATGGGTTTCACGTTCAGTCACGACAAGCTCAATCATGCGGTCGCCTTCACGACTTTGGGGGTCCTCGGCGGTCTCGGTTGGCCCAAGCAAAAATTGAGGCTGGTTGTATTCGTCCTTTTTGTAGGGGCGGCGATCGAGGTTCTTCAGGCCACCCCGCTGGTGGCGCGGGACATGGACATGATCGACTGGATTGCTGATTTTGCAGGCGCGATCTGCGGACTGGCCATCGCCGCGTGGACAAACAGGATCGCCGGCGGAACTCGCTAAGTGCAATCGATGCAAAACCGGTCGTACAGATTGCGGTATTTCCAAAAGACCGTCCGAAGAACAGCAACCGAGTCGATCGCGCGCTGCGCGCTGTAACTATCTTCAAAATTTTCTCGGTGGATATCGTGTAGCGAGTGGCTGAGCGCGACGTGCCTTTTGGCAACACAGACCGCGGCGCTAGACGAGCCATTCAGAATGGCAAATCTGCCCCGGCCCGCGCCGCGGCATCAGCTCTCCATGTCGCACGGCTGTTCTTTAGTCTGACGCCCCGCCGCCATGAGACGGGCCCGAAATTTTTCGATGTACACCTCTAGCGTCGCCAGCATCATCAGAATGATCGATGAAATGGTTTGGGCGGGCGGCGATAACTGACGCTATCCATAGCGTGAGCCCGTCATGTCACCAGCCTACTCAGGATCGGAACTCGCGATTGAATATCCGCGGACGGATTCTCAATCGGCGGCAAATAACAAATGGACGAACGTCCCGGAATACGCTCTCGACCAAGGCGGCCCTGTCTTGCGCCCCTATCAGCGGATGGACGCTGATTATGCCGATGTCGCCATTGTCGATCATTTGAAAAATGTGGCCAGTCAGTATCCCGAAAAGCTGGCGATTACCGACGCAACCAACCGCTTCACTTATTCGGAACTCGTCTCGGCTGTCGAAGCACTGGCTAGCCGCATCCTCGCCATCACTCCCGCCGAAAACGCCGTCGGTATTCTTCTTGCGAATACGGCCTTCTTTCCGTTGGCGATGCTGGCGAGCATGGCCGCAGGGCGGCCTTTGGTACCCCTGAACACGAGGGATCCGGATACCAGGATCAATGCGATCGTGTCCGAGGCGCGGTTATCGACCATCATAGGGGATGGAGATGTCCGACCCACGGGCCTGCCGCGAGCTGTCGGCTGGATAAATGTCTCGCCCCGCGGCGAACCGAAGAGCGATCGCGTTCCCCAGCTCCATCCGGTATCCGTGGATGCCCCCGCGATCGTCCTTTACACTTCGGGCAGTACAGGCCGGCCAAAAGGCATCGTTAACAGTCAACGCAGCCTGCTATGGCGTGTTCAGCAATATGTAAACGCCTGTCACATCAATGCGCAGGACGTATTCCTGCCTCTCACGGGACCGGCCACCATCGCTGGGTGTCGAGAGGTGCTCGCCGCCCTTCTTACCGGCGCCACATTGCATCTTCTTGAGGTCGAAGCCGTAGGCTTGCGCGCGGTTTTACACCGGATGCAAGCCGAGGGAGTGACTGTCACTTACCTGGTGCCGGCTCTCCTGCGTGCGCTTATGGCGAACAAATCAGAAGACGCATTCCGCAGTCTCAGGGTGGCTCGGATCGGCGGCGAAAAGGTTTCATGGTCTGACATCAAGCTGCTACGCGACGCCGTTTCAAGCAACTGCCTGGTGCAGATCGGCTACTCGTCAACCGAGACGACAGGATCACAATGGTTTGTACCGACCGATTGGCCGGAGCAGGCTGCTTCGGTTCCCGTTGGATGGCTCCTTCCGGGGATTAGTTTCGCGATCATCGACGAGCAAGGACGCCCGGTGCCGCCCGGCGGGACTGGAGAGCTTGTCATAAAAAGTCCGTATGTCCTGCTTGGCCATTGGGAGAACGGCGTCGTCGTGCCCGTGGCTGCAGACCCCGAGAACCCGTCCGTCCGCATCTTTGAAACGGGTGACCTCGTCCAACTGGACAACCATGGCCTGCTACAGATCATGGGTCGCAAGGGGCGTCAGATAAAAATCAATGGCCGGCGCGTTGAGCCCGCGGAGCTGGAGCGGGTTTTGCGTGGCGCGCCTTCCGTTGAGGACGCTGTAGCGATTGTGACGGCGTCAACGGAACTCATCGCCTTCGCAGTACCTCGCGGGCCGGCGACTTCCAACTTCGCGGACGATCTCCGCCATCTTGCCCGAACGACGCTGCCGCCGCCTCTGTGCCCGTTGAGACTGCACGCCATTGCCGAAATTCCACGCCTGCCGGGCGGGAAGGTCGACATGGCGAGGCTTGCCGAGTTGGACGGCGCAAGCGTGAGGCAGGACCGCATTGTCCAGGCTCCGAATACAGGACCCGAACGGACTATCCAGCAGATCGTGCAACGTGCCTGGACCAAGATTCTGAACACGCGCGTTGCCGCGGGACGTTGGGATGACGCCGGCGGCGATTCGCTGAAGCTGCTGCATTGTGTCATGGAGATCGAAAGCGTCCTCGGCCTGGAGATCGACCTTGAACCTTTCACCGTCGGAATGAATTTCGACGAAATGGTGAAGGCCGTCGCGGCCGCGAAAGCAGGTAACGAGCAGGCCAGTTCGCGCAAAGAGCATCCGCCAATTCTCTTCCTGCTCCCCGGGTCCGTCGGCTATGGCCCTAGCCTTGCCGCCTTCGCGGCCTCCATGGGTAGAACCGCCCGGGTTGTCCCGATCAGGTATCCAGCCCTGGCAATGATACTGCAGGGAAAAAACTCGGTCGCAGATATGGCCGAGGCCGCGCTCGACCAGATACGCCGCGCCCAGCCTGAAGGTAACGTACGACTTCTCGGCCATTCGCTTGGCGGCGTCGTTGCTTTTGAAGTTGCTTCAAGGCTGCTGGCTGTCGGGCGAAATGTGAAATTCCTGGGCATCCTCGACACCAGCCTGCTCGGTGAACGGAGCACTTACCGAGAGACGGTCGTCCGCACAATTCATCGAATCCGAACCAATCGTATTACCGCCTACAGAATGGCTTGCCGCGCCCTAGCAAAAGTCGTGGTCCGAATGGGCTACGAGATGCAACTGGCCCGCTTGCTTGATCGCTATGCCCAGGAGAAATTCAACGCGACCAGCTTTAGGGCCAAGCTGGAGCTTCAGGAAGTTTTGAGGGCCAAAGCGTTTTTTCAGTGGCTCCAGACGCCAAGACCCCGACTGCCGATCACCGGTACCCTATTTCGCTGCGCCCGTCCTGGAATGCCTCGCGCCATCGGGTGGGACAATGCTTTCGCAGACCTGGATGTGATCCCAATCATTGGCACCCACATCGACATGGTCTCAGAGCCTAACGTGGCCTTCAACCGACCGCTCATCGAGGCGGCCGTGGCCCGAACTTATCTGCCAGAAGAATCTCGCCAGGGGGAGGAACGGTCATCGACGTGATCTCCGGGTTTGGCAAGGATGCCCTGGTGCTCGACGCTCGTGCCGAGGTCGATCGCATCGTAGAAGCCTTGCGTCGACAGGTCTTTGGTGCACTCCGGCGCCGAGGCGTCGTTGTCGGCCTCTCTGGGGGCATCGACAGCTCCGTTGTCGCAGCACTCTGCGTCGGCGCGTTCGGGAAAGATAAGGTCCTCGGCCTATTCATGCCGGAATCCCATTCTTCCGGCGACTCGCTGCGGCTTGGCCGAACGGTTGCGTCGCAACTTGGTATCGATTCGATCGTTGAAGACATCACGCCTGCCCTGGAGGGCATCGGTGCCTATTCACGTCAGATCGAGGCGATACGGACCGTCGTTCCCGCCTACGGTCAAGGCTGGAAGTGCAAGCTGGTGATGGCGTCGGTTCTGGAAAGCAACGGCATCAACATTACCAGACTGACGGTCGAGGATCCGGATGGCAAAGTCGACACGGTCAGACTGCCACCCGCAACCTATCTGCAGATCGTCGCCGCCACCAACTACAAGCAACGCGTGCGAAAGATGACGGAGTATTATCACGCGGACCGTCTCAACTACGCGGTGGCAGGCACGCCAAACCGGCTGGAACACGACCAAGGCTTTTTCGTCAAACAGGGCGATGGAATCGCCGACGTGCTGCCGATCGTCCACCTCTACAAGACGCAAGTCTATCAACTTGCGGAGTATCTCGGGATAGACCCTGAGGTGCGGCGCAGGCCACCAACCACGGATACGTTCTCCATGGCGCAAAGCCAGGAGGAGTTCTATTTCGCATTGCCATATCACCTGACGGATTTGTGTCTCTATGGCCTGAACCACGGCATTTCTGCCAACGAGATCGCAGCGGTCGCCGGCCTCACTCCCGACCAGGTTCAGAAAGTCTTCAAGGACATTGAAAGCAAGCGGCGCGCAGCGCGTTATCTTCACGCGAGACCCCTGCCCGCCGTCGAGATGGACGAGGGCTGAGCGTGTGCGGCATAGCCGGAATCGTGGCACTGGACGCTACCGCGGCGCGGCCTTCGCGCGAGGCGCTTCTGCGCATGGCGGGGTCGCTCGTGCATCGCGGTCCGGACGAACACGGCCTCTACCGCGACAATCGCGCGGGGCTGGCCCACGCACGCCTTTCAATTGTCGACCTTTCGAATGGGCAACAGCCGCTTGCCGACACGAGCGGCAAGACCTGGATTGTCTTCAACGGCGAGATTTTCAATTACGTTAAGCTTCGCGAGAAGCTGGTCGCGCTCGGTCATCGCTTCCGCACCCGCAGCGACACCGAAGTGGCAGTTCATGCATATCGCGAATGGGGCGACTCCGCTTTTGAGCGGATGAACGGGCAATGGGCAATCGCGATCTGGGATTCGCTGGCCGGCCGCCTCGTGCTATCGCGCGATCGGTTCGGCATATGCCCCCTGCATTTTTGCGAGCACGCTGGGCGCCTCTATTTTTCCAGCGAAGTGAAGGCCATTTTCGCGGCCGACGCGGCTTTGCCGCGAGCCTTCGATCCAGCCGGCATTGATCAGACGTTCACTCTCTGGACGGTGGTCCCGCCGCAAGGCGTATTCAAAGGGGTCCGGGAACTCAAGCCTGGCCACATTCGGGTCTATGAGAACGGAACCGTTCGTGAGCAGGCATTCTGGAAACCCAGCTATCCGGAGGCGTTCGACGAACGCCATGAATTCCCGGGGTCGCTCGATGATGCCGTGGACGAAGTGCGCGAGGCTCTGCAGTCCGCGACGGCGCTGCGGATCGACCAGGCCGATGTGCCTGTTGGCTGCTACCTGTCTGGCGGACTCGACAGCTCGCTTGTCGCCATGATGGCAAGCCGCATCGCCGGCGACCGCTTCCAGACGTTTTCGCTGCGGTTTGCCGATGCTGAGTATGACGAGACCAGCTACCAGCGATTGGTGGCAGGCGCGACCGGCAGCGAGCACCACGAGGTGACGGTTTCTCGCAGCGATATCGCCGATGTCTTTCCGGAGGTGATCTACCACACCGAACGTCCGATCCTGAGGACCGCGCCGGCGCCACTGCTTCTGCTTTCAAGATTGGTACGCGAGCACGGAATCAAGGTCGTGCTGACGGGCGAAGGCGCGGATGAAATGTTCGCTGGCTACGACCTGTTCCGGGAAGGGAAGGTGCGCCGTTTCTGGGGGCATCAACCATCCTCGACGAGACGCGCGCGATTGCTGGAACGCCTGTATCCCTATCTCACTCGTTCCCCGGTGCATCAGCAAGCAATGGCGCGTCAGTTCTTCGGACATGATATCCATGCCCATGATGCGCCAGGCTTCGCACATGGTACCCGTTGGCGCACGACCAGCGCTCTCAAGCGGTTGTTTTCTGCCGACATGAAAGCCGAGACGGAACCGTACAACGCGGCCGCCGCGTTCCTTGCGCGCCTGCCCGACGAATTTTCGCGCTGGGACTCTCTAGCACAGGACCAGTATATCGAAATCCAGACTTTGATGTCCGGCTATCTGCTCTCCTCGCAGGGAGACCGAATGCTGATGGGCAACTCTGTCGAAGGGCGCTTCCCGTTCCTCGACGATGACGTTGTAAAACTCGCGAACTCGCTTCCAGCCAAATACAAGCTGCGCATTCTGGACGAGAAGCATGTGCTGAAGCGGGTGGCCGAGCCGATCCTGCCGCCGGAAATCATCGCCCGCAAGAAACAGCCCTACAGGGCGCCGAACGCTCAATGCTTCGTTGCCGACAATGCACCAGCCTATGTGCGCGAGGCACTTTCGGAAAGAGCGTTGCGCGACGCAAATGTCTTCGATGCGGAGTCGGTCGCGCGCCTGCTGGGCAAGTGTCGAGCCCGGACCGTGGACCAAGATCTTTCCAATTCCGACAACATGGCGCTGGTGGGCGTGCTCTCCACGCAGCTTCTTCACCAGCAGTTTATCGCAAGCCGCCCCATCGGCAGGCAGAAGATCGAGCTCAGCGTCGACGTTGACCATGAGATCAAGGAAGAGGTGTTGGCATGATGCATGGAGCCATACCGCTGTTGCACGACTATCTCAGGCACTCGGCCGACCGGCTGGGTGACAAGGTGGCGCTGGTCTGCGGCGGGCAACGCGTGACCTATGCCGAGATCGAGACTCGTGCCAACAACGTTGCGCAACACCTGGCTGACGCTGGCGTGACGCGCGGCGATCGCGTGATGATCTTCGCCGACAACACCGTCGAGACGGTCGTCAGCTTCTGGGCCGTGCTCAAGGCGAATGCCGTGGTGTGCATCGTCAATCCGCTGACCAAGAGCGACAAGCTTCATTACCTGCTCAACGATTGCCTGCCAGCCGCGCTGATAACGGACAACCATCTGACCTCGGTCTTCAGTGAGCCGGCCCGCAACTGCCCGTCACTGCGCCGGATGATTGTCTCCGGGCCTATAGATGACGCCGAGTTGATGCAACTGCCTCATGCGGTTCGCTGGGATGTTGCGATTGCCGGCAACGGGGAGGCACCGGCGCGCCGATGCATCGACATTGATCTCGCCGCCATAATCTACACGTCAGGTTCTACCGGCGAGCCCAAGGGCGTGATGCTGACGCACACAAACATGATGGCGGCTTGCACCTCGATCGCATCGTATCTTGAGCTCGGCGAAGACGAAGTGATCCTCAATGTCCTGCCCTTGGCATTCGATTACGGCCTGTACCAGATGATCATGGCGTTCCGCACTGGCGCCCGTCTGGTGCTTGAACGCTCGTTTGCTTTTGCAGCGCAGATCCTTGGACTGATCAAGCAAGAACGGGTCACAGGTTTCCCCGGCGTGCCTACTATTTTTGCGGCGCTCTCGGAGCTCAAATCGCTGAAGGATCAGGATTTTTCGAGCATTCGCTATGTTACGAATACCGCGGCCGCCCTGCCGTTGAAGCATATTCTCATGCTCCAGGACCTTTTTCCGAGCGCGCGCATCTATTCAATGTACGGGCTCACCGAGTGCAAGCGTTGCACCTACCTGCCGCCAGAGGACCTTGAACGAAAGCCGTCGAGCGTCGGGATAGCCATCCCGAACACGGAAATGTGGATCGTCGACGACGACGACAAGCGGGTCGGCCCCGACGTCGTCGGCCAGCTCGTCATCCGCGGCGCGACCGTGATGAAGGGCTACTGGGGCAAGCCAGAGGCGACCGCAAGGAAGCTTAAACCTGGTCCTCTGCCCGGTGAACAGGTCCTCTACACCGGCGACTACTGTCGGATCGACGCGGAAGGGTACCTTTATTTCGTAGGTCGTGGCGATGAGATCATCAAATCCCGTGGCGAGAAGGTCGCGCCCAAAGAGGTTGAGAACGCGCTTGTTGGCATTCCAGGGGTGCGGGAGGCCGCCGTGATAGGCGTTCCGGACGAACTTCTTGGGCAGGCGGTGAAGGCGTTCGTCGTGATGGAGCAAGGAAAGTCCATCGACGAGAAACAACTGCAGAAGGAATGTCAGAGGCGCCTGGAAAATTTCATGGTCCCAAAATCAATTGTCATTGTACCCAGCCTGCCGATGACAGATACGGGAAAACTTAAGAAGACGGCTTTGTCATGAGGCGTTTTCCGCGAGACTTGGCGTCAATTTTCTTGTTTTAACCGGGGAAGCAAAATGTTGTCCAGCGAAGACAGGATAGAGACTTACAGCGAGAAAATTCGGGGGTTTCTGGCGTCCAACTTCTATGTTGCTGACGCTGAGGCTCTGGAAAACAATACGTCACTGCTCGACCAAGGTATCGTCGACTCGACGGGAGTCCTGGAGGTCATCGGATTCATTGAGGAAACCTTTGGCATTGTCGTCGAAGACAGCGAGCTTCTGCCTGAGAACCTCGATTCCATCCAAGGGATTGCACAATACGTCATCCGAAAAAAGAACTGATCATAGCTGTCTCCCGAACGACAGCATTGGGAAAAGCGGGTTGTCGTGAGCCAAGAAATCAGCGTCGAGGATGCCTACAGCAAAGGGCGCACCATCTTCATGGGGCTGGAGTTGCTCGTGGCACCTGGCGCGCTTGTGCCACGCCCGGAGACGGAACTGCTGGGCACAGCCGCCCTCGGCGCCTTGGATCAGTTGAGGACTGCGGAACCCCGCGTTATCGATATGTGCTGCGGCGCCGGCAATCTGGCATGCGCCATAGCGCACTATGCCCCCACCGCGCGGATCTGGGCGAGCGACCTAACGGATGGGTGCGTTAAAGCCGCGCGCCGCAACGTCGACCATCATGGATTGGCAGGGCGCGTTTCGGTGCTGCAGGGCGACCTGTTTGAGCCTCTCTCCGGCCCGGAACTTGTCGGCAGGATCGACATGATCGTCTGCAACCCGCCATACATCTCGGAAAAGCGGCTCGAGGGCGACCGCTCTCACTTGACCGAGCTCGAGCCGCGCGAGGCGTTTGCGGCTGGCCCTTACGGTCTGAGCATCCACATGCGGGTGATAAGAGACGCGCCGCAATACCTGCGGCCAGGTGGCATGCTGCTGTTCGAGGTTGGCCTTGGCCAGGACCGGCAAGTCGTGAGTCTGCTCAACCGCGCAAAGGCCTACGAGAATATTGGCACGATCTCGAACGAAGCTGGCGAGGGCCGTGTCGTTGTCGCCCATATGAAGAACCCCGATGAACCACGCGCGTCGAATGTCTGATCAGGTCACTTTCCTCATCCAACAGACACCAAAACGTGATCCGACAAAGGGCAGACCCCGTCGACCTTCAAATGGTCAATAAACGCTCGCTTTCCAGGGTCGGTTATCCCCAGCTTGTTCGTGGCGATTCACGATTTAGCGTCTGAGCGTCACGATTTTGCTGCATTTTGATAAAATTTGACGAATGTTAGCTTGATGTAATGTTCGGGGTGGGCGGGTCACAACGAAAGGTAAGATCTTGTCCTACGCTGACAGCGTCCACGAGGCCGTGCGACAATCTCGAGTGAGAGATCGCGCGTCGTGAGGGAACATCGTACGCAACATTTGCTCTCAGCCATGTCGGGTTGTTGGTCCGGGCTGGTTGGCATTGGTCTCTTTTCGGCGGTGATAAATATTCTAGCCCTGACCGGCTCCGTCTACATGCTGCAGGTGTATGACCGTGTGCTTCCCTCGCAGAGCGTTCCGACGCTCGTGGGATTTACGGTCGGCATGCTGGGCCTCTACGCCATATACGGGCTGCTCGATTTCGTGCGGCTTCGCTTGCTGGTTCGAATCGGCAATCGCCTGTACAGAAATCTGCAGCACAAGGCCTTCACCATATCGCTGTCGGTACCCCTGGTCGCCGGGCAGGAGGCGAACCGGGTGCAGCCGCTTCGCGACCTGGACCAGCTGCGCGGCTTTCTCTCCGGCCTGGGGCCGACCGTTTTTTTCGACGCCCCGTGGATGCCGTTTTACATGGTGGTCATCTACCTGTTGCACCCTTCCCTTGGGCTACTGGCAACCGTCGGCGCCGTTGTTGTCGTGCTTTTGACCGTGGTCGCAGAAATTGCCGGCCGCGGCCCCGCGGCCCGAACTTCCGAAACACTGGTTGCGCAACGCATCCTTGCCGATGCGGGCCGCCGCAACGCGGAAGTCGTTCAGGCGATGGGTCTCTCCGCCAGGCTTGGCCGACGCTGGGGAGAAGTCAGCCACGCCTATCTCAAGAACCAGGAACGGCTCTCCGACATCGTGGGCGGAACCGGATCATTGTCGAAGACACTCAGGATGGCCTTGCAATCGAGTGTACTCGGGCTGGGCGCTTATCTGGTGATCGGGGGGGACGCTTCCCCGGGTGTGATCATCGCATCTTCGATATTGCTTGGCCGCTCTTTGGCGCCGGTCGACGCCGCGATCGCAAACTGGAGAGGATTTCTGGCCGCACGCCGAAGCTACTCCGACTTGACTGCAGCGCTGGATGCTTTCGGTAGCCAAAGCGCTCCCATGGAGCTTCCCAGCCCGCGGGGGCAACTCTCCGTCGAGGAATTGACGATAGCCCCTCCAGGCGCACAACGGCCGACGGTTCTCAATGTAAGCTTTCGCCTGGCGAGCGGCGCTGGGATGGCAGTCGTCGGCCCTAGCGGTTCCGGGAAGACAACGCTGGTGCGTGCCCTGGTCGGAGTATGGAAGCCAATTCGGGGAACGGTTCGATTGGACGACGCTGCTCTCGATCAGTGGAGTTCGGAACTGCTCGGTGCTCATATCGGCTATTTGCCGCAGGATGTCGAACTGTTCGACGGAACGGTTGCCGACAACATTTCGAGATTTGGTGGCCAGAGCGACCCAAAAGGCGTCATGGCAGCCGCTCGAGCGGCTGGTGTCGACAAGATGATCATGCGATTGCCTCAAGGATTCCAAACACGAATCGGCGAAGGCGGGACGGCCCTGTCGGCCGGGCAGAGGCAACTGGTCGGATTGGCCAGGGCACTTTACGGCGATCCGTTTCTCGTCGTGCTCGACGAACCGAATTCCAACTTGGATTCAGACGGCGATGTTGCGTTGGCGGGGGCGATCCTGGCGGTGCGCCAGCGTGGCGGTATCGTGATCGTCGTGGCGCATCGCCCTTCTGCGCTCGTCAATATTGATCAGGTATTGGTCATGTCGAACGGGATGGTCCACGCATTTGGCCCGCGAGAAGATGTTCTCTCAAATGTCGTCCGCCCCTTCCCCCAGCCGGCAGTCGTTCCGCTGCAAAAAAATGCCGGCAACGCTTGAGGTCCTATTCCGTGTCTGACGCGACGATTTCTTATGCTCGTGTCAACGACGCAAGTCGTTGGCTCGGAACCAGGCTGATCAATGATCCGGATGGCATCCGCGCCAACCTGGTTCTGGGCTTGGCAACAACCGCCTTTCTGCTCGTTGGCGGAGGGACGTGGTTGGGACTAACCAAGATCGCCGGCGCTGTGATCGCGCCAGCGACTGTTGTGGTCGAAAGCAGTGTAAAGAAGGTCCAGCATCGGACCGGCGGCACCATCGGTGGAATCTTCGCCCAGGATGGTGATCATGTGCGTGCCGGCGCCGTGTTGGTCAGGCTTGACGACACGCTCACACGCTCAAACCTGCAGATCGTCAGTGAAGATCTCGACCGGGTCACCATCCGCCTGGCCAGGCTCGAGGCAGAGCGGCAAGGGCTGCCGGAAATGCAGGTTCCTCCCAGTCTGCGCGTGAGGATGAGCGACCCGCGGGTGGCTGCTCTTGTCAATGGAGAACGTGCCTTGTTTGAAAGCCGGGCTACGGCATTGGCTGGCCAAAAGGCGCAGTTGCAGAGCCGCTCGATGCAACTTCGACATCAGATTGACGGTCTCAAGGCTCAGCTTGCGGCGACGAACGACTCCTTGGATCTCCTTACCCGCAGCCTTGCCGACGTCCAAGCTCTTTACTCCAAGAAATTGGTGTCCAAAGAGCGACTGAGCAATGTCAGCCTGGAAGAAGCTCGTGCTCGCGGTGAGTCGGGGCGACTTGTTGCAGCAATCGCGGAGGTGCAAGCCCACATCAGTGAAACGGACTTGCAGGTGCTTCAGCTCGACGAGCAGATGCGCAGCGACGTGACAAGCGAGCTCCGCGAAAACGAAGCAAAGCGCACAGAGCTCGAAGAGCGCAAGATAGTGGCGGACGACGAGCTGGCAAGGACGGATATCCGATCTCCCCAGACCGGGACGGTACAAGAATCCTCTATCCACACCGTCGGAGGCGTAGTTGGACCGGGAGAGGTGCTCATGGTGGTTGTACCCGACACTGACAACCTTGTCGTGGATGCGCTCATTCCGCCGACCCGGATGGATGATGTCCAGCCCGGGCAGCGGGTATCAATCCGCTTTCCCTCTTTCGACGTCGGAACCACACCTGTCTGCGAGGGTTCGGTGAAGCGTATCTCTGCAGATTTGATCAAGGATCAGGAACGCCAGCTTTCCTATTTTTCGGCTCGCATCCACGTCGACAACCAGGCCACCTGCCTGAAGGGTGAGAAAATCCTAAAGCCAGGCATGCCTGCCGAAGTTCACATAAGCACCGAGGAGCGCAGCGTCTGGTCGTATTTGCTTAAGCCATTGACCGATCAGATTTCCCGGGCCTTCAAGCAATAGCGGGACCGCAAACGCGGCCCCCTACTGGCTTGCTGCACGTCCCAGATCGCTGCTGAACCTCACCTCGATCGTATCTCCCGGAAGCACTTCTGAATCTTCTTCGACGAGTTGTTTGCGCCATTCTTCACCAATCTTGCGCACGATGGTGATCTGGGTCTGAATGGCTTCTCCGCTTACCGGCAACGGCAGAGCGGACGCGCCAGCGGGCTGTAATTTCTGGCTGGTGGCGTGGAGCCTTGCGGTGGTGTCGGCAAGACGGACATCGGTATCTTTCAACTCGGTCAGCAAGCCGATCCTTCGCAGGTTTTCATTGCGCTCGCGTTGCCTGAGATAATCTTCCTGCTGGCGTCGCGCCCGCATGAGCTCGACCGATGTCTGAAGCTGCCCATTGGAAGAGAGAAGCGCGGAGCGCCTAACGTCAGACAGCCTGGCGTTGGTCAGATTGCCTGCTTGAAACAATTTCGTCACCCGAGCCAGGTCATCCTCATCCGCCTTGACTCCGTCGCTCTCGACCTGCTGGCGCTTGGTCAGAACGTCGATCTGCGCCGCGGCATCCTTTGCGCCCTGATCAACGTAGCTTTGTTCCTGCTGGAAGTTATCGAGAGAGATCTTCAGCGCCTCTCTTTCGGCGTCGGCAATGGCCGAGCTGAAGGCGGCAGACAATGGCGACCCTTGGGGGGGCTTGGTATCGAAACTTGGCTGGTCCTGCAGTTCGGCGCGAATGCGAGCACTGTGGTAATAGTCGCGGGTGTATTCCCCCCAAAGCGATTCATAGTCGCGCTGCAGATCAACCGGGTCAGGACCGGTCTGATTCACACGTGAGCGCAGAAGACTGAGACCGCCAGACACCGCAATCGCCTGTCTCACCGTCATGAGAGGCCGATATGCCTGCTGGCCGGGAGTGAGCACCTCGCCAGTCACGTAGATCGGACGATATTCCGCGACGATCGCGGTCACATCGCCAGGTTGGACAACGATCATCTGCTCTCGCCCATCGGGCAAACGCTGCTGAAATATCTTGGTAGGCAAGATCGTTTCCATGCGGGCCTGCAACTCGGCCGGCGTCAGACCGCCGATGGATATCTTCCCGACTTGGGGAAGCGCGATCGTACCGTCCATCTGGATTACCGCACGTTGAGTTCGTTCCGGTATTGAAGAGATACCTATTTCGACGATGTCGCCGGGGGAGAGATGGTAGGCTGGCCGGTCGTCCGCCGCGGAGGCAGCATCAACCGCAGCCAGCACACCTATCGCTGCAAGAAGATTTCGGTTCATGAATGCCATCGGTGACATCTCCATTCAGTTCGACTTCGCCTCTTCCGACCAGTCGACGCGGGTGACGAAGTCATAAACAGGTCCGCCGGGCACACCCCAGTTGCTGGACCAGATTACCTGCGAGCCATCGGGCGACGGTGAGGCATGGGTCTCGCTGCGGTAGTCGAAATCAACGCTGCGCGTTTGCGCTATGCGCCGAACCTCTCCGCTGCCATCGAGGCGCAGCGCGATAACCTCTCGTGCATAGGGTGCCATTTCCGGACGGGCCGAAACCACATTCGGGTCGCCGCCGTAGCTCAGGAACACCCAGCCAGGTTTGTTCAAAGCACGCAGAGAAGCATGCGAGGCCTCGCCATATTTCATAAGCGAAGTTACTTTCCCGTCAGACAGCCTGCGTTTGATCACCTGATAGCTGTCCGGATAGGATTTGCTGATGCCGACGTAGATCTCGCTCCCATCGGCGTCGACCGTCATGTCGCCATGCCCCGGCCGATGATGCTCTGTCCACTGCTGGCCTGGAGCGCCGTCGATCGAAAAAATAAACGACTGTTCGGTGCCGTCCGCCAGTGCCTGGATGCAAAGAATATTTTCGCCCAGAGGAGAGATCGAACAGTTCTCATTGACCCCAGCAAGCCGCCCAAGTGCGATATCGGCAAACTTGCTATGCTGCTTGAGATCGTACGCGAAGACGACCTCGGCACCGTCCGATCGAATTGCACGCACTGCCAGGCGATTACCGTCTCGGCTCGGGTTACCTTTGCCTGGTCCGAAGTGCAGATCCCGATAGTCCTTTGAATCGAACAGCACATCCTCGTGATTGGTCCGCGGCGCCCAGGTCGATATTCGCCGGCCTCGAACGCAGATCATCAGATCCGCATTTTGGGGATGCCATTCACATTCGCCCGATCGATCGCGCATCAGCAGCGGTAGGAATGTGTGTCCGTCGAAAAAGCACATCCCGTTGCAGCCGTTGGTTATAACGAGAAGGCTCTGGTCCGCATTCCAGGCTTGGGCGCTGGAATAACGGTGGCTGCAATAATCTTTTATACACGCGACCCCATTTCCAAGCGGCCCGGATTTTGTGATCCGGGTGAATGTTTCCCCAAACGCGGGATCGACCGTAGGACGCAGATAGTCGGGCAACTGCATCGCCGGCGTCGCAACAAAGTGCGTTGACGTATTGCCCGCCTGGCTTGCGGCAGCATGCGGACCAAGGCACGCGACAGCGAAGATCATAGACAACACATGCCGGCGACGACAAGTCATGTCATGTAGCCCATTTCCCGGCGCACCCGCCCCTCGCTAAGACGCCCTCTCCACCACGATATGGTGCGCTCCAACCCATCTCGCAGATTGGTACGGGCTCGCCATCCGGTCTGCATTTCGAATTGCGTCGAGTCTGCAAGCAGCGCGCGAACCTCGGAGTTCTGTGGGCGCAAGCGGCTTTCATCTCGATAGACAGGCTTCTTCGATCCGCTCAACTCGACCACCAGGTCCAGGACTTCCGCGATCGTCGCGGCACGCTGGCTTCCGGCATTGTAGGCCTGGCCGAATTTGAGTTCCGCCACGCCTGCGGTGAGGAATGCCGCGGCCGTGTCTTCAACAAAGGTTAGATCGCGGATAGGGCTCGTATCCCCGACCATGATAGCCGAACAGTTCTTGTCGAGGGCCTGCCTGATTATGGTCGGCACTATCGCCCTCTCGCTCTGGCGTGGGCCGTAGGTATTGAATGGGCGCAGAGTTACGACGGGAACGTCAAATGACCTGGCGTAGGCTTCGGCCATCATGTCGGCACCGATCTTGGATGCCGAATATGGAGACTGGCCCTGCAGCGGATGAGATTCCTTGATAGGCATGGTCAGCGCCGTGCCGTAAACCTCGCTGGTCGAGGTATGCACGACGCGTTCCGTGTCCCACTGACGCGCTGCCTCGAGAACATTCATCGTGCCCATGACATTGGTTTCTACGTATGACTGGGCAGCCGCATACGAATATGGAATCGCGATGAGAGCAGCCAGATGGAAAACCACAGCTTGGCCGCGCATGATCCTGTTCAGGAACGCGCTGTCGCGCACGTCGCCACGCACGGATTTCAGGTGGCCTCGGATGTTGTCCGGCAAATCGTCAAGCCAGCCGTGACTGTCGAACGAATTGTAGAGCGCCAATGCTGTGACGTCCGCTCCGTTGCGGACCAGCGCCTCGGTGAGATGCGATCCGATAAATCCATCGGCGCCCGTGACCAGTACCTTTTTGCCTTTGTAGTCCATGACCAATCGTCCCTCTTGCCATGTCCACTCTGACGGTGACACTCACCGGAGTGTCAGCCCGAACGCGCTTTAGTCGCGATCGGCGACGGCGGTACCCGGCCGACAACGGCTAGAAAACCGCGAGCCATCCAGACGGCGTCAGCCACCAGAGTTCGCTGCGGATAATAGGAAAGGTCGATCCTGGCCTTGGCGGGAAACAGGGTCTCGCGATAGTACTGCACCGGATCCGTGAACTTCGGATAGAAATTCGCTTCGTTGCGGAAGAGAACCTGGCTCGGACCGAGCAAGCCAGGCTTGTACTGCAAAACAGCCTCGGCGCCGCCGTGGAAACAGTCGGCGAACGCCAGACTCTCCGGCCGCGGTCCAATGATTGCCATGTCGCCTATGATCACATTCCACAGTTGCGGCAATTCATCGAACTTTGTCGCGGCGAGCACACGCCCTATCGTTGTCATGCGCTTGTCGTCGGCGACCGTCAGCGCGAGGCCGTGGGGATCGCATCGCACATCGAACTTGCGGAACTTGTACATGCGAAAAGGCTGAGCCCCGGCGCCCAGGCGGGTTTGTGCAAACAAAACCGGCCTACCGCCCTCGGCCAGAAGGGCGATGGCGATCAGCAGCATCAGTGGCGCAAACAAGACCGCAGCAACGCTCGCAATGGCAATGTCGATCAAACGCCGCACAGACCCATGGGCCGAGACTGCAACGTAGTGTCGGTGGAGGGATTGATCTGTCGCATTCATGCGGCCGTTCCTGCTTTGGTACAGCCGTTCACCGCAGTTGCCAGAGCCTCCACAACCGCTTCGACCACCGCTGAGGTCATCTGCGGGTGAAGTGGAATCGTCAGCTCCCGCTGAGCAAAGTCTTCTGTTCGCGGCAATTGGGTCCCGGGAAAAAGCTCGCGGTACAACGTCATCCGGTGCACGGGCGGATAGTGGATCGTTGTTTGAATTCCCTGGTTGCGCAGTTCGTCGATAACGGCTTGCCTGTCGGCGTATCGCGGTAAAAGTATCGGCATGATGTGGTGCGCCGATCGCCGCGATTCACTGAATGGAACGATTATTGCCGGGCAGTGCATTGCAATGAGTCGCCGATAAAGGACGACGAGGATACGCCTTACTTCGTTCCATTCTTGCAGGTTTCCTAACTGGACAAGTCCGATTGCGGCCCGCATCTCGTCCATACGGTAATTGAACCCAAGCATGGTGACGTCATACTGCGGCGTGCGGCTGTTCAGCCGCTGGTGTGTGCCGGTGGTCATCCCGTGCCCGCGCGCTTGGCGAATCCTTTCGAGCAGTTCATGGTCTTGGGCGATTACGGCGCCGCCCTCGGCGGTTGTCATGTTCTTGTTGCCGTAGAAGCTGAAGGCCGCGGCAACGCCGAAGGTCCCTACTTCTCTCAAGCCAGGAGCATGCGCCGCGTCTTCAATGATGTGCAGTCCCCGAACACGAGCGAACCTTTGCCATTGTTCTCGATTGGCCAGATACCCGGCGAAATGAACGAGAATAATGGCCTTCGTTCGCGGCGTGCATCGAGCCTCGGCTTCCGCAAGCGACATCAACGGCAAGTCGGCTGACTCAATATCGACAAAGACGGGAGTTGCACCGACATAGAGCACTGAGTTCGCGGTCGCCACGAAGGTTAGCGACGGAACCAGCACCTCATCGCCCGGACCAATGCCAAGTCCGTGCAAAATGAGATGAAGCGCCGCGGTACAGGAACTCACCGCAACGCAATCGTCCGCGCCATGCATGCGGGCAAACGACTCTTCGAACAATCGAACCTGCTCGCCCATGGTCAACCAGCTGCTATCAATGACCTTTGATAGAGCCGCCTTCTCCGGAACACCCAAAATCGGGGCACTGACCAAGAGCATGGTGACCTCACTCCCAAATCATCATTCGTGTTTGAGTTTCTCGCCGTTTGTCAGGCAGCCGCTGCCGCGACTTCGATCGAAGCCGACTGCTCTTCCCAGGAAATGGCTTGAGCATTCTGGAAATCGTCGACGCGGCCGATATCGAGCCAGAGTCCCTCATGCTTGTAGACGTGGACGACCGTGCCTTGCTGCATCATCTGCAGCATCAGGTCGTCGAATCCGAATGGAATGCCGGAGGGAATAAAACTCAGAACATCCGGATTCATGCAGTAGATGCCCATGCTAACGAGATGAGAAAGCGTCGGCTTCTCGCGGAACATCTGCACTGCATTGTCGACTTCGTCGATGACGCCGAAATCCATCTTGATAAGACGGTTGGCGGTAGCGATGGTCACCGGATCCTTGTGCTTGCGGTGAGCAGCTGTGAATCGGCTGAGGCTAAGATCGGTGAGAACGTCGCCGTTCAGCACGATAAAGGGTTCGGTTAGTTCATCTCGGATAAGCGACAGTGGCCCGATGGTGCCCAGCGGCTCCATCTCCTGAGTGTACCGTATTTTCAGGTTCCATTGCGAACCATCACCGCACACGCTGCGGATGAGATGGCCGAGATACCCGGTCGTGATGTAGACCTCTTCAATGCCATTGCGGCGCAGCCACTTGAGAAGCAGCTCGAGCACCGGCCGGGCACCAATTGGCATCAGCGGCTTCGGCAACACCGACGTAAAGGGACGAAGTCGTGTTCCCATCCCACCGCATTGAATAACCGCTTTCATCCGATCCTCCATAGTTCAACGCCGCTTCAATGGTTGGTGCCTGGGTAGACGTGTTCAGACCTCTTCCGACTATGGGTCGGATAGAAAAGTCGCCACGTGTCCGTCCCGAGCATCTTATGAAGAACGGTAAGTGAGCGTTCGAAGGATGTCGTCGTGCAATCGAATGGCACCAATCCATTGCCTCCGCAGGTTCAGCGACTAGGCCGGTCCGACCTGTCCGCCGCGAGGCACGATGGCGCCGAATATGCCGACCTGCATCTGCAAAATTGCTTAGCCACGAGACCTTCAAATGCCCCAGTGCGGACCTCAGAATCCACCTGCTGGAATTTACGTCTCGCTACCGCTCAAACAGCTGATGTCACATGGAATTTGGTAGTTGGCCATAGACGCGCCTGATCGCGATGTTGGCCTTCTGACAAAGGCAGAAACGGTGCGATTCAAGCCGGTTGAACGTTCCTCGGAAAAAAAAAGAGATTTTTCCGCCATAGAGGAATATATTAGCAATACGGCGCGCAAGTGGTGCGGATTTCTGGGCGTTCGACGAGTGGTTGGCCACCGCCAAGGCCATTCCCCGATTGATCGTTTAGCCGCATTAGGCGTTTCAGGGCCCGCTTTGTAGGGCCTGCGTTGGGGTGGAATGCAAATGTATCGAGTCGTCATTGCGGACGATCACGGTCTGTATCGTCGTGGGCTGAGTTTGGCGCTCAAGGCCGAGCTCCCGGAACTGGAAATATTCGAAGCTGGATGTTTTGATGCCGCTGCCAGTGTCCTGGCTCAGCGGGACATCCATCTTGCCATTCTGGATCTGAACATGCCGGGACTGTTCAACCAGCAAGTGCTCGGCGACGTTTTGTCAGCGTATCCGGACACCCGTTTTGCAATCGTTTCCGGCAATGATTCACGAGCGGAAATATTGAAGGCCCTGTCGATCGGGCTGCACGGCTACATCGTGAAATCTCAGACGGACCAAGAAGTGGTGTCGGCAGTGCGCGAGATTCTGGCAGGCCGCATCTATGTGCCGGCGCTGTTGTCTCGACCTTCCGGGGGACCCGGCTCACACGCACCCCAATCGGCGAGGGCATGGACCCAACGGCGGATGGGAGCGGCCAGCCTTAGCAAGCTGACTTCAAGGCAACGTGACGTGCTCAAGCTGATGGCGGAAGGCTTTTCAAACAAGGAGATAGCTCGCGATTTGGACATTTCCGAAGCAACGACAAAAATTCACGCCGCTGCGGTAATGCGTGAGCTGGGAGTACGCAACCGCACCGAGGCAGCCGTCGCGCTACAAAACTGGCGTTCGAAATATATCGACTAGGGCGCGATTTCACGTCGAGACAGCCGCAGCGAGTATCGTAGACCGCCTTCAAATATTTCCAGCTTCGAGGCATGGCCGATAAGCGGCGCGGTGTTGACGCCCAATATCATCGAACCAATGCCATGGCCGATGTTCTTGGCCTTCCTGCGTCTTCCCGATTCTATCCAATCGAAGACGACGTCATCGCTTTCTCCACTATCGGCCCATCTAACCTCAAGGCGCCCTCGGGAACCGCCAAGCGCGCCGTGTTTGACAGAGTTCGTCGTAAGCTCGTGAACAACCATTGCGAAGGTTTCGGCAGCGCCGCTTGACATCATGACGTCAGGGCCATGGGTCTTTATCTTTCGCGTTTCCATGTAGGGCAACAGTTCCTGGACCACGAGATCCCGGAGCAATACCGAACTGTCGGTGCGACCGGAGATCATCATATGCGTGACTTCAAGCGCTCGTATCCGATCGATTAGGTCCTCCTTGAACTTCATGACATTGTTCGCCGGAGCACCAACCATTTTGACCAGCGCTATCACGACCGCGAAAAGATTGCTGAATCGATGGCGCTGTTCGATCAAAATACGGTCCCGTCTCCTGACCGTGGCACGCAAAAGCGTGGTCTGCCGACGTTCAGTCAGGTCAGCTGCTATCCCGATCAGCAGCTGCTGATCATGATACCGCTCCTCCCGTCCGCGCAGAGCGACCCAACGAATAGGTCCATCCGGACGTCGCACCCTTATCTCAACGTCGTAATTCGTGGTCGCGCCGGATTCTTTGGGGAGTGCAAGCTTTGGCCAGTCCGCGGGATAGACGACTGCAGCTAGCTCGTCTATCGGCCGGCTGGTGGCGCGCGGCAGGCCTAAGATTTCCCAAAATTTGTCGGAACCCGTGACGACGCCGCTTTTGAGGTCGACTTGCCAGGTTCCCAACCGCCCCGCCGAAAGCGCCAGATCAAGCCGTTCCTTCTGGACCCGGATCGCTTCGCGCGCCGTCCGTCGTTCCGAGATGTCATCGACAACGATGATCGCGCTCTCTGAAAGGAGGCCGTCGGAACGGTACGACGATAGGTTCAGGCGAGCCCAGAATGTGGACCCGTCCTTCTTCTTCAATCGGGCTTCCATATCGAATGGCATCGCGGACTTGCCTTGATCGGCAAGCGCTTCAACAACGCTATCGCGATCATCGGGATGAACAAGCTGCGCAAGCGGAAATTGAGCAAGCTCGGCTTCGGTATATCCCGTCAGCTCACAAAGACGTTTGTTGGATTGCAGAAGCTCGCCTTTTTCATTCGTGTTCGCAAAGCCGAGGGCCGCACGCTCGAATACCGAACGGAAGCGGCTCTCGGTGGCCTCGACGGCGGCCAGTCGAGTTTCGGCGACCTTCAGGGCCTCGCTAAGGTCCTGCCGCAAGCGGTGGAACATGAAGGCGATCATGAAGCCGGAAACCAGGAGAAAGATTGCTCGCGGCCAGTCCTCTGCGGGAATCGAACCGCGCAGAAGTCGTTCGGCCCCGAGGCTGGCGGCGACTGTCACGAGAGTAGCAATGATTGCACCGCGACGGCCAACAAGATATGCAGCGACAATTATAGCCGGAATAGATGATATGAAGGTTGCTTCAGTTTCCGTCTGAATTAAGTTTGTTATTACGAATATTAGCGTGAAAACTAGCACCAGCATGGAAGCCATGTGAGCTAGCGAGATGCCCTTCAAGGCCGAAACCGTTCTACGCAGATGCAGCCCCATACCTCACAGACTACAACTTTCGGATTAGTCCGTCGAGCCTAGAACTCCACCGCCTGATCTAATACCACTGCCGGATTGCGGCCCTCAAATCCAAGCTTACTATCATTTACGAAGAGCGTCCGGTTCGCTTGGACTCTTTGTAAGAAAGCATGAAGAAACCGATGCAAGCCTCTGAGATCAAAGATTTTTGGCAGAGAAATCTGTCTTGGAGTCAAGCGTAACGATTGGAGATCTTAGCGGTTTTCGGCCAACAGGGGTGGGAAGGCAATGTCTTTCATTGATAGGCACAACGATACCGTTGCGAATAAGCGCCATATTGAATTGAGCACTGCTTACGGCAGTGTCGCTCGCCTGGCACGCTACACGTCGGACAGGCAGAGCACAGCATGCGCGTCAAAGCGTCGGAGCCTGGAATCCGTCACCGGCATGCTGGACCGCATTGGCTGTGGCTTCCTGGTCCTCAATCGCGAGAGAAAGGTGGTGGAGTGGAACATTGCCGCTCAAAGCACCTTTGAACGACAGGGTGAGACGGCCGGCACGGCTCCGGAGCTTACGGCTGCGCTGAGGCGGCTGGTCGCGAACGTTCCAACCAACTTCCTGCCAGGTTCGTTGTCATGGGTGGTGATCCGCACCACTGACGATCGGCCGGTGATACTCAATGAGGGCGGGGTGATTGCGCCCGACGGAACAAGTATCGTAGCGTTGTTAGACCGGGAGACCCGGTCCTCGGCTAATCCGCAGACATTGCAAAAGATGTTCGGCCTCACGAGCGCTGAAACTCAGCTTGCCATGAGGTTAGCTCAAGGGGACGCACCATTGGAAATCGCCCGCAGCTGGCATCTCAGCCGCACCACGATCCGGTCCCAGCTTGCCTCGCTTTTTGCCAAAACAGAAACCAAGCGCCAGGGTGAGCTGGTAGCTCTGCTCGGACGAATTTCCGTATTGCCGTGATAATGCCGCCTCGACCGCGAGGCGGCGGGTGTCCGGTATGTTGGTTTGGCATTGCGTCTGTGCGAGCGCGTTCCTGCCTGATCCAAATATAGCCGACGATCTCGATGCAAAAATTTCGAAGCGGGGCAATTCGTCATGGCCGGACATAATCCCAAGACCGCGGGCATGCTTGACGCACAACCTGACAAATCCAGTTCAACAGGAACGAAATACGGTCGATCCAGTCCGGATATGGCGGTTATGCAGCTGGCACGAAAAGGTCCTGTTGTAGTCACCGGCGCCGCAGGCTTTATCGGGTTTCATGTGGCATCGCGGCTTTTGCGTCACGGTGCGCGGGTCATAGGCGTGGATAATTTCACGCCCTACTACGATCTAAAGCTCAAGGAAGCGCGTTTTGCGCACCTCTGCGCGGAGCCAGGTTTCACTCCGATGCGTATGGATCTGGCGGACCGATTGTTGGTGCAAGCTTTGTTCTCCGACTTTCAACCGCAATATGTCGTCCACTTGGCTGCCCAGGCGGGCGTGCGTTACTCTCTTGTCGACCCGCATGCCTATGTTCAGTCCAACATCGTGGCGTTTCTCAATGTTCTAGAGGGTTGCCGGCACTTCGATATCAAGCATCTGGTCTACGCTTCGTCCAGTTCGGTTTACGGCGCCAACCAGACCATACCTTTTTCCGAACATGGCGGCGCTAACCATCCAATAAGCTTCTATGCCGCCACCAAGCGCTCGAATGAAGCCATGGCGCATTCCTATAGTCATCTATTTCGCTTGCCGGTGACAGGATTGCGGTTCTTCACCGTCTACGGACCATGGGGCAGGCCCGACATGGCTGTCTACGCGTTTACCCACGCCATCGCCGAGGGACGCGTGATCGAGGTGTCCAATGCCGGCCGTGTCTGGCGAGATTTTACCTACATCGACGATATCGTCGAAGGGGTGGTTCGAATACTCGCAACGCCACCGTGTGCCGACCAGAATTGGGACGGTCGCGCAGCTGATCCAGCTACCAGCTCAGCCCCATATCGCCTGTACAACATTGGCAATGACCGGCCAGAGGAGATCAATAGTCTAATCGCGATTATAGAGACAGCCGTAGGTCGCAAAGCTCTCAGGAGGGATGTGCCTTTGCCTCCAGGTGATGTTCTCGAGACGCGCGCCGATGTAGGCGATCTTCGCCGGGCCGTAGACTTCGCGCCGGCGACCACGCTCCAGGATGGCGTTGCCCGTTTCGTCGAATGGTATCGACACTTTCATGGAAGCGCGACGGCCCCTGAGACGGAGCAACAAACGCTCGTGTCAGCGTAGATTGCCGGCAGTTCGCGCTGCTCACTCAGACCCGCGCGATCGGCTCACTGGCATCGCCTGAAGGTGCGGCTCTGTCGGCGCCCTGTTCACATCCCTCTCAACGCGCTCGCCTCGCTGATCGGCAAGAACGAGGCATTCTCTGCGTCTCTTTTCGTTCGGCGTTTCATCGAGACGCCGATACGCAAGCCCGCCAATCCGTACGTACCTTGATGCCTGCGTTAGAATGGATCACATCGCGCCAGCCGGGGTCTGTCGCCGGTCACCAATCCCAGAGCATCGAGTCAGCGCAAGAACCAAGTCCGCTGGGTGCTTTCGACCGTGCGGCGGTTAAAAGACGTAATCGCGTAGATCAGTCCGGGCGTGATCTTCAGTCGCTTGCGAATATAAATCGCCATGGCGACGTTCCATACGACCAAGGCAAGCGCCAGCCCTATTGCTGCGCCCAGCGGACCGTAGATCTCTACTCCGATAGCACAGCCGACGACACCAAAAGCTGCTCCAAGGATCATCGTCACAGCGGCCGCCCATTCGTTTCCGGTCATGGTCAAGAGATTGAGCTGCGGTCCGCACAGGGCCACGAATACGTACCCCAGCATTAGCACCCGCGCGATCGGTGCTCCAGTTCCGAAATCCTCACCGAACCAGCTTAAAAGCGGCCGAACAATCAAGAGCAACGGGATTGCCATTGCTATTGCGGCACCGGAGGAAAGCAGGGCAGCTCGTGAAAACAGCTCTTGCAAACCTCTTCGGTCGTTTTTTGCGTAAAGCGTAGCTGCCGTCGGCGAGAACATTGTAGAGACGGCCACCAACGAGAGACCGACAAGCAACGCGACATTGAGCCCCAGGGCGAAAATGCCTGCGTCGCGTATGTGGCCGGTCCAGCCGAGCACCATTACCCCCGCTCTGTTGATGAAGACGTCAAGACCCGCCATCAGCATGATAGGGGGGACCGCCGACCACCAATCCCTGGACGCATCGGCAGGTTCAGCATGTCGTAAACCCGGCGGCTGAAATCTTGCCAACAGGACAAAGACGAATGCGACTGTTACGGCCGAACTCGTCAGCACCGCTTGCATGACCAACGGTGCATTCAGAGTCCACGAACCGGACAAGGCGGCGGCACTTAGCAATGTGAGCAGCAGTCCATCACGCACAATGCGTTCTGGCAGAAGGGCAGAAACACCGCCTCCGAAGGCACGGATGAGAGCCGCGCCCAAGGCTGAAGTCGTGACCAGCGGAACGGCGGCCATACCCAAGAGCTGGCTGATCTCAAGTTCCCTGTTGTGTGAGGACGAAGACAGAAAGATGTAGGTCGCCCCTGCCAAGCCGAATAGAGACGCCACTGCCAACGAGCGTTGAAAGGCAAATCTGATTATGCCGTGGGCCAGGTCCAGGCGCCCCTGGGCCCTATAGGCAGATACAAAGCGCAACAACGATACGTTGAAGCCAAGGGTTGCGAGATATGCGAGCACCGATGTGGTTGAAAGGACGTAGGAGTAGATACCATAGCTGGTAGAGCCTACGATACGAGCAATCAGCAATTGCGCCAGGCTGGTTAGACCTGCCCCGGTCACATAGATCATGAGTGCAAAAACAGTGGCATAGCTCAGGCTACGGTTTATTTCTTCCTTCCCGAGCGTTACCGCATCGTTTCCAGCTGCGGAATTTACGGGGTTCTGTATTGTTATGGTATCCACGCCGTCATCAAGATAGGCATTGTCTACCGTCAGCGGTTGCGATGAGTGGGCAACTTGATGTCGGTACATGGGAGTGACCTGATCGCGGGCCATCTTGAAGGCGATCTTGCGGCTGACGAGTTCAACGCTTTTCGACAACGATCGGTCGTCGAGGGTTTCAACGGAGATTGTTTTCCTGTCGGTTGCCACAAGGATGTCGTTGATATTTTGAAACACTCCGAAAGCTCGCATGCTCGCTTCGAAATCCGCATCGAGAATGCGTTCGGCCGGAGCCGCTTGCATCATTCGCTCCCGCAACCGCGCCTCGGCTGCTGCACGAGGCAATACCACTCGCAAGGTAAAATCCGCGGTAGGAGTGACCTTCAGCGCTCTTGCAATCGCAACGTTGTCGACGCACCCGTGAAAAATCGACAGTGAAGCAACAGCCTGCACGTATCCCTGGTCGAATATTGTAATCTCTCTGCACTGTCGCGCTTGGTCCCAACGATTGGAAAGATTTATGATTTTTTGCCAGACCCGAGCTCGCCAAATAAATTTCCTTGGCTCAATCGCCTTTAGCATCGACGACGATATCGACAGATATTTTATCAAATCCGACGTATATAAGAACAGTTTTGCCGTTGAAAATATTGCATAAAATACTCTAAAGATAAACATAAAAATCCCGAGATCTACACTCCTTGACCTTCTACTCGCCTTATGACTGAAGACCACCTTCGTAGCGTAGCCCTGCCCACGCAGCGACTTAGCAAGCGCATGGGCAAAGACTGCTTTACCAGCTCCAGGCGGTCCAAAGAGTTCGATAATCATTTCTCGCGACCCAGGGGGCTTGAGGGCTTTATCGTTTTCCGAACAGCAGAAGATCGCCACTGTCCCCAAAATGATATTTGGCGTGCTGCTTGAGATTTACTCCAGTGAGAGCAATCCCTACCGGAGCGGATCTCGAACCATCAGGCTGCAGCGATTCCAGAATACCGCGTGCGACACTGCGCGGTGTCTTGGCCCACCGGACAGCAAAGATAACGGCATCTGCCCAACTGCTGAGCAGTCGGGATTCCGGACCGTGCAGCCCTGGCGGCCCATTGAGAATGACGAGATTGTACACGGCGCCCAGCTTGTCCGCGAAGTGTCGCGGCACATCGACGTCGACCAACAGCTTCAAAAGATCGTCCGAAACTATGGGTGCGGCCATGAAATCGATGCCGATACCGGGCATGCTCACAACAGCCTCGTCCAACTCGCAGCGGCCCCTCACATAATCCGCAAACGACTTATGCGGCTTGGAAATACTGAATTCGCGCACAAAGTCGTTGGTCAGTTGCTTATCCTGCGGGTCAAGATCGATGAACAGGACATTGCTGCCCAGGCGTGTGGCCGAGAGCGCCAGGCTCCATGCCAGCTCTGTTTTCCCATCACCTTTATCGCTGGAAGTGACGAGCACCATCTGCGACGATCGTCCGGGGGCCGGTTCGGGTGCCACATTGATCAATAGCGACAATGCAGCGCGGCCGTAGGCGGAATTTTTCTGGCTTAGAGTGAGGGTCTGCAAGCGCTTCGCACTCGCTCTTGATGTCCTGGGCAATAGCCCAACGGAAGGGAAGCCGAGCGCTGCTTCTGTCTCAGCCTCACCGCGCATTGTGCGGCTCATGCGATTTTTCAAGAGAACCAAGACGCCCCCGATGAGGCCGAATACGACCATACCCGGCGGGATAAGGAAGATCGGTGAAAGGCTCTTCGGGTTGCTCGGTGGCCATGCCGCCGAAATTATCGAAACTCCCGCAGACGGAACCGCGATGCGGTTCCTCAAATCCTGTTGCCTGTTCAGAAGATCATTGTACCGCTGCGTCAATATGGTGACTGCCGGCTCCAATGCGTGAAGCCCGGAAAGCCTGCCTGCCGTGTCGGCTACGACCGCGTCAAGCACATTCTTGCGCGCCTCCAGAGCGGAAACCTGCGAGCGATAGATGTCGGCTTCCGACTTGATGCGTTCGATGCTCTGTTCGATTTCGCGCTTGACCGCAACATTCAGATCCGCATCGGCCGCCGCGCCGCCCTGCCGGGCTATCAGATCGCTCAGCGTCGGCGATCCGATTGCGCTCGCAAGCGTGGCGTTCGTGGCACCGGACCGTTGCAATTCTTGAATATGCTGAACACGGGCCTCGGCTGTGGAGAGGTTTGCGCGAGACAATGACAGTTGCTGATTAAGCTCGGCCGTGTCGCGGACAGCATTGTCAACGGCACCCTGGTCGACAGTCCCGTGACTTAGCCGGTATTTTTCAAGGCGGTCGGTCGCTTGCGCGAGATCGGACTGCACACCAGGCAGCGCAGCGACGACGGATTCGAGCTCCAACCTATCAGCGGCCTGAGCAGTCCGCGCGAGATCCTGGACATACACTTGCGCGAATGTGTTGGCCACGAATGCCGCCCGGACGGGATCCGGATCGGTAAAGCCGATGGTAATGACTCGCGATCGCAGTTCCTGCCCGACCCTGACGTAGCGCCTCAACGCCTTCAGCCTCGCAGCCTCCTTGCCCTCTGGGGTCATGTCAGCGTGATCCGGCCAAATCCCGGCCAAGAATGCACCTGCAAACGATTGCGATTCGGCTGGGGAAGCGGCGTTTTGCGCCGCGGCGCCATTGAGGTTGGCCTGCCGATCGGGCGCTGCCTTGTAAATTGCGTCAATTACCCGACGCAGATGAGATTGCGAGGCCAGCATCGTCAGATGGTTGTCAATGCTGGTATCAAGCATATCCTGACCGCCCGTCGGCTGAGGAGTGCTTCTGGTCGGATTGTCGACGATGATTTGCGTGGTGGCCTCATACAGCGCCGGCCTGGCGAAGCCGGCTAGACCCGCAACCGCACCGCCCAAAACGACCATTGCGACCAAAAACCATTTGCGCGCCGCCAAGGTAACCAACAATTGGCCGAAAGGGGTCAGGTCTTCTCGGGGGTCACGCAGCGGACGCCGCATGCGCGGATTGGGTTCTCGCACTTCGACGCGCATCTCTGTGGCGCGCGGTAGCTTTGTTCGCCTAGCTATCGAACCTTCCATTTTAAACTCCCGTCATTTCAAGCATGCGCGACTGTCTTGCGGGCACTGGAAGCCGGTTGGCGTCGGCGCGCCATGCCAGGAACATCAATGTTGCCCAAAGATCCCGGGAATGATCCCGCTTTCCGTTGACATGATCGCGCCAGCACGTCTGGACCTTATCGATGTCCAGAAGCCCATCTCCTGACTGGCGCATGTCGGCGAACAGGTCACTCGCCCATGCACGCAACGGTCCTGTCAACCAGACCGCAATTGGAACATCGAAGCCCTGCTTAGGCCTATCTATGAGCCGCCGGGGAACGTAGCGATGCAACAACTGTCGAAGCAGCCACTTGCCTCGTCCATGGCGGACCATTGCATCCGGTGGCAGCCGCCAGGCGAATTCAACGACGCGATGGTCGAGCAGCGGGCAGCGGCCTTCCAGCCCGTTCGCCATGCTGGCGCGGTCCAGCTTCACCAGGATGTCGCCGGGCAGATATCCTGCCATATCGTTGTAGAGGAGCCGGGACAGCAAATCGTCGAGTCGCGGAGTTCGCCGAGTTGACGCCCGGTGGCCAAATCGGGTCAGGCTTGTCGTCGATGACCCTGTCAGACGCTGGTACAGTTCTTCCTGGTCCGAAGCGGCGAGCAATTGAGCCAATCGTTCCAGCCGATCACCGCGCAACGCATGGCCGAAGAGCGCCGAAAGTGGCAGCCTGCCAAAAAAATCGTAACGGGTTGCGCGCGCCACAAGCCCGATGCTTGCGGCAACTGAACCACGCAGCGACGAAGGCAAACGACGACGCCGATTTGCTTGCGCCGCCATCAGATGGCGAGCGTAACCGGCGAAACATTCATCGCCTCCGTCGCCCGTCAGCGCCACAGTGACGTGCTGGCGAGCAAGTCGCGCCACCAGCAGAGTGGGGATTTGCGATTCGTCGGCGAACGGCTCGTCCCAGGCACTGGGCAATTCCGGAATGACATCGCGCGCGGAAGCAGGGGAAAGGTGCAGCTCTGTATGATCGCTGCCTATGTACTGAGCGACCGCAGCAGCATGAGGAGCTTCATCGAATCCGTGCTCCCCGAAGGCGATCGTGAAAGTGCGAATAGATTTTCGGGACTGGACCTGCATTAGCGCGGCTACGGTCGAGCTATCTACGCCGCCCGACAGGAAGGCGCCGAGCGGCACATCCGCGCACATGCGCTCTCGAACAGAAAGCCGAAGCAGCCGATCGAGTTCATTCGTCAAATCCTCGTCGCTGCCGACGATCGGGTCTTGCCGGCCCTTCGTTGCGACGTCTGCCAACGACCACCAGAATCGAACTTTGTTTCGAACGGTTCCCGTACGGCGCGCTTTTGCGAAATCCGCTGCAGTCAAGGACAGGGCCGATCCCGGCGGCAATTTGAAAACGCCGCGCCAGATACAACTGTCGTCCGGCACCCAACCTTGCGACAGCATAGCCCTTACGGCGCTGGGATTGAGTTCTGGACGGAAATCCGGGAAACACCGAATGGCCTTGAGTTCGGAGCCAAAAACCAGGGCATGGCGGGTCGGGGCGACGTAGATCGGTTTTTCCCCCATCCGGTCGCGGGCCAGATGAAGAGTTCTCGTTTTTGCGTCCCACAATCCGAACGCGAACATGCCGACAAATCGCGTAAGCGCAGCTTCGAGCCCCCACTGCTCCACGGCCCCAAGCACAACTTCCGTATCGCATGTTCCGCGAAAGCTGTGGCCGGCATCCTCAAGCTCTCGGCGCAAGTCCCGAAAATTGTATATCTCCCCATTGAAGGTGATCACGTACCGGCCGCTGTCCGAGCGCATGGGCTGGGCGCCGGTTTCCGACAAATCCACGACTGCCAGGCGGCTGTGGCCGAAGGCGACACCAGCCTCCACATCTTTCCAGAAGCCTTCGCCGTCGGGCCCTCTGTGACGGAGGGCTGTTGTCATCTGCGCTATAGCTGCGAGCGGCCTTGTGCTGGGCGAGTCTGGCGCAAGAAGGATCCCGGCGATTCCGCACATATCAACGGCTCCTCGCTCCTGCAGTTGCCGCGATAAACTTGGGCTGCCCGGCTACGAGGCAAAGTGTGATCGAGAACCAAACGATCGGGTGGCGAATGACCAAATGCGGGAAGCCGAAGATGCCGATCGACAACGCAAGTGCCACCAGAGCGTCGAGCCTTGCACGCCAGGCAGAGATGGCCGCGAGGCCAAGGATCCACAACAGGGCGAGAACCGCTAGAATGCCTCCTTGAGTATACAAGTCCAGTAGCGTGCTGTGAGCCTCGAAAGGCAGGTCGATAAACTCCTTGGTCACGACAGATCTGTCGACATGTGGTCCCGGGCCGAGGCCCAGCGAAGCAGACCCCAACCCCTTGCCCAGAGCATTGGTCCAGATATTGATGCGCAGATTGGCTGTCTCGGCTGTCGCCTCACCACCCTCGCCTTTGGTCAGGCTCTTGGCGAAATTTTCAACAGTGCTCGTTTCCGCAAGCACATAGGGTGTTGCGGAGATTGCAAGAGGAACCAAAGCAAGCAACAGCAAAAGGCTGATTTGACGACCAAGAGTGACCCTTCCGCCAACCGCGACCCATCTCCGGACGCGCAACATCAGGAAAACCAAACCGGTTATCACTATTGTCAATAGATAGGTATCGCTCTTAGTCAATCGTCCGACGTATACTATGAGAACAATGCTTACTATGCCAAATGTCCTGGCTATCATATTACTTGTTGTCATTGACAGGTATAGTGCGAGGGGACCGAACAGCGCGCAATAAAGTGCTAGTTGGTTTGGGTTGTCCGACCATCCTGTAAACCTGTCCCAAAACCAAGGGTTCACTCCGGACTGGTGGAGTAAGCCGAATCCAAGCGCCAGCTGGAAAACAAAACACGCGTTCGCAATGACGATCACCCACCACGCGGTGCGACGCAGATGACGATCCGCCTGAGGATCAGCCGCAAGCAGACATGTAACGAATGCCAGCAACAGATAGGCAATCATGTCGTGAACCGGCGCGTCCATGTACTGAACGCTCGTAAGCATGCCGACAATCATGCCTAGCCCGAGAGCGAATGCCATGATCCCCCAGAGGGCGGCAAAAATCGACAGGACCGGCGTGGCTTCAAGTCGACCACCGGCAAGTACGCGGCCAATCGAAATCAGTATCCAAACCGCCAGCAACAATTCGCTGATTCCGAACGGCGCGCCTGGAATTTCGAGTTGCGATGCATAAGCCATTGCAACGCCGCCGGCCAACAGGACGTCTCGGATCATTGGCGCACCTCGCCCAACGGACCAAATGCGGCATTCTTTTCGGTCTGCGAGGCCTGAACTGAGGCGCCAACGGCTTTGGCATCGAGAATATGCCGGTAAAGATCGCAATACTGGGCGACCACCAGCGGCAGCGCGAAATGCTGCTTGACGAATTCGATGGAACGAGCGCCCATGGCCGCCCCGGCGGGGCGGTCGGCCAAGAGTTGATTTATCCTGGAAGCAAATGCCTCGGCATCGCCAGGCGGAACCAGGTATCCGTTCCAACCGGGCTGGACCACTTCGTTGCAGCCCGGCATATCTGACGCCACGATAGGCAGCCCAGCCAATCCCGCCTCGAGCAGGACGCGTGGCACTCCCTCCCGATATTGTGTCGGAAAGGCAAACAAATCCGCCATGCCAAGAAGGGCAGGAACATCGCGCCGTGGACCCAGGGCAATGACGTGAGGGGAATGGCGTTCGATTTCCGATTTGTCGACGGCGAACGGCCCCTCGGATTCCCATGGACCGACAAGCACGAAACGCGCATTCGGCCTTTTTTCAAGAACGCGGGGTACTGCCTTAAGCAGCGTTGGGATGCCCTTCTCGCGCGTCAGCCGGCCGACAAAAATGATCACTTCAGCCGATGACAGCCCAAGCTGCTCGCGCATGGCCTGCGATGACGGAGCGCTCTCTCTTGCCCTGGTAAAGCCATCGACGTTGATGCCGGAACTGCAGATCAGGCGACCAGTCCCGCGCCCGATGAGCCGATAGCGCTCGAAGAACGCCTTGTCATCACGATTTTGGAAAACCGTGGCAGCCGTCCAGCGCGACGAAAGCCACTGCAGCCCCGAGAAGATCGGGCGCAGCGCCATGGCCCTTGGCTCACGGGAAGAAAACGTCCAGCCAAGACCATTGATGGTGCGGATGACCGGAACGGCCCCCCTTATCGCCAACGGCGTCAAGAGATTAGGCTTGGTATCAAAGCTCTGTACAATGTCCGGGCACAGGTCCGAGATCAGTTTTCTGATCGTCCTTACGGCGCCTCCACTCCCGCTGGAAAATCGGTCCAAGCCGTAGCGACGATGCGGAATGTCGTGCTGCGAGAATGCTGTATCCGGACCGCTCGACACCGCAGTGACTTGGAAGCCCTTCTGACGCAGCGACAGCAAAAACGGAATCCTGAAGGCGTGGTCCTCGCCTCCAACACACACAAGATGCGGATTCATGCTGTCTCCCCCGACCGCCCGTCAGACTTGGGTCGCGTGCACTGGTCAGCATTTCTTCGTGCTTCCATGATCCTGGTTCGCTACTCAGATACATGTTTTGCGCCAAGGTTCACGGTACGGGCAGGCTTGCCCAATGTCCTCGTCCGTTTGAATGAGCGGACCGATCTCGGGGTGCGCGCGGCTGCGTCGGAGCGCGAATTGAATGTCCATTTCGGCGAGGGGAATTCGAGGCTCGGCTGCCTCTGAGCCGGTAACAAGGCCTCAGCTTGAGTTGCGTCGGTTCAACCGTTCCTCAAGTCCAAGTTCGGCGAACGCGGTTGATCGCAGAAACCCTGGATCTGACGAGCTATCGACGAAGATACGTTCCTAGCAAAATGCCTAGAGGAAGAGAGCACTCAAGCGAAGTGCCCTTCGCTCGAAAAAAGGGAGTGCCTCGCACTGGGCACACCCGAGAAAATTTCAAGTTTTCCCAAAAAACCGGGAATTGATCCTGACAATCGTTTCCTTATTGCTGTGTTCTGTGCCCAGCATCAATGATTCTACCGGTATCGGGTTGTTTTGGTTCCAGCAGCGTTTCGCTCGCCGCATCGTCGGTCTTTGCGGCCTGAAGGTTGAGCAACGGAATCGTGTTATCCCCGGCTAATTTGATGCATCATCGAACACCGAAATTCGATGCAAATCACTGTAATATTAGGCGTTTTTGGTGCTGGTAAAGTACTCGATCAATCATTCTATCAGCATATTTCCGTATTTGATTTGGCGCTAATGTACCCTCTCGGTTAGGCAGGGGATGGGGCGCTTATCAATCAGAAGAAGGATGTTCGCATGGCTACCATGCATTACGCCTATGGCGCCCCCGCCTCCGGCGCCATAGCTAATGGCTTCAACTTGATCGACCTTCAGTACGCGTCATCGGTCAACGCGCTGCCTGACGGCACCAAGGCTTTGATATATCTCAACGAAAGCAGCGGGGTGACCCAGTCTTTCATAGACAAGGTGACGCCCCTCCTCGGCAATTCCAAGGTTTTTGGCTTTTATCTCACCGACGAGCCTGACCCCACGGGCAAATACCACACACAGGTCAGCGCTGCGAATCTGAAGGCCGAATCCGACTGGATTCACTCTCATTTCCCGGGTGCGAAAACCTTCATTACGCTGATGGACATGGGGTCGTTCACGGCCTCCGATTACACCAACACGTACAATCCCGCCAACACGGGGATCGACTATTACGGGCTCGATCCCTACCCCGTGCGCTCGACCGCGGTCGACTTCAACTACATCGACAGAGCCGTCGCTGCAGCGGAGAAGGCGGGCATTCCGCAGAGTGCGATCATTCCTGTGTTCCAGACGTTTGGCGGCGGCGGGTGGTCGACCAATACGGGCGGGTCTTATGTGATGCCTACCACCGCCCAGGAACAGACCATCATGGACCATTGGGCAAAGCTCGTCCCGTCGCCAGCCTTTGACATGGCCTATAAGTGGTCCTCGCAAAATGGCGAGACCTCGCTTGGCAACACGTCGTCGATGCAGGCGTTTTTCCTGGATCACAACACCCACACCAGCACCAGCACCAACACTGGCACCAGTACCGGTAGTAGCACTGGCACCAGTAGCGGCACGACAACCCCACCTCCCGTCACGGCCCCGATCGCCGACATAAAAGGCACCAGCGGCAACGACGTTTTACGCCCGGCCGACAACGCCGCACACACGATGGCGGGCTATGGGGGCAATGACGACTACTATGTCAACAATGCCGCCAGCAAGGTGGTCGAGGCCGCTGGCCAGGGCCAGGACAGGGTGTGGACGTCGGTGAGTTATGCGCTTGCCGCCGGCTCGTCGATTGAGGTCCTCGGCACCCAGAAGGACGCCGGCACGACGGCGATCAACTTGACCGGCAACGAATTGCGTCAGCACATCATCGGGAATGCCGGCGACAACGTCATAAAGAGCGGCGGCGGCGGCGATTGGCTGACCGGCAATGGCGGCCACGACACCTTCGTTTTCAACAGCACCCTCAGCAAGAGCAATGTTGCCACGGTTACCGACTTCAGCCCGTCTGTGGACAAGATCCACTTGGATGACGCTGTCTTCAAAGGGCTCAGCGTTGGGGCGCTCGCAAGCAGTGCTTTCTATACCGGTACCGCCGCTCACGACAGCACCGATCATATCGTCTACAACAGCACGACCGGAGCGCTCTACTTTGACAGCGACGGCGCAGGCGGCGCGGCTCAGATTCAATTCGCCGCCCTTTCCCCGCATCTTGCGGTTACGGCGAGCTCGTTCGCTGTGGTCTAGGACGGGCATGCTCTTCATGGCGATCTAGCGCAGGCTCGTACCTGCCATAAGATCGCCGTCGATAGGAGCCTCCAAGCTCCGCAAAGCAGGGCATTACCGGCGACAATGTTCGCCGGTAATGCCTACTCCACCGTCCCGACCTCGTCAGATTGCGCGACTGGTCGACGTCGGCGCCCATGAAGACGGCGCTGAAATAGCCAGCATCTGGATCTGCAGCGCATAGATGATTGCATGGATGCCACCACTATACTGGCTTGGCAGCAGCTCCGCCTCGAAGCTGGTCCATCGATCGAACAGATGAAGCCGAATTTTTCCGTACATCTTAGAAGGAGAACGATGCGGGGCGATCTGGTGGATAGTTGGAGCATGCCGACGAGTTCAACGTGCGGGTATGGCGCAGCGGTTCGAGCCGCGCAATCCATCAAGTCGGAACCCGTCGCGCCAACAGCTTGGTCGCCAAAGTTCACACGCATTGGCAATCTGTGCATATCGGCGTTGCTCATGATGCTGATCTGCAGCCAATCGGCGCTGTCTGCGGGCGGCAGCGGCAAGACGCTTCACTACACCTCCGGTGGGCCGGGCGTTGCAATCGCGAGCGCGGGCTTCGACCTCGCCGATGTACAATCCGTAGAGCAACTCAATGCCTTGCCGCCAGGGATGAAGGGGCTGATATGGCTAAATGAATCCAGCGGCGTGACGCCACGCTTCATTGCCAAGGTGAAGCCATTTATCGGCAATCCGCGGCTGTTCGGTTTTCGCCTCTGCGATGAGCCGGATATCACCGGCAAATACCATTCCCCAGCAGTTAGTCCGGCGGCCCTGAAGGCCGAGACCGAGTGGATCAGAGCCAATGTCCCCGGGGCAGTTACATTTGTTACTTTGATGGACATGGGGTCTTTCGAAGCTCCCGCCTTCATGAATACCTTTAATCCCGCCAACACAGGGATTGATCTTTTCGGCCTGGATCCATATCCGGTCCGCGGCAAAGCTTTCGATTTGGACTTCATCGATCGAACGGTCGAGGCAGCCGTTGCCGCTGGCATCCCTCTCGACAGGATTGTGCCTGTATACCAGGCCTTCGGCGGCGGCAATTGGAAGACCCGTACCGGAGCGGCTGCGGACGTCTATGTACTGCCGACACCGGACCAGGCGAAGCAGATCTTCGCGCGCTGGGCCACCTACTCTCCGGCTCCTGTATTCGACTTTGCCTATGCCTGGGGTTCACAAAACGGAGACATCAAGCTAGGCAGCGCCAGCCCTGAGGCGCTCGAACTTCGCTTGGCGTTCAAAGCGCACAACACGGCGCCGTAGCAACTGCCGCGATCATTTTACCGAAGACACCCCAGCTGTGCAGAACGCAGATCCTCATTGCTGCGCATCAGCCATTCAACAGCTAGAGCAATTCCAGGAAAAGTGTGAGCGGTTTTCCGTCCGGAATTGCTTAAAAAACAAAGAGATAGGGCGTTTCGCCGTTTCCGTGAAAACGGTGAAACGCACTAGCCGAACAGACGATGAACTTGGCCGTTCAGCTGTATGCCGAGTCCTCGGCTGCGAAACTTATTGACGATTGACCTCTTCTCTTGCCAGCGACGCTTCTCAGCTTGGCGCCCGTGGAACCAAAGGACACCGCCAGCAAGAAGACAACATACGCCAATGCCGAATATGAAGAGAGGATCACCCTGTTCGCCGCCACCAAAGAATATCGCCGAGACGATAAACACACCGCCCGCGAGCGCGCCGACCCAGGCTGCTATGCCGCATCTGGAAAGCCCATCGTGCTGGCCGCAAAGAAAGCGGTAGCGCTCAGCAAGGCGCGCTTCGTCTTCGCTCAGATTTAGCGCGCAGTCTCCGTTGGCTTCATGAAGCATATTTCACCCCCTGCTTAGTTTGCATACGGGGTATCGGCGACAAATGTTTCATTCAAGCGAGGGACAAGTTGCAAATTTTTCGCACCGTTATGATGCCGTCGCGATGCAATGCGCAATAACCGGGTCAGGGGCAATGCTGAGCGTGGCTGGGCCGCTCTTGGCCGTGATTCAGGGGCGGTGTTATTGAGAGCGGTCCTTCATTCGCACGGCGGAGGCTCCATCGAGATTTGTTATAACAACATCAGCCGGCGCCCTGTATCTAGTCCGTGCCCCCGCCGGTCAGGCCCGGCCCGTGGGCTCCCCCGTTCTCGTGCCGGGCCGCTCGCTTATTGAGCAGCGAATACGCAACACCGGGCCGATTTCTCAGAGGTCGACCAGGCGCGGCGGTTCAACCAACGCCACTCCAGCGGGCGAGTTGTCGAGCCGCCTTCGCGGTCCGGCTTGCGATCAGCCAAACGCCGCTGAGTGCTTTTCGAACAACGCCAATTTGTCGGCATACCCGATGCGGTTCGCAGCTCCGCAGCCCTCGCATTTGAAGGTCGAGATCACCTTGAACCACGACCCTTTCCTTTTGAAGGCATGGTTACATTCCAAGCACTTGAATTCCAAGTCGGCATCATTCAGCGCCGCGGACAGGGGCATCGCTCACCTCCAATGACGTGTTCCTCATTCGCAATCATGCTGCCCGAAGACTATGAGCAAGATCACATGTTGATGCTGGGCCTGTTGCGGCTTGATGACAGGACCTCAGTCCCAGCCGGCGTGCCCGCTGGCGATTGATGCCGCTCTCCTATCGCCCGATCAGCGTCAGCCCGAAAAGGATGGCGAGCCAAAGCCCGGTTGCCGCGACGGCGAGCCGCGGCAAGGTGCCTGTCAGATGCATGAACAGCAGGGCGATCAGGACCGCCTTGGCGGCCGCGATCGCCAGGTTGAGGGCGACATTGAAGCCGCCTAGATCGAGGAAGGAGGAAGCCACTGTCAGAGCCAGCAGCACGAGCAGCCCGAGATAGCCGAAGGTGAGTTTGCACAATTCGCTCATCGGTTGATCAGGTAAAGGACGGGGAACATGAACACCCAGATGATGTCGACGAAATGCCAATACAGGCCGACGGCAACCACCCGGCGCAGGCGGTTGGCAGGGCTGGAGGGCCGCCAGAGCGCGATCATGGCGGCGATGACGACGATGCCGCCGATCAGGTGCAGCGCATGCAGCGAGGTCATCGCGAAATAGAGGCCGAAGAAAAGCTGGGCGTGCACGGGATCCGGTCCTGCATAGCGGAACGGCAGGCCGAGAAGCGGGGCCAGACCTTCGCTGATCTCCTTGCCGTATTCTATCCCCTTCACGATCAGGAAGGATACGCCCAGCGCCGCAGTCGCGGCCAACGCCCAAATTGTCGCGCGCCAACGTCTCTGCAGCGTGAACCTGTGCGCCAGCGCCATGGTGAAGCTGCTGGTGATCAGCACGGCCGTGTTGAAGGTGCCGAGTGGCAGCGAAAGATGCTTGGAAGCCGCCGCGAAGGCGGGGCCGAAATCGATATGCGCGATAAGGAAGACCAGGAAAATCGCGCCGAACAGCATCGCCTCGGAGCCGATGAACACCCACATCGCAAAATTGTCGGCGCGCCGTTCGCGCTGGGGCGTGTCGAGAGCGACGCTTTCGGTGCCGCTCATCGCGCCGCTTCCTCCCGGTGCGGGCTGAAGCGCTCGTGCTCGAGCCCCTTCATGTCGTAGGCATAGGCCGGTCGCGTCACGACCGGCATAGTCTCGAAATTATGCGGCGGCGGCGGCGAGCTCGTCTGCCATTCGAGCCCCGTGGCGTTCCACGGATTGTCGGGCGCGCGGGCGCCGCGAAACAGCGACCAGCCGAGGTAGAACAAGGGCATCAGATAGCCGATCGCCAGCACCACCGCGCCGCCCGAGGACAACACGTTCCAGAACTGGAACTCCGGCGGATAGGTATGATAGCGCCGGGGCATGCCGTTGAAGCCCAGCACATATTGCGGGAAGAAGGTCAGATTGAAGCCGACGAAAGTGACGGTCGCCGCTATACGCCCCGCGGTTTCCGAATACGTGCGGCCGGTCAATTTCGGCCACCAGAAATGCAGGCCCGCCATGTAGGCCGTCACCATGCCGCCGACCATGATGTAGTGGAAATGCGCGATGACGAAGTAGGTGTCGTGGACATGCACGTCGACCGCCAGCGCCGCAAGGAACAGCCCCGCCAGCCCGCCGAAGGTGAACAGCGCCAGGAAGAACAGCGCATAGAGCATCGGCGTCTCGAAGCTGATCTCGCCCTTGCGCAGCGTCAGGCTCCAGTTGAAAACCTTGATCGCCGACGGGATCGCGACGCAGAAGGACAGGAACGAGAACACCACGCCGGCATAGGCCGACTGCCCGCTGACGAACATGTGGTGGCCCCAGACCAGGAAGCCGAAGACGGCGATCGCCATCGACGACATCGCCACCGCCTTGTAGCCGAACAGCGGCCGGCGGCTGAAGCAGGGCAGCACCTCCGACACCACACCCATGCCGGGCAGGATCATGATGTAGACGGCCGGGTGCGAGTAAAACCAGAAGAGATGCTGGAAGAGCAGCGGATCGCCGCCGAGATCGGGATTGAAGATGCCGATGCCGAACACGCGCTCCAGCACGATCAGGATCAGCGATGCGGCGAGCACCGGCGTTGCCAGCACCATCACCAGGCTGGTGGCGTAGAGGGTCCAGACGAAAATCGGCAGTCGGAACCAGGTGAGCCCCGGCGCGCGTAGCGTGTGAACCGTGACGATGAAATTGATGCCGGTCATGATCGTCGAGAAGCCGACAATGAAGACGCCGAAGGCCGCGGTCGAGACGAAGCCGTTGGCATAAAGCGTCGACAGCGGCGTGTAGAAGGTCCAGCCGGTATCGACGCCGCCGGCCACCACCGCAAACAGCGCGAACAGGCTGCCGAAAATGAAGACGTACCAGTTGGCGAGGTTGAGCCGCGGGAAAGCGAGATCGCGCGCGCCGATCATCAGCGGCAAAAGGAAATTGCCCATGGTCGCTGGGATCGACGGCACCAGGAAGAACCAGACCATGATGATGCCGTGCAGCGAGAACAGCCTGTTGTAGACATCGTCGGAGACGAGGTCGCCTGCCGGTGTCGCCAGCTCGATCCGCATCAGCACCGCCATGGCGCCGCCGAGGAAGAAGAAGGCCGTCAGCGAGATGAGATAGAGCCATGCGACGCGCTTGTGGTCGGTGGTCAGCAACCACGCGCGAGGCCCGCTCCCCTCTCCCAGGTAAGTGCCAGGCATCGCCGCGTTTGTCATGGCCTGGCTCCAGCCGTTGGTCGAGGCGAAAGCGACTTCAGATAGGCGAGCAGCATCTGCAGCTCGCCTTCATCGATCAGGCCATCGAAGCTCGGCATGACCGGCTCGTAGCTTGCGGCGATCTCCTTCTTCGGGTTGAGGATGGAGTCGCGCAAATAGCGCTCGTCGGCGATCACCGTCTGCTGATTGTCGAGCGCCACCGGCCGGCCGAAGATGCCGTCAAGCGAGGGCGCCCTCACCTTGCTGCTCGCGCCATGGCAGCCGGAGCAGCCCAGCGCGCGAAACAGTTTCTCGCCGCTTGCGGCAAGCGTCTCGCCTTCGCCCTGGCTGTTCAGCCACGCGGCATATTGCTCGGGCGCCATCACGGTCACCCAGCCGCCCATTTCGGAATGCTGGGTGCCGCAATATTGGGCGCAGAACAGGTGGTAGCGGCCGGGCTCGGTGGCAATGAACCAGATATGCGTCGTGCGTCCAGGCACCGCGTCCTGCTTGATGCGAAACGCCGGCACGTAGAAGGAGTGGATGACGTCCTGCGAGGCGAGCGACACGACGACCGGTTTGCCGACCGGAACGTGCAGCTCGTTGATCTCGCGCTGGCCGCCGGGTTGCCTGAACTCCCACATCCATTGTTTGCCCAGCCCCGTGATCTCGAGCGCGTCCGCCGGCGGATGATCGCGGCGAACGAAAAGCACTGCGCCCCAGCCGAAGAAGATGAAGGCAATGATCAAGCTGGCGACGGTCCAACTCATCTCCAGCCACATGGTGCGGGAACGCTGTCCCGTGCGATCCGCCGGCGACCCGACGCGGTATTTCACCGCGTAGCCGACGACCAGCCCGGTGAGCGCCAGCCCGAGCACGGCTGAGAAAACGAGCAGCGTGTAAAACAGCGCATCGACATGGCCGGCTTCCGACGAGGCTTCCTGTGGGAAGAAGGGAACGCCGAAGCTCACCTTGCCCTCCCCCGCATTTGCCAGAGCACCGTTGCTCCCAGGCCGAGCACCGTTGCCAGGCTGGCCACTTTCAGCGCCGCCCAGACTACGGGAGTATACTGGCCTTTCGAACTGTCGAACCCCGCGCAGAACAGGAAGACATGATCGGCAATCGACCCGAGCTTGTTGGCTGATGCTTCGACCAGCGCGAGCTGGAGATCGCGCGGCGTGAAGGTCAAGGCCGGCAATACCTGCGAAATTCGGCCGGAAGGCGTCAGCGCAATGACCGCGATCGGATGAACGAACTGATCGATACCCTTACGTCGGTCGAAAGTGATGCCGGCCTCGTTGGCCAGCGCCGCACCGGCGCCATCGCTGCCGGTAAGGAAACGCCAAGCGGAGGCGCCAGCGGGAGCGGCGGCGGAAGCAATGTCATCCCGCGCCGCTGCGGCATCAGCGGAGGTCTCATCGGGGTCGATCGAGATGAACAACGCGCGATAATCTGCAGGGCGAAGCGATGTCTTCTTCAGGTCGGACGCGACGGCCTGCTGGGTGACGCCGCAAAGATTCGGGCATTTATCGTAGCCGAAGATGACAAGCGCCGGACGTCCGCCGAGCGTTTCACCCAGCGTCAGCTTCCGGCCACTTGCGTCGACCAATTCTCGCTCAAGGCTGAGCTGCGCGCCGAGCTTCGGATCGAATGTCGGCCGCTCGGCGGCAAGGGCCGTGCCGGCAACGAACAGACAAAGCGCAGCCAACAAGCTCTTCATCGCCCTGCCCCGCCTTGCTGTTGGCAATTCCGGGCCTGCGGCGCACGGGGAACCGCCGCCGTGAGCAGGGCGCAATCAGGCTCCGTGGCCGCTGCCGTCGGTCGCGACCAATCCGGCAGGCCGTGGCTGACCACCGCCCACATGGCGTCGTCGATCGGGATGCGGGCGATGCCGGCGTTGCGATCCACCCAGCCAAGGGTCTTGAGCTGGCGATCCTCCTCGGCGCGGAACGCGGTCAGATCCTGCTGCGGCGTGGTCTGGAGATCCGGGTTCTCGGGATTGGTATTGGCTGGCAGCGGCAACCAGGTCGGCGCGGTGTTGAAGACGAGCTTCACGGCGATCGCGGCCAAAGCGATGAACAGTAACAGCCCGCCGCCGAAAGCGAGCAGCACACGCGGCTGGACATCGCGCGCCTCGGGGTGACGGTGCGCCTTAGCCATGGGCGACCTCGCGCTTCCACCAGACGATCTTGTCCGGTCGGCGGAGCAGGAAAAGGAACAGCGCGAGCCATAGTCCGCCCAATCCCATCCAGGCGGCCGCATCATGCCACAATGCCGGGACTCCGCCGGAAAGGAGTGGCGGGCGGATACGCCAGAACACATCGGCGAAATGGCCTGCCAAGGCAGTTCCGGCGAGCCAGACGAGGCCGACATGGCTGCGTTTTAGGTTCCGGCTGAGCAGACCCGCGAAAGCCGAGACATGCAAGGCAATCAGCAGCCAAAGAAGATATAGCCAGCCGCCCGTGGAGCGCATGCCGTACCAGCGGATCTCGTCGGGCAAGTCGCCGCCCCAGACGACGACCCACTGCATGAACATGAGGTAGATCCAGGTCAGCACGAAGCCGAGCAGCATGTTGGCAAGATCCTCGCTGAGCGCGACATCCTCCTCGCCTCCGGGCATGACCTCCACCCCCCGCCTTGCCGCCAGCACCAAGATTGCCAGGGCGAATGCGCCGACCACCTCGGCGGCAGCTTCACAAAGCGCGTAGATGGTCGAGGTGAACTCCGGCTCGAGCGACAGCATCCAGTCGGTGGCAAAAACGCTGACGGCAAGCGCATGAAGGATGAGGCCGAGGGCATATTTCTTTCCGCTGCCACGCTTTGCGGGGTCCTCTGTAGTTAGCATCGTCCAGGCCAGAACGAGCCAGACCGCAGCGCAGAAGGCGAAGCGCAGCAGGAAGAACGGCACATTGAGATAAGCAAGCTTCTCTCGAACCTGCTCAGCAAGCATCGCGGGATCGGCGCCGGCCCATGGGAAGATCAGGTCGAGCCGCATCAGCACCGGCAGGAGCAGGACGAGCGCAAATGGCAGCATCGCGATCATGATCCGCAAAGGCTGGCGGACCGCATCGCCCCAGCGTCCACCGGTCAGCCCGTGTACCATCAGTATGGTCAGCGCGCCGAGCGGCAGGCTGAGCGCGAAGAGAATTGCGGGGAGCCAGGCGCTCAGCATCGCCTTGGCGTCGAGCGATACGCCCAGACCGCAGACGACAAGTCCTACGGCGCCCGCCGACAGAAAGCCTTGCTCGAGGCGGCTCATGGCGAGGCCTCCGCTTCGAGCCGCGCGCGCATGCTTTGCGGAAGTTCGGCGACCGGAGCGTCGCGCGAATATTGCAGCGCGCGGATATAGGCGATGATCGCCCAGCGGTCCTGCGGCGGCACCCTGGCTGCATAAGAATACATGGCGCCATAGCCGTTGGTGATGACGTCGTAGAAGTGCCGGTCCGAGGCCTTGCGCAGGGCTTCCTGGTGGTAGCTCGGCGGCGCCGGAAAGCCGCGCTGGACGATCATGCCGTGACCATCGCCGGTGCGGCCGTGACAGGGCGAGCAGAAGATGTCGAAACGCTGCTGCCCGCGCTGCAGCAGCTCGATCGTGATCGGATAAGGGATTTTGTCCGGGACCGGCGTCAGATCGGCGTCGCGCGCCACCGTTCCTGTAACGGGCGTCCGCGCCGACATGCCGTCGGCGAACTGGTTGCTGGCCTCCAGCGGATCGTAGCGCGGCTGGTCCTCCATATCCTGCCGGCAGCCGGCGACGGCCAGCGCACCCAACATAAGCGTGAGGCCGAGGCGCCTCACGCCTCGACCTCCTCGACCATCTCGGCGCCGAGCCGCGTCAGCTGGCCCCTGGTCACGCCCTTGCGGTATTTGGGATCGGCCGCTTCGATCAGCAGATAGAACTTGCCGCCGCGCGCGTAGCTGAAGCTCTCGGCGTTGAAGACGGGGTGATGATAGCGGGGCAGCCCATTGGCCGCGAGCACCCCCAGGAAACCCGCGAAGGCGGCGCCGAGAATGCCGGCCTCGAACGCGATGATGACGAAAGGCGGCCAGGAGTGCAGCGGCCGGCCACCGACATTGATGGGATAATCGACTTCGACAGAGTACCAGATCAGCGCATAGACGAGTGCCGCGCCGGCAATGCCGCCGGCGAGCACGGCCCAGGGCAGGCGCGTCTTCGGTATCTCCAATATCCGTTCCAGTTCCTTCATCGGGAACGGCGAGAACGCATCCATGCGCCGATAGCCGCGCTCGCGCATGCCGCGCGCCGCCGCGATGAGCGCTTCGGGACCGGCAAACACCGCCATGAGGCCGTAGAGGCTCATCGGATCTTGCCCTCCTCTTCGGCCAGTTCCTCGACCTCGAAGATGGTGATCGCCGGCAGGATACGGATGAACAGGAAGACGAGCGCGAAGAAGGTGCCGATCGAGCCGAACAGGATGCCGAAATCGAGCCAGGCCAGCGACTGCTCGCCCCAGGCAGACGGCAGGTAATCGCGGCTCGGCCCCGTCACGACGATGATGTAGCGCTCGATCCACATGCCGACATTGATGGCGACGGCGATCGCGAACAGCAGCGGCATGTTGCGGCGGATGCGTCTGAACCACAGCAATTGCAGCACGCCGCAGTTCAGGCTCAGCATTATCCAGAACAGCGGCGCATAGGGACCCAGCGCGCGCTGCGCCATCATGGTTCGCTCGTAGGGCTCGCCCGAATACCAGGCGAAGAATGCTTCCGAGACATAACCATAGGCGACGACCATGCCGGCGGCGATCATCAGCTTGGCGGCATTGTCCATGTGTCTGAGCGTGATCAGGTCCTTGACCGAGAAGGCCCACCGCAATGGGATTGCAATGGTGAGCACCATGGCGAAGCCGGAGAGCAGCGCGCCGGCGACGAAATAGGGCGGGAAGATCGTCGAGTGGTAGCCGGGTGTGATCGCGAAGGTGAAATCGAGCGAGACGATCGAATGCACCGAAACGACCAGCGGCGTGGCCAAGGCCGCGAGCAGGAAATAGACAACCTGGTAGCGCGCCCAATGATAGGCCGAGCCGCGCCAGCCGAGCGCCAATATGCCGTAGAAGAGCTGCGCCGGTCTCGACCTGGCGCGGTCGCGCAGCACTGCAAGATCCGGCAGCAGCCCCATATACCAGAACAGCAGCGAAACGGTCGCGTAGGTGGCGATCGCCGCGAAGTCCCAGACCAGCGGGCTTCGCCACTGCGGCCAGTGCATATGCACATTGGGCAGCGGCAACAGCCAGTAGAAGAACCACGGTCGCCCAAGATGCAGGATCGGAAATAGGCCGGCCATGGCGACGGCAAACAGCGTCATGGCCTCGGCGAAGCGGTTGATCGAGGCGCGCCAGGGTTGGCGCAGGAGCAACAGCACCGCCGAGATCAGCGTGCCGGCATGGCCGATGCCGATCCACCAGACGAAATTGGAGATCATCGTGCCCCAGACCACCGGCATGTTGATGCCAAGGCCGCCGACGCCGACCGCGATGAGATAAGTGATCGAATAGAGCAGCAGCAGGACAAGCAGGAAGCAGAGCAGGAACGCAGTCCAGAAATGGCGCGGCATGCGGCCGCTGAGCACGATCGAACTGATGCGCCCGCTGATCTCGGGAAAATCGTGACGGCCGCGCAGGACAGCCGGGCTGTTCGCGCTCGCTTCAGCCATCGGTCGCCTCGCCCGGCTTGACAAGCTTGCCGTTCGGATTGGAGATCTTACCGAGATAGGTGGTGCGCGGTCGTGTGTTCAGCTCCTCCAGCAGCGCGTAATTCTGCGGCGCGCTTTTTTCGCGAACCACCTTTGCGTCTTTCCTGTTGCGATCGCCAAAAGTGATGGCCTGGGTCGGACAGGCCTGTTGGCAGGCGGTGACCACTTCGCCATCGGCGATGTCGCGGTTCTCGATCTGCGCCTGGATGCGCTTGGCGCTGATGCGCTGGACGCAATAGGTGCATTTCTCCATCACCCCGCGCGAGCGCACGCTGACATTCGGATTGTGCACGCCTTGCTCCGGACCTGCGTCGTCCTTGTCGAAGGATTGATGATCGAGGAAGTTGAAGCGCCGCACCTTGTAGGGGCAATTCTGCGAGCAGTAGCGCGTGCCGATGCAGCGGTTATAGACCTGCGCATTCAGTCCATCATGCGTGTGCACGGTGGCGTTGACCGGACACACCACTTCGCACGGCGCCTTTTCGCAATGCATGCAGGGCACCGGCTGGAAAAACGTCTCGGGCGCGTCGACCGGCCCGGCATAGTAGCGGTCGACCCGCAGCCAGTGCATCTCGTGGCCGCGCTCGCATTCCTCAGGCCCGACCGCCGCGATGTTGTTCTCCGCCTGGCAGGCCGAGACGCAGGCCATGCAGCCGATGCAGGCCGAGAGGTCGATCGCCATCGCCCAGGCTTCCTGATTGTAAGGCCAATCGGGATAGAGCGATTCCGTTGGCGACGGCGGCGCATCCTTGCGCACGAAATCCGGGTTCCGTCGGAATGCATCGAGCGACGCGTGGCGCACGACGGCGCGGCCTTCCATCGCTTGGTGATGCTGCGTGGTGATGACCCGCATGCTGTTCCCGCGCGGCGCGATGGCCGCGCCGGTCGCGAACCATTCCGAACCACGGCGCAAGTCGAACGCGTCGTAGCCTTGCGATAGCGCAGCAACGGAACCGACTTTCCGTCCGAAGCCGAAGGACAGCGTTATCGTCTCGTCCGGGTGGCCGGGCACGATCCAGGCAGGTCCATCGACATCCGCCCCATTGGCGGCGACATTGACGACCTCGCCATTTCCGACCTTCAATCGCTCGGCGGTGGCGGGCGAGACGAGCGCAGCGTTGCCCCACACAATCTTCGTCAAGGGTCGCGGCAGTTCCTGCAGCCATGAGGCGTTGGCGAAACGGCCGTCGCGCAACCAGGGATCCGCGACGAAGCGGACATCGATGCCGCTGTCTGCTTTTGCTGCCGGCTTCAGTCCCGCCAGGGCCGGCGACACTGTGACGGATACCGGCTTGGCAGCACTGTCCGCCATGACGCCGTCGCGCAGAGCCTTTCTCCAGGCATCGTCATCGAGTTGCGTCCAATGCTGCCGGATAAGCGAAAGCGGATCGGCCTCGAACCCGCCGCCAAGCACGGCAAGAAGCTGATGCGCGGTCTTGCCGTCGTAAAGCGGCTTGATCAGCGGCTGCACCAGCGAGGTGCTGCCGTCATAGGCGCGGATGTCGCTCCAGCTTTCGAGTTCGTGCGCAGCCGGTAAATGCCAATGCGCCAGGAACGCCGTCTCGTCGCGGTAGAGGCCGTGATGGACCAGCAGCTTCAAGCTGGAGAACGCCTTGCGCACATCGAGGCCTGCCGGCGCGGTGTGCAGCGGGTTTGCGCCCAGTGCCACGACCGTATCGATCGCCTCGCGGCCAATCGCTTGGCACATCGCCTCCAGGTCGCCATCGACCTGCAGCGCATCCGGCGCTTCGATCAGCTCGACCGTGTTGCCAAGCGCGCCAAGCTTCGCATTGGCGGCAAGCGCGGCGGCGTGAACGAAGGCGCTCTGCGGCGCCCCGGCGATGACCAGCGCGTTGCGGCCCGCCGCTTTCAGGTCGTCGACCAGCGCGGCCATCCACGCCGGATCGACCGGCGAGCCGGAAGCTCCGGTTTGGCCGGTCAACGCCGCCTTCAATCCGGCAGCTACGGCTTCGACGTTGCTTGGCTTGATCGCGAGCCGGTGGTCGGCGGCGGCTCCGGTGATTGTCGGCGTCGACTCCACCGCATAAAGCCGGCTCATCCGGTCGGACGGATCGCGTACACGTCGCCGCGCAGCAAAGTCGCGCGCATAAGCGAGCCGCCCCGGTCCTTCGCCGAGGAAATCGGCGTCGAGGCTGACGATCGTTTCAGCACGATCGAAGCGGTAGACCGGCGTCAGCGCCGCCCCGAACAGGGCACGCGACGCCTCTCCCGCGGCCGGTATCGCCAACGGATCGTGGCGATAGAGTTTCAGCCTCGGATAGCGTGTCCGCAGCGCACCCAGCTGCGCCGCAAGCGTCGGCGAGGTGGTCGCTTCAACCAGCAAGGCCCCGCCCTGCCCTTGCGATGCCGTCCATCGCGAAACGAGCCCCGCCATTGTCTTTAGGAAATCGCCGTACGATGCCGGCTGGCCATCCTTGAGCGGCGTGCGTGAACGGTCCGGATCGAACAGCGTCAGCACGGCTGCCTGCATCACCGCGTCGGTGGCGCCGCGCGAGGCCGGATGGTCGGGATTGCCTTCGATCTTGGTCGGCCGCCCTTCATGGCTTTCGACGATGGCGCCGATACCGAAGCCGTCACTCGACAGCGTCGTCGCATAGTAGACAGGCTTGCCGGGGACCAGGATTTCCGGCTGGCACACATAGGGCACGATGTTTTCCGCCCTGCTGCAGGCGGCCAGCCCGGCAAGCGACAGCGAGGCGCCCATCAGCTTCAGCAGCGTGCGCCGGTTCGGCTTTGCCGGCAGGCGTTCCGCGATTGCCGGGAACTCGGCCTCGACGAAGCGGCGGAAATCGGCGGCGCCGGCGATCTCGTCGAGGCTGCGCCACATTTCGCCGCCATGCGCCAGCCGCTTGCGCAGCGCCTCGATGTCGATGGCGGAACCAGGCCTGTCAGCGATGGCAGACATAGCAATCCGTCATCGTCTCGGGATGGATGTCGAGCATGCCGATCAGCTGCCGCCTGATCTCAGCGATGTCCGCGGGCGGCTGCCAGTGCATCAGGAACACGTCCTGCAGGGGACGTAAATTCGGCTCCGGGTTGCGATGACAGCCGAGGCACCACTCCATGCTCAGTGCGCGCGCCCGCATCGTCAGCGGCATCTGGTCGACCTCGCCATGGCAGGTCTCGCAGGCGACGCCTTTGTTGATGTGGATCGCATGATTGAAGAAGACAAAATCCGGCACGCTGTTGACGCGCTGCCATTCGATCGGCTTGCCGCCGGCCAGGCTTGCACGCACCGGCGCCAGCATGCCGGCATTGGTGAAAAGCTGCGAATGGCAGGTCATGCAGACCTCGGTCGCCGGCAAACCCGCCGAAGACGAGGTCTCGACGCCATTGTGACAATAACGGCAGTCGATGCCGAGCTGGCCGACATGGTGCTTGTGACTGAACGGCACCGGCTGCGCCAATGGCTCACCTACTCCCGTTACCAGGTCCGAACGGGGAAGGATTGTCCCGATCGCGGCTGCGATCAACAGAACCGCACAACTTCCCCAGATGACAAAGCGCGCAACGCCATTGGCGTTTTTCGAGAAGATTTGCGGCATCCCCTCGCCGATTCTGCTGAAGGCAAACCCAGAGTTGACGCCCCCTAACGGTGCTTTCGCCGCCAAGGTTCCGCGCCCGCGTCGGAATCACAGAATGGTGACTGCAACCGGGAACAGATCGCGGATTTAATCCGCAACCACCGCCGCTCCCATGCGTTCGGCGGCCGCCACTTCACGGAAACCAAGGTCGGCACGAAGTCATCGCCCACGCTTTGCCGACCGGGTGACAGAGATCGGCCACCCGGGCTAAAGATTTCAGCGCTTCAGGTCGTTGCGACGCCGCCCCGTCGGCTGTGACAGACCGCCCTTCCGCTCCGCCGGCCGCCGGCTTCGGCGCCTGGCGAGGAAATACATCCAGATCAGAATGAGGATCAGAGGGATACCCGCGATGGGCAGCATCCACACCCCAAGGTGAAACATAGGTTTCGCCCTATTAGAGAAAATAGCTGTGCGCATGCATCGCAGGCATGCTCAAGCGAGCAACTGCTCGATCCTGATCGGCAAATCGCGGATGCGTTTGCCGGTGGCATGGTAGACTGCGCTGGCAACAGCCGCGGCCGTGCCGACATTGCCGAGTTCCCCAAGGCCCTTCACGCCGGCCGGGTTGACCGCGTGGTCGACCTCCGGGACCAGGATCACCTGCAGGTCCTTGATGTCGGCATTCACCGGCACGAGATAGTCTTGCAGGTCGCGGTTGACATAGCGGGCATAGCGGCTGTCGACTTCCGTCGCTTCATGCAGCGCCTGGCCGATGCCCCAGATCATGCCGCCCATCAGTTGGCTGCGCGCGGTGCGCGTGTTCATGATGCGGCCGGCCGCGAACGCGCCGACGATGCGCGGCACGCGGATCTCCCTCGTGTAGCGGTTGATGCGGACTTCGACGAACTCGGCGCCGAAGGCGTATTTCACCGAATCCTCATCCTGCTCGCCACCGTGGAATTCCGGCATGCCGGCATAGAGCTTCTTCAGCGCTTCGGGCGTCGCACCCTTGGGCGCGAACTCGGCATATTCCTCGATTGCGCCAACCTGCATGGTCTTCAGGACATCTTCGATCTTTGCCGAAGCGCCGCCGTTGGCCACGATCTTTCCGTCGGCGAGGTCGAGTTCCTCGTTGTGAGAGCCCGCCAGCGGCCCGCCCTCGGCGGTCGCGCCGGCATAGAGCTTGGTGCGGATGGCATCGCAGGCCTTCAGCACTGCCGAGCAGACGCTCGCGGTGGAGATCGAGCCCCCCGAGACAGGAGCGGGAGGCAGGCTGCTGTCGCCCATTTCGACGCTGATCCGATCGATGCTGACGCCGAGACGTTCCGACGCCATCTGACCGGCGACAGTGCGCACGCCGGTTCCGATCTCGTGCGAACCGCATTGCAGCCGCACATCGCCATCGACGGTCAGGCGCACCCGCGCCGCGCATGGCGCGACTGCGGTTGGATAGATCGCCGTCGCGCAGCCCATGCCGACCAGCCAGTCGCCGTCGCGCATCGCTCCCACTTTCTGGTCCCGCTTCGCCCAGCCAAAAGCCTCGGCCGCCTGGTCATAGCACTGGATCAGCGAGCGGCTGGAGAACGGCTTCTTGCCGATCGGCTCAGTCTTCGGTTCGTTGATCCGGCGGAATTCCACCGGATCCATGCCGAGCGCTACCGCCATTTCGTCCATGGCGTTTTCCAGCGCATAGACATACGGCGTCTCGGGCGGCGAGCGCATGTAACCGGGGGTGTTGCGGTCCGCCTGCACCAGCGAGACATGTGTCAGCACAGAACCGTAAGCATACATGCGGCCGGTTGCCGACGTGCCGCCCACGACATAGGAGTCCGGCCGCGAGGTGACCTCCCAGCCTTCATGCGCGAAGGCAGTGATGCGGCCGTCCTTGCTGGCGCCGATCCGGATGCGGTGCCTTGTCTCGGCCCTATAGGTCTGAGTGCCGAAGGCCTGCATCCGGCTGGTCACGCAACGCACCGGTCGGCCGAGCCGCCTGGCGGCAACCGCGACGATGGCCGTGCGCGGCGTCATCGGTCCCTTGGAACCGAAGGCGCCGCCGATGAAGGGGCTGACGATGCGCACCTTAGCGGGATCGATCTTCAGCTGCCTGGCAAGCTCGACCTTCCAGCCGGTCACGTTTTGCGACGGCTCGTGGACGATCAGCTGGTCGCCCTGCCAGAAGGCGGTGGTCGAGAACAGCTCGATCGGATTGTGGTGCTGCGTGGGCGTCGAATAGCGCGCGTCGATCTTCACCGCGGCCTCTCTATAGGCGGCATCGAAGTCGCCGGCCTTCACGTCTTCCTTGAACAGAGGGCTCTTGCCGGCGGCGGGAATGGTCGCCGTGCCCGGACTGTCGAAGCTCGCCGTGGGCGTCTCCGCATCATACTCGGCGCGGATCAACTGCACCGCCTCTTCGGCGGCTTCGAATGTCTCGGCAACCGCAAGCGCGATGATCTGGCCGTCATGGAAGATCGTCCGGTCATGCAGCGGCCCGATCGAGGTGGCGCCGGAATTGCCGAATTTCGGCTTCTCGACCTTGTCCATATCGCCGTAAGTGACGATGTCGAGCAACCCGGGCACGGCACGGGCGTCGTCGAGATGAAGCTTGGCTACCTTGCCCTTGGCAATGCTGCTGGTGGCCAGCGCGCCATAGGCGATGTTGGCGGTCGGCAGGTCGGCTGGGTAATGCGCCTGCCCGGTGACCTTAAGCCGTGCATCGACGCGCGGCAGCGGTTGGCCCTGGTTCTCTTTCGGCCTCGGAGCGGCAGTGTCCATATCACACCTTCATGTCGCGGGTTTCGAGCAGCGCGCGCACCAGCGTTCGCTTGCCGAGCTCGATCTTGAATGCGTTGTGCTGGCGCGGCTCGGCCCCGGCGAAGGCGGCATCCGCCGCCGCCCCCGCCGAAGCCTCGTCGAGCGTCTTTCCTTGCAGGGCTTCCTCCGCGGCTTTGGCGCGCCACGGCACGGTCGCCACGCCGCCCAGGGCAATGCGCGCCTCGCGTACGTTGTCGCCGTCCAGGTCGAGCGCAACGGCCGCCGAAGCCAGCGCGAACGCGTAGGATTCGCGGTCTCGGATCTTCAGATAAAGCGAGCGCCGCGCCCATGGCACAGCCGGCACTTCTATGGCGGTGATGATCTCGTCAGCAGCGAGATCGGTCTCGATCTCAGGCGTATCGCGTGGCTGACGATGCAGCTTGGCGAGCGGTATCTTTCGCGCCCCACGCGAGCCTTCAGCACGCACGACGGCATCGAGCGCGATCAACGCCTGGGCAAAGTCGCCGTGATACGTCGCGATGCAGGCATCGCTGCCGCCCAGCACCGCATGCTGCCGGTTGAAACCCTCCATCGCAGCGCAGCCCGATCCTGGCACGCGCTTGTTGCAGTGCCAGGATGTCTCGCGAAAATATTCGCAGCGCGTGCGCTGCAGGACATTGCCGGCGAGACTTGCCATGTTGCGGATCTGGCCGCTTGCGGCCAGCCGCAAGCTGTCGGCAATAACGGGATAGCCGCGCTTGAGCTCAGCGTGATCTGCCGCCTCACCCATCCGCACCAGGCCCCCGAAGCGGATGCCCTCGTCGGTCACCCGGATTTGCCTGAGGCCTGGATCCTTGAGCCGGTTGAGGTCGACCAGCCGGTTCGGCTCGGCAACGCCGAGCTTCATATAATCGGCAAGGTTGGTGCCCCCGGCGATGAACTGCGCATTCGCTCGCGTCGGCTGGTCGTCCTCGGTCGTGAAGCGAGATGCGATCGCGACGGCCGCGGAAATGTCGGTCGGCTGTTCGTAGACGAAGGGACGCATATCAGGCTCCCTTCATCTGATCGCGTGCCTGCAGGATGGCAGCGACAATGTTTGGATAGGCGGCGCAACGGCAGATATTACCGCTCATATAGTCGCGGATGTCGTCTTCGGATTTTGCGTGCCCTTCATTGATGCAACCAATGGCCGACAGGATTTGGCCCGGCGTGCAGTAGCCGCACTGGAACGCATCGTGGTCGATGAAGGCCTGCTGCATCGGATGCAGCTTACCGTCGCTGGATGCCAGCCCCTCGACGGTCGTCACATCCTTGCCGGCATTCATCACCGCGAAACTAAGACAGGAGAGCACGCGTTTGCCATCGACAAGAACCGTGCACGCCCCGCACTGTCCATGGTCGCAACCCTTCTTGGTGCCGGTTAGCCCGATATGATCCCGCAAGGCGTCAAGCAGGCTGGTTCTAGTGTCGAGCGACAGCTCATAGGCCTGCTTGTTGATCCGCATCGACGTCACCACTGGCTCGCGAAGTTCCGCGCCAGCGGCGGCAGGCGCTTCGGCTTTCGCCGATGAAACGAGCAATGGTGCCGCGGCAGCCGAGACCGTGCCTGTCATGAAATTGCGCCGGCTGAGGCCAAGCGTGGATGGGACGGAAGGCTGGGACATGGCTCGCTCCTGGCTGGCTGCTCATCGGGGGCTAACCATTCATTCAGGCCATTGTTCCGGCCTGGCCCGCGCGGGATCCGAGGCCTCACAGAAGTGTGATCCTGCCCTTCGAAGATGCTCATCATGCGGGAACATGCATGCCGGCTTCGAGTTACGGCCAATACCAACGCTGATGGCAGGCCGATATGAAATCGAAACTGGTCGCACAGACTTCTGGACAAAGGACATTCGTGGTTGTGCTGGATCCAGGCGAGGAAGCATTTGCTGCCCTGTCCGACTTCGCCGGCGAGCAAGGAATTGCCGGCGCCTCGCTGACCGCGATCGGCGCATTCGAGAAGGCGACCGTTGGCTGGTTCGACTTCGGCTCGAAATCTTACCGCAAGATCCCGGTCGGCGAGCAATGCGAGGTTCTGAGCGCTGTTGGCGACATCGCGGTCGACGACGGCGGCAGACCGAGCCTGCACATCCATGCTGTACTGGGTCTAAGCGACGGATCGACGCGCGGCGGCCACCTTGTTGAAGGCATCGTCAAGCCTACGCTCGAAGTCACGGTGACGGAATCGCCCGTTCACCTGCGGCGCACCAAACGCCCCGGCCTTGGCATAGCCTTGATCGACCTCGACGCCTGAGGGCCGACGATGGCAGCGGCCGCGACCGACGCGTTTCCTCTCCCCCTCGATACATCCCCGATGGAGGCTCGGATCAACGAAAAACTGCCGCAGGACAAAGGCTTCTGGCAGTTCGAACCGAAATGGGATGGGTTTCGCTGCCTCGCTTTCAAGAATCGCAAAACGGTCGATCTCAGGGCGAAGTCGGGCAAGCCGCTTGGGCGTTACTTTCCCGAACTCACAGCAATGATGCAAAACCTCGAAGCCAAGGATTTCGTGGTCGACGGCGAAATCGTCATCGAGATCGGCGGCGCCGCATCCTTCGACGCGCTGCAGATGCGGCTTCATCCGGCCGAGAGCCGCATCCGCAAGCTGAGCGCGGAAACGCCGGCGCGGCTGATCCTGTTCGATATGCTGGTCGCGCCGGGCGGCAAATCGCTGCTCGAAGTCGCATTGACGCAAAGACGCACGGCAATTGAAGACTTCGTCGCGCAAGCAAACACAGACGCTCTTCAGCTCTCGCCCTGCACCACGAGTTTCGCGACCGCCAGGCGATGGCTGGAAGGTGCCGGGCATGGGTCTACCGACGGCGTCGTGGCCAAACGGCTGAACGATCCCTATCAGCCGGGCGAGCGCGCGATGATCAAGGTCAAGCGGCTGCGCACTGCCGACTGCGTGGTCGGCGGCTTCCGTTATCTGAACGGCAAGTCGCAGGTCGGATCGCTATTGCTTGGCCTCTACAATGAACGGGGTTTGCTTGACCATGTCGGCTTCACCTCGACAATCGCCAACGAGGAACGAGCCACGCTCACGAAGAAGTTGGAGGCGCTGCGTGGCGGGCCCGGCTTCACCGGCAAGGCGCCGGGCGGGCCGAGCCGCTGGAGCACCGAGCGCAGCGGCGAATGGGAGCCGTTGCGGCCGGAACTGGTCGTGGAAGTCCGCTTCGACCACGTCACCGGCGAGCGGTTCCGGCATGGCACTCGATTCATTCGCTGGCGGCCCGAAAAAGCGCCGCGCCAATGCACGTTCGAGCAGATCTCGTAGCAGCGCCCCTCCGGAACAACCGACCCCATCAAACGGTTTATGGTTAGAACAGCCCGCGTCACGGACGCACCTATCTTGGAGACGAGAAAATGGATCCGCGCGACAAACAGCGAGCCGCAAGGCGGGATGAAACCGAAGCTCCCGGCATCGAACAACAGGACTGGGACGCTCTTGATAATGGTCGGGTGCCGCCTGGCAGCGTCGCCGTAAACGGCGATCCGGAGGACGATGCCGAAGCACAAGGCGTCCTCCCCGAAGAGGATGACGACAACCCCTATCAGGAGAGCGACGAAGCCTTGCCCGACGACGAGGAAGAACGTGTGCTGTCGCGGGATCCTTCCAAGGAAGGCAGTCGTTTTGACGAAGCATAGCGAAAGCTAGCGTGCCATTGTTGATGGCCGGTGGTGCAGAGTACCTTTGAGGACTGTGGATCAGCTTCACTTTCGTCGGCCAGTTCGCGTCCCGACATTTCGGCATCGCCACATCGGTAAGAGCAGCGATGGGATTTTCCCGCCTTTTATTGCCTGCAATGTTCCGTGGGCTGCGAGAAAGCATCGCCGCAGAGCAAGGCGGTCGCGGCGCCACACCAGAAGACCGGCCATTGATCAAGGTTACGTGGGATCACTACCCATGGCCGTCAAAAATCGGGGCGCAAATCGGCAGTGGACCCTTCACTGTTTGTAACTGGGGGGAACAACGGAGTGTGGGACAAGTTTTTGATCAAGCAAGCCGCCTCATGTTTGACCTGCAACCATGGCCGAGAAACGCGACAACAAATCCACAGCCGCTCTTCTTAGGCGGCAATTCTCGAATGAAACCATGCGTCGATATCTACGCAGCTTGCCCTTGTTTCACGTAAACCGCTGGCTTCCTGACAAACTGCGCGAATCACTCAAGCGTCTCGACCGCAAGCGTAAGTGAAACCAACCGCAATCCAACAAAAGGCGCGGGCCACGCTCTTGCCGTTTCAGACGAACGCGCCATCAGCTCTCCTTCACATTACGATCACAGTCCTTCGAGAGGGGCAGAGACTATGCATCCTTGCTTAAGCGTCCGCGTTTGTAATTCACAAATCCGGAGTACAAGCCATGAAGGTCGACACTCTCCCTGCGCCTACAGTCAACCCAGACCAGGTCGATATCCTCGTCAACAAACCGGGACACTTCGTCGAGGAGTGGATCGAGGGCCATGCGGTTAGACCGGCCGCCGAAGCGTCCCCGGAGGCCGCGGCAGAAAGACTGGCGAGAGCTTGCATCGCGGACGCAGAGCGGGAAGGCATCCTCGCGGAAGAAATCAGCGATGAGGTCGGCGATTTGAAAGAGTACCTCGCCGACGCGCTCCTCGCCGAGGCCGGCCGCGAAACGGGCGTCGACACCGCTCCGACGGCGCAAGCATTGGGTGACACAAAGGCTTAGCTTTCACGGCAGGAAGTTTGGATCGCGATGACGCCAATCTCAACACGAGCCGTCCACATTTGCGTTGACATGCAGATGATGTTCTTGCCGCCTGGGCCATGGGCGGTTGAGTGGCTGCCCGCCATCCTGCCGAAGGTGCTTTCGCTTATCGATGGCAGACCGGAGCGAACGATTTTCACCAGGTTCATAACGGCGAGAAGACCTGGCGAAGGCCAGGGCCATTGGCGTCAATACTATGAGCGCTGGTCGCAGATGACTATCGAATGTGCCGGCCCGGGCAGCCTCGAACTGCTGCCCGAACTGCGTGATTTCGTGCCGCCGGCTCGCGTTTTCGATAAGCCCGTCTACTCTCCCTGGCTGACCGGCGAGCTCCACCGGAGCCTTCAGGCGGAAGGTGTGACCGAGCTTATCGTCAGCGGAGGCGAGGCCGACATGTGCGTGTTGGCGACGCTGCTCGGAGCGATCGACTTCGGTTACAGAACGATCCTGGTCGAGGATGCGATCTGCAGCACATCGGACGAAGCCTACGAAAATATACTCAAGCTGTTCACGACGCGATATTCGCATCATGTCGAAGTCGCCGCTGCGGAGGAGGTTCTGGAGTTCTGGCGCTGACCCATCGCTCATCTCGCCCGACACATGCCGGCCAAGGTGCCGCCGGCAACGGATGAGCAGCCGTCCCTCGAATGCTCAGTCGTCAGTGGGTGCGGTCGTCTGGCGCGAAAGACCGGTTGGCCACTGCCAAGTCTGGATCTAACCGGAACCGGCTGTCGGCCGGCCGCCGACTGGCTTCAAGGCGCTGACCCGCAAGATGCTCTCGATGAGATCTTTTTCCCGGAACGGCTTGTTGACCAATGGCACGTCCGATGGGCGGTTTGAAATTGCGTCAGCGTCGGCATAGCCGGTTATCATAACCGCTGGCCAATCGGAGCGCAGGTTGCGCGCGAAGCGAATTACCTCGACTCCGGACACGAGCGGCATTGCGAAATCGGTGACAATGACGTCGAACTCATGCGGTGTCCGTTCAATAATTGCCAGCGCCTCGGCACCCCCTGCTGCGCATGTCACTGTAAACCCGTGTTGCCGAAGCGATTCCGCGGTTAGCTGCCGCAATCCGCTGCTGTCGTCAATCAATAGAAGCGAAGGGAAAGCCTTCCCTGCAGTCTCGACCAGGACTCTCTCTCCATCCAGATCTGCCACATTGTCGGAAGGCTGCTCCGCTGAACGCGGCAGCCACAGCTCCATGGATGTTCCGCGCCCGACGAGGCTGTCTATGCGAAGCGCGCCGCCCGATTGCTTCATGAAACCGTATACCGTGCTGAGACCCAGCCCGGTGCCTTTCCCGACGGGCTTCGTCGTGAAAAACGGTTCGACGACCTTGGTCAGAATCTCCTTCGGGATGCCGGCACCGGTGTCCTTGACGGTGAGGACTACATACTCTCCGGCCGCCAGGTCTTCGGAAGGTATTTTGATGACCCGATTTTGCGCCTGCACGGCAATTGTCCCGCCGGAGGGCATCGCGTCGCGCGCGTTGAACACCAGATTCATCAACGCCAACTCCAATTGGCCGACGTCGACATGCGCGGGCCAAACGGAGTTGTCGACCTTCCACTCAAAGCGGATCAGGCCGCCGAGCACGGGAGCCACCAAGCCGTTCATCGTATCTTCCAGCGCGGCCAGCCGCACTGCCGTCGGCTTCAGATTCTGACGCCGCGAAAAGGCAAGCATGCGGTTGACAAGTTCGGCGCCTTGCTTCGCGGAGCGGCGAGTGAGTTCAACGATCTTCTTTGCTTGCTCGTCAAGCGTGAGCTGCCTCTCGAGCAATCCTAGTCCGCTCAGAACCGCGGCAAGCAGATTGTTGAAATCGTGTGCCAGCCCTCCGGTGAGTTTCCCGACCGCTTCGAGGCGCTGTGATTGAAGAAGTTGATTTTCGAGTTCTCGCCGCTCGGTCACGTCAAGCAGAGTGCCGAGGATTTCAGGTCGGCGTCCGTCGACACCTTTCGACAGGATTCCTTGGTCGAGAAAGATACGATATTTGCCATCGGCACACTGCCAGCGGAACTCGCATGTGTAGGAGCCTGTCACCTTTGCCGCCAATAAAGCTTCCCGCACCCTGGGTAGATCTTCCGGATGCACCCGGCTCAGCCCAAACCGCGACTCGGACGTCAGTCGCTCAGGTGGGAATCCCGTCAGACGTTCGACACCTTTTGAAACAAAACGTGCTGCAAAAGGCGGCTCGGCGACCCTGGCGTGAAAACAGACGGGCAAGGATCCAAGAATGGCCTCCTGCCGTTCTTCGGCGCTGCGCAGCGATCGTTCGGCCTCGAGCTTTTGTTTTTCGGCCTGCAGGGCCTTCGCCAGCAGTGCCTGTTCGGCGACCGCATTGCGCTGGATCTCGAGCGTCTTTTCGTGAAGCTCGACGAATACAGCCACTTTCGATCGCAGCATGGCGGGGTCGAAGGGCTTGAACATATAGTCCACTGCGCCGGCGTCGTAGCCACGCAGCATATGAGCATCTTCCTTATTGATGGCCGTGAGGAAGATGAGAGGGGTTCGTCTGGACTGTTCGCGCTGGCGGATCAACGCGGCTGTTTCGTAGCCGTCGAGGCCCGGCATCAGAACATCCAGCAAGATAACGGCGAAATCCTCTTTTAGGAGGCAGCGCAGCGCCTCCTCGCCGGATTGCACAGCGACGACTTCCGCGAGTGGGGTGAGAACTTCTTCGATCGCCAACAGGTTTCGTTCGTCATCATCGACTGCCAGGATGCGCGCCTTTGACGGATTGTCCGCCAACTGCACAATCTCCAGTTTCTTCGAACGGATCCGCGACAGCTTTTGCATCGGGCGTCCCGTCAGCTGACTGACCTAAGCAGATTGTGCGATGTCTCGCCCCGATCCCGAGAGCGACCGATCCAGACCCGCAGCAGTGCCAACAGCAGGTCGAGGTCGACAGGCTTGGCAATATAGTCGGAAGCCCCGGCTTCCAGGCATTTCTGCCGGTCGCCTTTCATCGCCTTTGCTGTCACCGATATCAATGGAATATGCGCGATGGAGGGTGTGTTGCGGATACTCCTCATCGTCTCGTAGCCGTCCATCTCCGGCATCATGATGTCGATCAAGGCTGCATCGACGTCGGCATTCTCCTCCAGCAACGCTATTCCATCGCGACCGCGCTCAGCGTGAAGGACTTCGATATCGTAGGTCTCAAGGACGCTCGTCAGCGAATAGATGTTTCGAATATCGTCATCGACGATCAGGACTTTCGCGCCCGCAAGATTCGACCTGTTGTCAGCTCGTTCGGCACCTGCCCCGCTTTCCTCGCGCAGTCCTCCCGGAAGCGTTGCGGATATATGGAGAGCCAATTGAGCAAAATTCTCAGCTCGCGGGACTGAGGACAAAGCGGGATTCAACGCCAGCACCTGTTCAACTGCCTCAGAATGAGGGGCAAAAAACAGCAGCGGAGGAAGGCCGTCTGAAAACTGGTTGGTGAGTTCGTCAAGGGCCCGCGCATTATCCCTGGCAGACTTTCCAAGCCCAAGGACAACCGCATCGTATGAGGCGAGGTCGATGTCCTCCGCGGTTGCCGCGCGACTGATTGCAGTGACCGAGGTGACGCCGTCCCGGATCGTCTCGACCAGGGAAAGGCGGCGCTCGGGATCGGAGTCGGCCACGAGCACCCGGCGCTGGACGCGCAGGTTCCTCGAATGAATTTCCTGGAACACCTTCACCAGCTCCTCGGATGACACCGGTTTGGTCGAGATGCTCGATGCCCCTTTGCGAGCCAGGCTATCGATGTCTTCCGCTCCGGAAATCACATGAATGGGAATGCCGGCGGTCTTCGGATCATGGCGCAGCAGGTCGAAGAGCACCCATCCATCGATGTCCGCAAGGCCGAGGTCCAGCGTGATCGCGTCCGGCACCAGCTTGCGGGCCAGCGCCAAGGTTCCGGAGCCTGCGGTCGAAAGGACGCCTTTCAACCCGGCAGACCGTGCCAGGCCCAGCAGCAGACCGCCAAAGGTCGGGTCGTCCTCGACGATCAAAACGACCCTGTCTTGCGCCGATATAGCGTCGCGATCGTCCATCAATTCCGCCGACGGCAAACCGCTGGGCGCCGCTGTCGTCGCGATTGCCTCGGTGGCCGGAAGCAGTTCCGGCTGGCTGGCAGCGGCAACCCTGGGACCATCGATCGGAATGACGAGCGTGAACGTCGATCCTTTGCCGGGAATGCTTTCAACTCTTAGCTCACCGCCGAGCAAACGGGCGATCTCACGGCTGATCGAGAGCCCAAGACCGGTTCCTCCATATTTGCGGCTGGTCGTGCCATCGGCCTGCTGGAACGCCTCGAAGATCAATTTCTGCTTGTCTTCCGGGATGCCGATACCGGTGTCGGTCACCGCTATGGCAAGCGCTTTCCTGGGCAGCTTGGCGCCGTTGCGGCGTCCCGCCTTTTCCATTCTGAAACTCAGGCTGACCTTGCCTTCGGAGGTGAACTTGAAGGCGTTCGACAGCAGGTTGAGCACGATCTGCTGCAACCGCTTCTCGTCCGTACGCACGGTTTCCGGAAGAGCGGGATCGACATTGATGGTAAAGCCCAGCCCCTTGTCGGCTGCAAGCTGGCGGAACGTGCGCTCCATATGCTGGCGCAAATGGGCGACCGGCATATCGTTGATGTCGATCGAGACCGTGCCGGACTCGATCTTCGACAAATCGAGGATGTCGTTGATCAGGCTGAGAAGGTCCGTACCGGCCGAATTGATGGTGCGAGCAAACTCGACCTGCTTTTCGTTGAGGTTGCCCTGCTGGTTCGTGGCAAGCAGATTTGAAAGAATGAGAAGCGAATTGAGCGGGGTTCTGAGCTCATGGCTCATGTTGGCGAGGAACTCGGATTTGTACTTGGAGGTAAGCGCCAGCTGCTCGGCTTTCTCCTCAAGCGCCCGGCGCGCCATCTCGATTTCGAGATTTTTGTTTTCGACCTGCTTTTTCTCATTCTCCAGAAGTTGAGCCTTCTCCTGGAGTTCCTCGTTCGTGGCGTGCAGTTCCTCCTGCTTTTTCGTCAGTTCGGTCTGACGCGCCTGCAGCTCGGATGTCAGCAATTGCGATTGCTTGAGCAGGCCCTCGGTGCGCATCGTCGCCGCGATCGTGTTGAGGACGATGCCGACCGATTCCATCAGCTGATTGAGAAACGATTGGTGCGTGTCGCGGAACTCGCTGAAAGATGCGAGCTCGATGACAGCCTTGACCTCATCTTCGAACAAGGCAGGTAGAATGATGACGTTTGCCGGCGAGGCGCTGCCAAGCCCCGATGTGACGCGCAAAAAGTCCGGCGGAACATTGTCGAGCATAATGGCTCGCTTGTCGGCAGCACTTTGTCCGACGAGACCCTCACGCAGATCGAGGCGTTGCTTGATTGCCGCCTTGCTCTCGGCACCATAGGACGCCGCCAGTTCCAGATAGGACTCCTCCTCGTCCCGATTGGTCACATAAAAGACGCCGTATTGCGCGTTCACAAGCGGAGCGAGCTCGGACATGATGAGACGCGACACCGTGGCGAGATCGCGCTCTCCCTGCAGCATGCGGGAGAAACGCGCGAGATTTGTCTTCAGCCAATCTTGCTCGGCGTTTTTCAACGTCTGATCCTTGAGATTGCGGATCATCTCGTTGATGTTGTCCTTGAGCGCGGCGACCTCTCCGGAAGCCTCGACGCTGATCGAGCGCGTCAGATCACCCTTCGTCACCGCTGTCGAGACCTCGGCGATTGCGCGGACCTGGGTGGTCAGATTGGCCGCCAACTGATTGACGTTGTCCGTAAGATCGCGCCACAGACCGGCGGCGCCAGGCACGCGTGCCTGGCCTCCAAGCTTGCCTTCGATGCCGACTTCGCGCGCGACATTGGTCACCTGGTCGGCAAAGGTGGCGAGCGTTTCGATCATCCCGTTGATGGTGTCCGCCAGGGAGGCGATTTCGCCCTTCGCGTCCACAGTCAACTTGCGTTTGAGATTGCCTTGCGCAACCGCAGTCACGACGTCGGCGATGCCGCGCACCTGGTTGGTCAGATTGGTGGCCATCAGGTTGACGTTGTCGGTCAGATCCTTCCAGGTGCCGGCCACGCCGCGCACTTCGGCCTGACCGCCAAGCTTTCCTTCCGTGCCGACTTCACGTGCGACGCGTGTCACCTCGCCGGCGAAGGAGTTCAGCTGGTCGACCATGGTGTTGATGGTCGACTTGAGCTCGAGGATTTCGCCCTTCACGTCGACGGTGATCTTCTTCGAAAGATCGCCTCGCGCGACCGCCGTCGTCACTTCGGCGATGTTGCGAACCTGACCGGTCAGATTCTCGGCCATGGAATTCACGTTGTCGGTCAAATCCTTCCACGTACCGGCTACGCCTCGCACCTGGGCTTGGCCGCCGAGCTTTCCTTCGGTGCCGACTTCGCGCGCGACACGCGTCACCTCGCCGGCGAAGGAGTTCAGCTGATCGACCATGGTGTTGATCGTCGACTTGAGCTCAAGGATCTCGCCCTTGACGTCCACGGTGATCTTCTTGGAAAGGTCGCCGAGCGCCACGGCCGTGGTCACTTCCGCGATGTTGCGCACCTGGCCCGTCAGGTTGGCCGCCATCGCGTTCACATTGTCGGTCAGGTCCTTCCAGGTGCCGCCCACGCCTCTGACCTGCGCTTGGCCGCCGAGCTTGCCGTCCGAGCCGACCTCGCGCGCCACGCGCGTCACCTCCGAGGCAAAGGAATTCAGCTGATCAACCATCGTGTTGATCACATCCTTGATCTGCAGGATCTCTCCCAAGGCATCGACGGTGATCTTCTGCGTCAGGTCGCCGGTCGCGATCGCGGTCGCGACTTTGGACACGTCGCGCAACTGCACGGTCAGATTGCCGGCCATGGCGTTGACGTTGTCGGTCAGGTCTTTCCACGTGCCGCCGACGCCTTCCACATGGGCCTGGCCGCCGAGCTTGCCTTCCGATCCGACCTCGCGCGCCACGCGCGTGACTTCGGAGGCGAAGGAGTTCAGCTGGTCGACCATCGTGTTGACGGTATCCTTGAGCTCGAGGATCTCGCCTTTGACGTCCACGGTGATCTTCTTGGAAAGGTCGCCGCGGGCGACGGCTGTTGTCACCTCGGCGATGTTTCGAACCTGGCCTGTCAGGTTGGCCGCCATCAGATTGACGTTGTCAGTCAGGTCTTTCCAGGTGCCCCCGACGCCTCTCACCTCTGCCTGCCCGCCGAGCTTGCCTTCCGTGCCCACTTCGCGCGCAACGCGCGTGACTTCGGAAGCGAAGGAGTTCAGCTGATCGACCATCGTGTTGATGGTGTCCTTGAGCTCGAGTATCTCCCCCTGCACTGCCACCGTGATCTTTTTCGACAGGTCGCCCGAAGCAACCGCCGTCGTGACCTCGGCAATGTTGCGCACCTGGCCGGTGAGGTTCTCGGCCATGGAATTGACGTTGTCGGTCAGGTCTTTCCAGGTGCCGGCGACGCCGCGAACCTGGGCCTGGCCGCCGAGCTTGCCCTCGGTGCCGACCTCGCGCGCGACGCGCGTGACCTCGGATGCGAACGAGTTCAACTGATCGACCATCGTGTTGATGGTGTTCTTGAGCTCGAGGATCTCGCCCTTCACGTCGAC